>NZ_KV917368.1:363448-695088 GCF_002019605.1 Alkalihalobacterium alkalinitrilicum | reverse complement strand
ACCACCCCGAAGGGGAAATTTCTTAAGCGAATACAAGACCTATACCGTATACATTTCAACCATATTTTTCTTTCCATGTATTTCGTAGTACGAAATACTTTAACATTGTGTTAAAATACTTTTATTCGCTACTAAGCTACAATTTCTAAACTACTAATTTGAAAGAAGATGATGACTTGAATGATACACGGATAAAATGGATACTGTTACTCGTCATTATGATGTGGGGCAGTAATTTCGTCATTACAAAAATATTGCTTGAGAGCTTCCCTTTTTGGACTCTATTATTCTTTCGAAACCTTTTTGCTGCGCTTGTTTTAGTGTGGATTGTTCGAAAGTTTCTTCATATTGTGCCTAGAAATAAACAAACATGGCTTTATGTTTTAGGTGCATCTGTGATTGGTGTTATCATTAACAACGCATTATTCCAAGTAGGGCTTAAATATACGTTAGCGACTAATGCTTCACTGATTATGGGTTTAACCCCTTTAGCAACTGCGTTAATCTCGTATTTGGTCTTTAGTGCACCTTTACACTGGAAACAAATGCTTGGAATTAGTCTCGGCTTTTTTGGAGTTGCCCTCGTCGTATTGAAAGGGTCTATCCAAAACTTAATTCTTCTATCCTTTAACATCGGTGATTTGTATATTGTCGGAGCGTTGTTGACATTTAGTCTCAGTTTCATCTTTATAAAAAAGGCGACGGACATCAAGTTCCCGCCGGCAATCATCAGCTTATACGCCTATGCCCTTTCCTCTATCTGCTACTTACCATTAGTCGTATGGGAACAAACACTGGCAGGTTGGAGTGAGCTGCCAACAAGTATATTACTCTGGCTGATGCTGCTCTATGTCGGCGTTTTTCCAACTGGAGTCGGGAACATGCTTTGGAATCGCGGGATTAGTATCCTTGGGCCTGGTCAATGTGCGATTTTCATGAACGGAATTCCACTCGTTGCAGCGATTACTTCCGTATTTGTATTGAATGAACCAATCCTACTGCTGCAAATTATCGGGTTTCTCTTCATCGGCACTGGGGTTATCTTAGGCTCGCAAACGAGTAAAACAGTAGTCGCAAAAAAAGAAGAAAGAGAGACTGCTACAATTCCGAGCTAAAAATATAAACAGGTTCTATCTCGTCATGTTAACTAATCATTCAGGGAATAGAACCTATAACTACTGGATAGACCGACCTATGATACGTATTACTTTAATAATGAAAGGTTCTCTATTTTATAGTAATCGAGTTAGCCATCATATTTTTAGTACTATTTTTTGGAAGTTTTGTCCAAGGGATTAGCGGCTTTGGTTTTGGACTAATCGCTATGAGCTTTTTACCATTATTGTTTATGGTAAAGGAAAGTACGCTTCTCGCTGGCACTTATGCTGTCACTTTGCATCGCGTTACAATTGTTTAAACACATTCACTGGCGCTCATTACTAGTCATTTTGTCGGCATCGCTGTTTGGACATATCGGTGCTTTTTTCGTCTTGGATCATTACGGGGAACAAGAGATTTTGAATTTGTTCCTTGGGGTGTTTTTAATTGCTGTTGTCATTTATTTATTCAAAAGCAAACCGCCGAAGCCTGATACGAATAAAACCTCTTTAATAAAGTACATTCTTTCATAAACGAAATTATTTGTTGCGCAGTATCCGTCTACTAACGTAATACAGAGTTACTCCACAATCTCCCCATTTGCGTAAGACTGATATTATTGATAATCAATCAAATTTTATAACATTTTTGATTCTCAAAACTATGGTTTTATATCTTTTATCACTAGAAGGATTTTAGTCATAATCAATCTATCATTCTATGGGACATTTTTGAGGGCTTGGTGCCTGTCAGTCACCCGTTATGATTGTTAATAACAATATTTGAATGTGAATGATTGAATGAGCCTTAACTGTTTGTTTCAATACTCCACAAAAAACACTCTCATGTTTGGGCACCAATTCCCTTTGTTGATTTAAAGGAATAACTTGCTAAAGTACCGAATAAATAAAGAGGTTGGGATTATTAAAAATGATGGGAGAGAGAAGATGCAATACAAGACGTTAGGAAAAAGTGGTTTGTTAGTATCTGAGCTTTGCTTAGGAGCAATGACCTTTGGTAAAGAGGTGAATGAAGCAGATTCCATTAATATGATTCATCACTTCCTTGATCTAGGAGGTAATTTCATCGATACTGCCGATGTATATGTTGGCGGGGAATCTGAGAATATTGTTGGAAAAGCAATTAAAGACCGGCGTTCTGAGGTTGTAGTAGCAACCAAGGTACGGATGCGAGTAGGTCCACATCCGAATGATTTTGGTTATTCTCGTCGACGGATCCTGGAAGGAGTAGATCAAAGTTTAAAGCGATTGAATACAGATTATATTGATCTTTATCAATTGCATGTATGGGATAATATTACTCCTATCGAAGAAACGATCAGAACGTTAGACGATTTAGTCAGTTCTGGAAAAGTTCGATACATAGGTTGTTCTAACTTTTTAGCTTGGCAAATGATGAAAGCCTTATCATATAGCGATTATAATAATCTTGTTCGGTTTATTTCGATTCAACCTCAGTATAGTCTTATCACTCGTGAAATGGATCGAGAAATTTTGCCACTTTGTAAAGAAGAAAACGTTGGGGTCATCCCTTGGGCTCCTATTGGTGGTGGATTTTTAACGGGGAAATATAAACAAGGAGAAACACCTACCGCTGGAAGATTGTCTCATGGCGTAGGTGAATCCAGCTGGCAATACCGAGCAAATAATAAAAATTTCGAGATTTTACGAGCTGTACAAGAAGTAGCTCATGAGATCGATAAAACCCCTGTCCAAGTCGCTCTAAATTGGCTGTTAAACAAAGAAGAAATTACATCCCCTATTTTTGGTGCGAGTAGTCTAGAACAATTTGAAGAAAATATGGGAAGTGTTGGCTGGAGCTTAAGTGAAAAACAATGGAATAAACTAGATGAAATAAGTAAACTTCCTAGTGAGTATCCAACAAGATTTCTTGAGAAGTTTAAGAGATAGAGATAGTGATATATCATAATTGAAAATGAATCTAACGAGAGCTGCTCGGCTTTTGTTTAGATTCATTTTTATTAATTCAGATAAAACTATACACCCACCAAAATCCAGTCTAATTTATCATATAAAAATGAATATCAAATTCACAGGATCATTCGAGTGTTTCAATTGAGCCGCTCCCCGTTAGATACTCCTTTAAAAAAGTAGCTCCAACTTCTATTTAATAGAAACTAGCACTTCGTTTATTTGCTATACGTTTAGCGTGACGCTTTTATTGGTTGGCACACGTCACATTTACGTTGGTTATTATTTTTAAATTTAGTAAATGTTTTTTCAAAATTGCTACCACATGCACATTTAAATAATAACTTTTGAGAAAAACCGAGATATTCCGTCGTTAGCAACTTGCTTTCCGAATTGTTCTCAACAAATTCTTTAATTTTACCGATTGTCCATCGTTTATTCAATCTCTTACACCTCTGTAATTTATCTCTAGGCGGAAGCTTATCTTAGCATCCGTTCAATTATGAGCAAAAGTCGTAATTATCCTAAGTCTCTCATTATAACATGAGCTAGCACACAATTAAACAGATCATTATTTTGAACGCGTAAATAGGTCATTTAATCTGTCATAGCATGTTCTAACTACCTGTTTTTTTTTAGGAATTGCATGAAATCGTTGTGCTATGCAACAACTTTATACCTATATTGAAAGACAAATTATCTAAAATCAAACATTTTGATCTATAGTAGAAAAAGCGAGCATAAAAGCTCGCTAGTATCTTATTTCTTCATTCCTCATATGGGGTAATTACGACAGAGATAGGTTCTTTTTCTACATACTTATAACTGCTTGCTTCCTTAATCAGTTATTGCTCCTTTTGAAGCTGATGAAACTGACCGAGCATACTTAGCTAAGATCCCCCTTAAATTTTGCGCTGGAGGACTCCAATCCTTCAATCTTTCATTGAGATCTTCTGGAGAAACATCAACAGCAAGTTCTTGTAATTCACTATCAATTGTAATCATATCTCCCTCTTTAATTAATGCTATTGGGCCACCAACCTGTGCTTCAGGGGAGATATGACCAACTACTAATCCATGTGTTCCTCCAGAGAATCGACCATCTGTAATTAAACCTACTTTTTCTCCAAAACCCTTACCGACCACAATCGCTGTAATTGATAACATCTCAGCCATTCCAGGTCCACCCTTAGGTCCAACGTATCGAATGACAATGACATCTCCTGGATTGACCTCATTATTTAGAACAGCATTGGTTGCATCTGTCTCTGAATCAAAAACACGAGCAGGCCCTGTTATTTTTTTAATTTTCAAACCAGACATTTTTGCTAATGCACCATCAGGAGCTAAATTACCCTTTAGAATAACTAATGGTCCTGTCTCACGTTTTGGATTTTCAAAGGAGATGATTTCTTGCCCCTCTTTTAAAGGTTGAATTTCAGATAGATTTTGCTCTATTGTGTTACTGGTTACTGTTAAACAATCTCCATGAAGTAGACCTTTATCAAGAAGTAACTTCATTACGGCAGGTACTCCACCAATTTCAGATAGATTTTCCATTACATAACGACCACTTGGTTTTAGGTCTGCTATATGAGGAACTTTTTTACGGATACGTTCAAAATCATCTAAATTAAGGTCTACATCAACTGTATGAGCCAATGCTAATAAATGAAGGACAGCATTGGTTGACCCTCCAAGAGCCATTACAACAGTTATAGCATTTTCAAACGCTTTCTTCGTCATTATATCTTTAGGAGTAATTCCCTTATTTAATAAATTCATAACAGCTTTTCCTGCTTTTATACAATCTTCTAATTTTTCTTCGGTCTCTGCTGGGTTTGATGAGCTTCCAGGTAAACTCATCCCCATAGCTTCGATCGCCGATGCCATTGTATTCGCTGTGTACATCCCCCCACATGAACCAGCTCCTGGGCAAGCATGACATTCAATTTTATGAAGTTCATCACGGTCAATATCTCCGTTATTGTATTTTCCTACTGCTTCAAAAGCAGAAACAATATCAATGTCTTTCCCATCTACATTCCCTGGTCGAATAGTTCCCCCATAAACAAAAACGGCAGGTAAATTCAAACGCCCTATTGCAATCATGCACCCTGGCATATTTTTATCGCATCCCCCAATTGCAACTACCCCATCGTAGTTCTGAGCGCCGACAACTGTTTCTATAGAATCTGCAATGACTTCACGGCTTGGTAAGGAAAACCGCATCCCCTCTGTCCCCATAGAGATACCATCTGAAACTGTAATCGTATTAAAAATAAAAGGAGTTCCGCCTGCATCTAAAGCACCTTTTTTTGCTTTTCTAGCTAATTCATCAATATGCATATTACATGGGGTAACCTCGCTCCATGTACTAGCAATTCCTACAAAAGGTTTATTAAAATCTTCATCTTTAATCCCCATTGCCCGTATCATTGCACGATTTGGGGCACGGTTTATATCATTAAAAACAGAACTTCGAAATTTGGATGTATTGTTATTCATTAAACTAAATCTCCTTACATTTTTTGAGAATTTATAAATAATTGATATTTCACGTAAAGTCCAGGCTAACACTCCCTGGACTTTAAATAAATTTTAGGACTTCTGTATTTATTACAAAACTTTTATTTTTTAGCCGATGTCCATTTTAAAAAGTGCTTCACAAACTATTTTTTAAGATTTTTTCAATTTCATTAATAGGAACAGGAGGGCTAAAATAATACCCTTGTGCGATATCACAATTTTGAGAGCGTAAAAATTCTACCTGTTCTTTCGTTTCAACTCCTTCTGCAATAACCAACATTCCTAGACTTTGAGCAATGGATATTATCGATTTTACAATAATTTCATTTTGTTTATTTTTTAGTAGATCATTTATAAATGAACGGTCAATCTTTAATTGGTCAATTGGAAATTTTCTTAAATAGTTTAATGAAGAATATCCAGTACCAAAGTCATCTAATGCCAACTTAATCCCAATTCCTCTTAATTTATGTAGCTTTGTTACAGCCTCTTCCATATTATACATTGCAACGCTTTCTGTTATCTCTAAGTCTAAATATTGAGGATTAAAATCTAACTGTTTCAAAATATCGGAAATATTCTTTATTATTTGGTCCTGCAAATTGGCGAGTCGATATATTGATACATAAGTTATTTGGAGCAAATCCTAATTTTTCCCATTTTTTGTGTTGTTGATAAGCTGTTTGGATCACCCATTCTCCTAATGGTATAATTAATCCAGTTTCTTCTGCAATCGGGATGAATTCATCTGGTGAAATCAAACCAAAAATAGGATGATTCCATCGTAACAATACCTCAACACCTATTACAAATCCAGAAGAAAGATTTATTTTGGGTTGATAATATAATAAACTCATCTCCAGCCTGCCGTGCAACAATATCCTTATCACGAATACAACTGCTCATTTGAATTTAGATGTAAATGCTGATACACTCATACCCCACCCAGCCAAAGATATTTTTATGAAAAATAAATTTAAGCCACGCTCAACTAAACTAATGTATTTATATAATCTACTCTTTAAAGTATTCTATTCAATATAACTAAATAAAAGCTATGACCATTAAAAAGAAACTGGTATGATACACACTATTAACCTTTAATAATATTGTCACAGTGACTACTCGAATTTTTTTGTTCCAGAGCGATGTTTCACGGTGAAAAGAGCCTGGAACCTACCCCCCCTCAGTGTGTAACAAAAAAGAGTGCATAAAGCACTCTTAGTTATTATTTTTATTTTTTAGAATGTAAAGTTCTCTCTCCAGTTTACTAACCTTGTCGGCGATAAAATCAACGTCAATTATTCTTGATTCATTGGTTAATTCAAACTGTCCACCAACACCTTCTAGTTTTGCTTCAATAGTATCAAATCGATTATGCATTTCTGATTTAAAATTATAAATGTCTGATTTTATACTTTTCATTTCTGTTTTAAAATCAAAAATGCCTGATTTCATACTTTTCATTTCTTTACTCATTTCTGTGAGTAAATCAAGAATTTGCTTGTCCATATTATCACCTCTACAATGATTATAATAGATTTTTATAGCATAAATGTCACTGTGACAATTCGAAATTTGTCGAGATAAACAGTGTCTGTGGAGAAGGCACAACTTCCGATTGTCCCCTGTAAGAACCGTCCCTTTGCTTCAAAGTTATGCTATCATTGCTTGTAACAGTCTTAATATTTGATCACTCCTAAGAGTAATATTTTAGAATACAACTAAGCTTTGTCCAATAATTGACACGTTTGGATATCTAATGACCACAATCCAGAATTCAAAACAACATCTGATTTAGTTATTTCAATTTTCTTATGAAAAATTGGTCCGTCCAAAACAAAAGTATGATATTCCCCTAATTCACCCATAACACAATTATCGGTTTGATGGATCTCGTCATAAAAATTCCAATCAAGGTATCTTCCTGCCCATGATCGGTCAAAAAACTTAGTAGAAGCACGACAAACTACAGATTGAAAACCGAGGGATATAAAATCATAAAGAAGTTTCGAAGATTGTGTTGGTGAAATCCATACAGGGAAAAGAGGCTCAATTCCTGATTTAACTGCCACTTGCTCATTCCACTTCCTATCTTCTTTTGAATATAAACTCCCAAATACAATAGCTTCTACTCCATATTTCTCTTTTAAGCGGGAAAGGGTCCTTTTTAGCGAAAGCTCATATTTCCCTGCAGAGTCAACCAAAAGTAGAGGCAATCCCAATGCATTAGCTTGTAATTTTAAAATTTCTAACTGGATGCCATGTGCGTGATTTCGAGCATCTTTTTCTGAAACCATAGATACTAAACACGTAACCTCATAGTTTTCTTTTAGTACACGAAATAATGCAAGACAACTATCTTTCCCACCACTCCAGCAAATAGCTACTTTTTTTAATTGGTCTTCTTTCAAATTTTCCACAACCTTATAAATGGATATTCTATAAATATCCTATCATAAATATTGTCATTACGTATCTACATTAATCGAAGCTTCATAGTTTAATGAGGTTTACGATTGAGAGATAATTTGAATTTTTTTTTCAGTAAAATCCACTTCAACAATCTCAATATCATTCATCCAATTTGTATTAATCAGAACTCTTCTGACAGCATCAAACATAAAATCATCCGAGAAGTTACCAACATAAGTTTCGTATCCCTTAGATTTCTTTAGTTCGTCTAAGTATTCTTCTGCGAATTCTTGTTTGTCCTCCCAAAACGTTCTTACATTTGTTTCAATGCAATTATCTATGTATTCTTCTAGATCCTGCTCGCTCATATGATTTAATCTTTCTACAAATTCACCAGTGTCGTCATCTAGAAAATAACCTTTTTCATCCATATAAAAATTTTCTAATAAACTGCCATTTACTATAAATTCGGTTATATGATCTATCAAAATTTCATCTTTAGTTTTTAACTTAATAATATGTTCAAAAGCTTCTCCTTTCGAACTTGCTTTGACTATCACAAAGAAACCTTCATTGTCGTGAGCAGCAAAAGTTTTCTCCATTATTCATAACACCTTCTTTTAATTTCTATTTATTCAAGAATCTATTTTGATAATAACACTGTTAGAGATCTTAATATATTAATTTTGTATTTAGTTTTCATTAAAATTTACTGTTTTTTACCACTGGACAAAAAAAACTAGGGGCTGTTTCGCAAAGAGTTAATGCTTTGCGTAGAACCCCCTCACCTCCCTTTCATTATTGAACCGATAGATGGTCAGCTGCCAAAAGTTATTCTCTGTGGACCTTGTCAGAATGGTAAACCGATGCCAGGTCACTACCACTAAATTTCATTTAAGCTTCCGGTTTCCTCAAATTTTCTAGTCCAAAGTGAGAACTCTTTCGTGAAAATAGATTGACATACTTCGATATCATTTTGATAATTTTTCAACACTGAGAGTTGCTGTAATATGGATGAACCTTGAAATACAGATATCATAATTTTATGAGAACTTTCTATTTTCCTAGCTTGTTTATACAGTTCTTGTAAACCTACAGAATTAACATCATTATACAATTCAATAAAGTCCTTATTCGGGTGCTGAACATACTGTTTTGCCAACGCAATAAGCTGCTTATCTTTTAATACATACAGTCCAATCATGACTAATGCATCTTCTAACATGTTTTCTAGTGTCGGAATCCACGTTGTTTTTTGTTGAATTTGCTCGTTCGTATCTCCTTTTTCTGTTGGTGATAGTATCCATGCGGGCCTGCTATTTTCTGATAAATAAAGAGTATGGGATATATTTATGATTCCACTGTCATACGAATGCTTCTGCCCAATAAGAATTTGACAAGTAAAAGTAGCCATTTTTACATTCCTCCAATTTTTAGCTTAGATTTTTTTAAAGAATTTATATGGTTTTGTATTTTTGAAATATAGTCTACTGTTAAATAACCCTCTGCACCTCGAAGAATTTCCTCTTTATACCATTGAGGAGGGGCCGTTTCCTCCTCTTTTTTTGTTACGACAAAGGTTAGCGCCTGAACTTTCTTTACGTTTATCTCAATTTCTACAAATGTAGGGCGGTATGCTTTTGGTGCGCCTTCACGGCCATACAAGTATTCTTCTAAAACTCTAATAGGAAGGTTATAAACTTTTCCTTCAACATATCCACCTTCTTCAACGATATCAGCGCGCCCCATTCTATCTTTTGTTGATTTCCTAGTAAACCTGAGAGTATAGTTCGTTAATAGACCTACTCCAAGCATGTTTCGGAAATGATGAGCGACCCCTGCGTCACCGATTCGTTTTTGATCCATGCAGCTTCCATAGGCAAAATAAAGTACAGTACCACTTTGCTTTAACAAAAGATTGTGCTCCTTCCAATCGCCATTTAATATTTTCCTTTGTAATAAATCAGCTTTACTAGCCACATACATGTAAGCAATCGTAGTGCCTTTGTCTGTGTAAACGGTTTGCTCAATTCTTTCATATAAGTTATTAGTACCACCTTCTGTATACCCTTCTAGTTGGTCAAGTCTTGTTAAATCGGCTTCTGATAATGCGTACAGTTCACCAAATACTCGAGAAAATGGTGCTTGTTTCATAGCTGGATAGCCATATCCTGTGTCATATAATAATCCATTTGTCCAGCACTGCTCCGCGATGCATGTCGCACTTTTTAAAAGTTTGGCATTTGCTTCTCCTTTACGCAACGTTCCATAAACAAAGACGTTGATCATCATTTATCACTCCTTCAATTTTGTTAACTTGATTATAAATAGAAAAGGTTGGGATTCCCCCAACCTTCAAATGACTTAATTTATAATTGTTTTATTATCTTAGTCGGAATAGAACACGTCCAACGATAGCCCATCCCTCTCTTGGATGTAATCATTTCGTTACTATTTACTGGTAGACAGGGCATTACCTTTCGCTTAATTGTCGAAATATAGCTCACAATTGTTTTTATTGCTGGTTGCTCGTCCTCTTCCCACACATTGAAAAGCTCTTCCTTGCTAACAAATTTATAATCCCGCTCAATTAAGTAACTTAGTAGTTCTGCTTCTTTTCTTTCTAATGGAACTACATCTATCGGACCAATAAATGAGGGGTGAAAATGACTTAAATCTAATACGGCTTCTCCATCGGAATCGGCATCAATGCGTAACTTTTCTGCCTCTTCTACTGGAAGAAATTGATTGATTCCATCTGAATATCGAACAAGTCTTCTGAGATGACCACATTGCGTAATTAAACTTCTAACCTCATTAATTTCACTGGTGAAATTATTTTCTTTATCCACCTCAATCGCCTTTTGTAAATAGTTATTGGATTTTTCATCTTCACCAAGGTGATAATAGGCTTTAGAAATGGCACAATATGCTCGAAATAATCGTATTTCAGACAAAGATTGACTGACTGCATTTGTAAAATATGTGATCGATTTTTCAAATTCATCATTTTCATAAAAGATGTGTCCTAATCGATAAAATGCTTCTCCATTGTTAGGGAAAAGCTCTAAAACTTCTTCAAATAAATGCTTAGCATTCATTAAGTTAACATACTTCAATTTTTCATCGGTACCACTCCGTATTAAAAGCCTTGCGAGTTCCGTCTTGTATTCTTTGTTTTTGGGATTTTCATCCACTAATCTTCGAAAGAATTGAACACCTTCTGATAGCCATACTGATTCCTTTATCGAACCTTCACGTTTTTTCCAATTCCTAATTTCATCAATCAATGATACACCCCATTTACAATGGATAGTTATTTAGTAATTCAATACTCAACTTTTGCATCTAGAAATAGATCTTATACTAAATTTGTCTAAGGTTTAATTCCTAACAGCTTGTTACTTGACTAGTGTTTTTTAACAGAAATCACCTAATTCAAGGGTTTACTTGCCTACCGTTTGTCTTTTTTAAGCTCAAAACATAATACGAGCAGTAAAGAAATTGATACGCAATGTACTATTTATTAACGCTCGAGTCTTAAGGTTTGGAGAATATTTGATTTTTCTTGGATATCATTTTTAGCTAGATCAACCTGTTCAAGAGAATGCCATTCGTTATAATTTATAGGTAATCTACGTAACTGACAATTTCGAAGGGTTAATGACTTAACCTGCGGAAAGCTTGGTAAGTACCTTATGGGATTTGCCCCGACATTTAAAGTTTCTAGCTTTGAACAATTTACAAGTTCTCTTGGTAACGTAGTAATTCGATTACGATACATTGATAACCAGCGTAATTGCGGAAGCTTTTGAATCTCTTTCGTAACGTGTTGAATTGCATTTTTATAGATAAATAAAATTTGTAGTTTCTGTAATTCTAAAATGGGTAGAGGGATTTCCTTTAAATCATTTGCTCCTAAATTAATTTTTACTAATTGTTTAAAATTTTCGAGAAATCGATAATTCCCCATACGACTTCCTCTTAAATCTAAAGCCTGGATTTGTTGAAAGGAATTGGCCTTAAATGGCCATTCCTGTATGTTAGCGTAGGGAATCCTAAGCTCTCTTAATTCATGAAGATCATTTATATACCTTTCTAGTTTTTGCAATTCATTTCGAGTAAGCTGATCATATATGCTTCTCGGATATTCTGCACAGGTTTCCAGTGATAACATCATGCACTTGCCTGCTTGATTTACTTTATATCTGGGCATAACAGGCAATAAGTCAATGATCCTATCGAATGCAGGGTGCCTTATCTCAGGCATGGCTTGGTCTTGTTGTTGAGGTTTCCAAGTAGCTAGTTTTTCATGATTGATGGCTTGGTCTAACCATGGAGCTATTTTTTCATAATTGATATAAGGTGAATCGAGTAACAAAGGTGGAATAAGGGTTTGATAACCTTCTTGAGCTAGGATTCTAATAGTTTCATTGGCTACTTCACAAGAGATCGGTTCCTTATCATAATCCCCTATCACACAAACTTCCACTCGTTTTGGGAGCTTATTTCTACCAATACATCTTTCAATTACATCAGGTATCCTTACATCACCTAGGATGGGGAAAATAAGTATGCTAGCGTCCGCTTGTGATTCATTTTCTTTATTTAATAAGTCGTTCATTTCAATTATCTGAGACGTCCCATTCACATGTTTCCCTATGTAATCAGCAATCTGACTCGTTAATCTGCCTGGATAATAATAAATAGGAAGCTTCTTTCCTTCAACTGTCATATTGCAACAACCTCTTGCTTAAACTTCTAGCATCCTGTAGAAATTCATCTAATGGAACTGTCCGACCTTTTATACATTCTAACATCGTATTCGATGGCTTGATCAATTCGGGAAAGTGTTCGTGAATCAACGTATGGCATTCTATAGGATCTCGAAGTAATTCATTTTGCTCTTTCAAAGTATGAACACCAATACATCTTAAAGCTGATTTGGCGATCGTTCTTGTTCGTGTCCACCTTTCCTCTTCTGAGATCGTTGGACCTATTTTTTCAAGCTTATCGATTTTCGAATAAATTGTTTTTTGGAAATGTTGTTTGACAAAACCCAGTGTCTTTTCTGTAACAACTGGCTTTTCTAGTTGTTCTTTTATGGGCTCCCCGTAATAATGAAGAGATTGCTGTAAAATTAACATCCGAATCATGAGCCATTTTTCATCATTCATTTCCTTTAGAGGAATCACCGTTAAATCAATCGTAGGGATTTTTTGATATTTTTCATGAATATACTCTCGGATTTGGTCTTTCGTATACTTCAAAGTTCCAGTATGAATAACAATAATGTCTAGATCCCATGGTTCATGCGTTCTATTTGGCTTCGTTACACTTCCACGGATATACATGGACATAGGCTCAGAAACGATCGACCATATATCACTTAATGCTTGGGTGATCGTTTTATTTTCAAATTGACAATTTGGATTCCCGTTAATCTGCCCTTTTGGTAAAAACTGAATCGGGTTGATACTCGATTGTTGCTTACTTAAGTAAGAAGGAATTTCGGTTTGGATGATATCAACAAGTATATCAAGTTCTTCACCAACGTCTTGCTGAAAATTACAGCGGTCTTGTTCGATCGTAAAAGGAAGATCAGATCGTAATATAGGATGTTCCTTCATCGCATGACGGAGCAGATCTTGTAAATAAGCATACCAGTTTGGTGGCTGGAGTCCGATCGCTAAATGTAACGAAACATTCTCGGTTTCGACCGTATGCCACATTCCTGGTGGCATGTATAAAATTTCGTTTTCCTTTAAGACCAGACTTTGTTCAAAAGAAACATCTTCATGAGGTTGGGGTGTGTACTCCGCGTTTGGTGATTCCACAATTTGCGAACCGATGCCCCACTTCTTTTCTCCAAAAAGCTGGACAGCAAAAATATGGTGCAAGTCATAATGGGCATTGGCGCCCCTTGCAGGACCGTTCGTAAAGTAAGCATTAATGTTTACTTTACATCCAAACATTTGCTGCAGTTCGTTTGCAAAGGCCATCATTTCCACGTCAAGCGTTTGCAGATTATTTAACACTAACGTTTTTCCTGTTAATAGCCCGTTTTTAACTAATTTTTCCTCACTAACTTTGGCCTTGATTTCTTTAGAATTAGACTCTGTAAAAAGTCGGAGATCGACGACACCGCCATCATCAAATACTTTTAATTGGGGATAATGGAGCTGACCTGAAAAAAGGATGCTTTCAAATTTTTCTACCGTAAACGGTACCCGCATTTCTTCATTTAGCTGATAAAGAAAGGATTCGCTTCCCCAATATCCTTCAAAAAAATCTTCTGCTTTTATTCCGTTTAACCATTTTGTTAACATAATGATTCTCCTACTAAATCAGAAATTGCTGTACAACGTGTATCCCCAATACCAAATTCTCCATAAGTATGAAATGATGTTCCTGGGCAGCCACCCATACATTGTTGTTTGACAGGACACGATTGACATGGTGACATTTCTTGAGGTTCTATCGGTAGTAAACCAATCTGATTAAGAACCGTTTGAGCATCATCCGTTTTTAAATCTGCTATATTTAGCTCTTCAAGACAAGCACATGGGAAAACGGTTAAATCAGGATTAATATAGAGCTTCGACCGACCTGTTCCACAGTTTCGTTGATCGGGATAAAACTGTTGATGTTGTGCATTATCACTAAAAGAAGAAAGATGAAACATCGGTTGTATAAAGATTCTATTCTTATTTGTGAAGGTTTCCTGTACACTGTCAACAAAAGCATTCCAGTCATCGGTTGAAAGTGAGTTCTGCTGAGAGGCCCGACCGTAAATGACTTCTCTTTTGATCGTCCAAGTATGAAAAGGTATATTGATTAACTGTTGGTCAAGAACAGTAAAACTGTCAACATTGGTTCGCCCAGCAGTCGTAGCTACTGTAATTTTTACACCGAGTTCACTTAAGATTCGGATGTTTCCCATTGTTTTTTGGAAGGTTCCTTTACCTCGAATAATGTTGTGACTTTCCATCGAGCCATCGATCGAGATTTGTAATTTTAAGCTTGGGTTTCTTCTACAAGCTTCTTTTAAGGCGTGGAGATTAAGTCCGTTCGTATTCACCATCACATTGGGGAAGGATTGACAGGCCTTTGTCACAATCTCTTGAAAGTTGGGGTGCAATGTCGGCTCCCCTCCTGAAATAAACATCAACGCTTTTTGACCGTGTGGTGCTAATTTATCTATTGCAATAAATGCATTTTCTTGAGTCACTGTATCTTTTACATCGGGTCCAGAAGAACGAATACAATGAGAACAAAATAAATTACATGTTCGTGTAATAATAAAGTAGATTTGTTGTAAATGAACAGCTCTAGGTAGTAATGCTTGCATAAAAATTCTCCTTATATAATTTCATTTATGTTGTTTTCAGGAATTAGTTGAGTTAAGAAAAGCGCTAGACGCTGGCCGCTGGAGCTAGACAGCTTTGAAATATTATATTTTCTGCAAAAAAGTAAAGATGAAAGAAAACTTTCTTTCATCTTCACTTGATCCATATTAAAATGCGTCAGCTTCTCGCCATTGACCAAAGCTATCTGCTTGGTTCATAGACTTTGATTTTAGTTGCTTATTCTGGTTGTTTGCTTTTCTTTTTAAGTTTTCAAAATAAGAGTCTACAGAATTTCCGAACTGTTTTTTACCTACATTCGATTTTGCGCTGTTTTTTGTCATACGGGCTCAACTCTCCTTGATAGTATTTATTTCCTATTAAATATTACCATATAATAGTATAATAGACCATATCATAGGAATTTTTTTAATTAATGAAAGGTCGTGGAAATATGAGTGAGTTTCATATGAGTAATGTCTTATTTAAAGATTATCACCTTGAACAGGCGATACGTCAGCAAATAGGTTTAATAGAGAATGTACCATTAACCATTAATAACTTGCACGAACTAGAGGTAGTTCATGCAGGCCATTTAGCCATTAATAGCTTGGAAGGAATTCAACAGCTAAAAAATGTGAAAGAATTATATTTGCATGATAACCTTATTGATGATCTCTCACCATTAGCTGAGTTGATTACTCTTGAGAGACTAGAACTCGGAAACAATCCCATCAAAGATATCAGGCCATTAAAAAACCTAAAAAAATTAAACAGATTAGCCATTGGCTTTAATTACAGCATTGATTCCATTGAACCACTACAAGATCTAGGCGAATTGAAACACCTTTTCATTTGCAGCAATAAGTTAACAGATATCCGTCCACTAAAAAACTTCCCAAAACTAGAGTGGGTTAAAGTATGTAATAACCAAATTTCTGACATTTCTGTTCTAACAGAATGTAAGTACCTTAAAGTTGCCGATTTGAGTTTTAACCACATCGACATAAATAATGAAACTACAAAAACAATTTTGAACGAACTAGCTAATATAATTCAATTAGACTCACCATACATAGAAGTTAAGCGCGTTTCACCTACGATACCCATTCAATAGAATACATACAAATTTTAATAATGAGAATTGCTCATAGACTTAAAGATTACTTCTTATGATGTACGGTCATATTTGTCACTGTTAGAATTCAAAAAGTACCTAAACCAGACAAGTCACTGTGACTTGTCGATTTGGGGAAGTTGACTTAGAAGGCACTATTTCTAATGATGAGGATATGCAGAATATGTTTGGGATTCAAAAACACTAAAACTCGAATAAATGGACAGTCCTACAAATTTTTACTATGTAAAAGCTTTCTTTTAATAAACCCTCTTTTCTGGAATAACCCCTCGAACTCCATCACGTGGATTTTCCATATCTCCATCATAGCAAGGAATTTAGTAAACATGTACATGGAAAGTCCTATATCCCGCAGTTTCTCCACAATTGATTCCGATATTGTAGCCATCAGGATTATACTTTTCTTTTAACAAGGTTCAACCTTCTTCAAATTTCCCCGATGTTCCAGTTTGCTGGAACGAGTTCGCTTAATAGCTTCGCCAGTATATAAAAAATTTCGAAACATAATACCTAGTTTATTATATCTCTTCTTCTTCCGTCCTCATCTTCTCTAATCTCAAATCATGTAACGTTTTCGTCTGACCGACTGGGATGGTCCATTCATAGATGTTGATTGAGCTCCAGCTCGTAACGGTTTGTCCCCATTGGTTATAGGACATTGTTTTTCCTTGATATTCGACTTCCTTTTCATTTAGCGCAATGGCAGAAGAATCTTCAAAATTTTTGATAATGATTTCATCACCTGCACGAAGTAAACCCCAATCAAACAACTTATTCATCCGTGGTAGGAATTGTTTTGGGGTGTTTGTTGACATTGAGTTCGTTGATTTTCTGACTTTATGGTTTTCTTGAACTTCCACATAGAAATCTTCGAGGTGTGGTACTGGTAGTACTTTTGTGATATCTAATAAATACTGCTCATTTAACTTTACAGGCTCAATCGTAAAACAACTTATATCAACCCCGTTGCTTATTAACCACGCACATGCCGACAAAGTTTGTTCATCAAATTCAGATGCTACGAGGATCATTCGTTGTTTACGGTTAAAAGCCTGACCAGCTTCGTTTTGCACGAGAAAATTGGTTAAAATTCTTCTCGCTCTTTCTGACGTCGTTAACACCGAGTCACTCGTTCCCTTTTGCTTTTCTAAATAAGGAACAAAAACATCATTGACTAATTGATCCTTTGATTGAATTTTAGCGTAATTCGCTGCATATCGAATGGCTTGAATTTCGAACGGTTCTTTTCGATTACGTATGTCTTCAACGTCTCTTTTAATTTCAATTAACACCAGATTTCCTTTTTCATCTACCGCCACTAAGTCACTTCTACCATTTTGCTTGTTTCGAACTTGCTGGCCTACAATTAAAAGACTTTCCTCATCACCCACTAATAAATCTAAGTTGTGCTTCAAAAAATTTTCGATATCGTTTTCCTTAATCCCCAGTTCTTTAAAGGTTAATTTTTTTAATTCGGACTCACTATCATGTATACCGTGTTGATTAATATTTACAGGAATTAGCATGGTGCACTCCTTCTTACGCTCAAATTCTACTGCTTTTATCATTCCCTACTTGTAGGACCTTTTTCTATATCCCGAGATTCATTCAATCATTAACAACAAATCTCGATGAATCAGCTCCCAGTCTTGATTTAAATTAATCGTCTTAATACTCAATGGGTGCCCATGAAAGTTATATGATAAAGTTACATTCTGCTGCACAGTTGGATAAAGTAACATCCCTTCCAACTTCTGGTACCCAGGTTCTTCTTGTGTTTGCACATTTAACAAATAAGAAGACAAGAAACTGCCTTTGAAACAGCTCCTATACAAACGCCCCCCGTCCGTTAAAAAGATATTATGAAACAACCTTTTTTTTCGTTAAATAAGCCTGAGGACTAATACGATAAATAATCCGATAACTGCTCCGATATCTGGTACAAAACTTTTGTTTACTTTTCTCTTTTCTAATATTGTAATCATTTTCCCAAGTATGACTAATATAATTGCTGAGCTTATTACTGTATTACTTAAAGTTGCACTGAATGTAACATCTTCAGACATTAGAACTACAGATGTTGGAATGACAATTAACGAGGCTCCACTCAAATACAAGAACCATTTCAATTTATTCATTTAATTAAAAGTCCCCCTCATTTTTATGAAATAACTTTAATACTTCTTCAAATTCGTTACTGGATACGTAAATTTTAACATTATCAACCAATACACACAGATATTATTTTGAGTCTAGTAAAAGGACTTAGTTAAATAAGTAACCAAGTTCATCGTTAGAAATTTTTGATGTTGCTCGCCGTTAAACTGACCAAATAACTATGTATTTGTTTTGAGTTTATATAGCCTATTTATACTTCCGCTACCAATAATAATCCCTAAAATTGCAGATAGGTATCTCTATCTGTAGCCATTAAATAAAAGATAGCCGTATACGTTGATAATTGATTATTTTACATAAGCTCATTTAACAACCTGATCTTTAGCTTTAGATTAATCTTTTTTTACATAACAAAAGCGTTCCCTATTTCAGAAACGCACCCATTAGTCGAAGATTACCTTTCACAAGATATAACAATCGCTCCAGAAGTTTATCAAGAATTACACATCAGAACCTACCCAAGCATAATATCTATAAGCTAAATAATAAGGTATTAGATATGAGAAAAATGTCTTTGTTATGTTCCAACCATTCTCGTACCTTACCCATCGAAAGACCAACATACAAAATTCAGCAAACGTTGTTAGGGAAAAAGTTATAATCCAAAGTTTATTCTTTCTTTTTTTTATTAAATAGACCATTAAAACGCTTAAAGTCGGATATAATCCTAGAATAAAAGGTATTTTTGTTAGGTATTGCCTCTTTTTTAATTTGGGTTTCACCATCCAAAGTCTATTATGATTACCCCATAAATTAACAAGGGTTGATAAAGCCCACACGAAGGGAAATATTTTCAAAACTAATTCCTTATTTCTTTTAAACAACCGCATTCCCAAAACTACTGGTATAATAAGCCCACTCCATATATTCAACCACACAAAACATCACCTATATAACAGCATTTGTAGATATTTCATTAATATTCGCGTTATTGAAGACTCCTTCGTTAGCAGAACAAGCGATAACTGCATTACGCTATCGCTCTCCATTAGTTGTGTAGGCTTTTAATCCATTATCAGTATACCGTACCTTTTCTAACAAATACTGTACTCCATATAAAAAATACGCTTTATAGTGTATATATATAAAGTATTGAAAATAATTTAATCGATTTAATCGAACGATTTTAATCTTTTTCAGATAAGGCATGAAAAGAAACGCAAAAAATCCATTAGCAAAAGCATTAAGTAATACAAATTTTTTAAAGTTTCCATACGAAAATTTTAGTATCCACTCGAAAGGGGCATGTAAGGACTAATGTCAAAAGGAAGTTTATCCCTGGTAAATGATTTTGGCTTGTCATAAAAACTCCACCACTTCCGTAGGTGACCATATATATGATTTATAATTTCAAAAATACCTATAATAATACTTGCTAAAGAATATCGTTTGATATTACGCTTACCTAAAAATAATATTGATAACCATAGAATAACAATTATAGTTAGATTGAATAATACGTGCCGTCTTGATGCCATAAGTGAACTCTACCCTCGATTAGTGTTGTTTTATTATTTTTTAAAGTGTCCAGAAATAATAAAATAATCCATTTATTTAAGCGGTCACAGACATATTTAGCTACCATAACAAAACACTTTTTGTATTAAACCAAACTCTCTTCCCCTTAGCAAAGAGCGTATACCTTCACCCACACCAAAACCGATAGCTTAACAAATGAAATATAGTTGTTATTGAAGTAAACTGCTCGTTAGCACTAGAAGGATCTAATCATTTTTTGATTTCAATTCATCTACCTCAAAAGATAGTCTTTGGATATCTTCTTTCATTTTCTCGTGTTCATTAAGCAACTTTTCTTTTTCCACCTCCATCTGTTCTGCATATTCAATAATATAAAACTTCCAGTGTTAGCCTCCTAATTATCTATTTCACCTTTTTATCCTGCTAGATATTTGAAAAAATACTTAACATTAACTTTCCTGCTCAGTTACTTAAATAATGGTTATCTAGATTTTAACATTAATTTCCTTCTTTGAGTCACAAAAAGAAAATGCATCCCTGTTTTATTTCAGAACACCATTTAGTTGAAGTTTATTAGGTAAATGTGACTAATACCAAAGATTCTTATATATACTAACCCTAGATTATTAAACGAGGGTAAAGCACACTAGGAATTGAAAATTTCCAAAGTACATTATGAGGGTGTAGTTGTTGTGGTAGAAATAGAAGAGAAAGAAATAGTTATTAAAGCCATTGATGAAAATGTTAATCAAATTCATGAACTGATTCAACAAAAAATACAAATTTGGTTAGACTATGTACTTTTCTCTGGTCTTTGGTGGTTAGGAATTGGATTAAGCATTGTTCCTTGGATTATTTGGTTTATTGTGAGGGATAAGAAAAGTAGTGACCGCTTATTATATGCTGGGGTTACTGTTATGGTTATTTCTGTTATGCTTGACGTTTTAGGAGACCAACTAGGCTTCTGGCATTACAGATTTAGTGTAATTCCTATCCTTCCTACCTATGTCCCTTGGGATATTTGCCTAATGCCAGTTGCAATAATAATCTTGTTACAAATCAAGCCAAGATTTAGCCCAGTGATTAAAGCAATCTCGTTTGCATTAATCACTTCATATTTAGCTGAACCCTTTTTTGAATGGATTCAAATTTATCAAACATTAAAATGGAAATATAGCTATTCTGTACCCATACAAATTGGCATTTACTTATTTGCTCATTACATAAGTAGGAGAAAGCAATTTCCAAAGTTAAGCAATTCGTAAAATAAGGACTTTTCGCTAAACTTCATCTTTAGTTTAACATTAATTTCCTTTTTATTGACATAGCAAAAGCGTTCATTATTCCAGGAACGCTTCTTTTACTTTAATAAGAAAAGGCGTTTGACATTCAGCAACAATCTCAATTAAAGGTTATTCTCCCACATCATCATTTTTCTTGCAGTGTCTTTATTAGTTCTTCAAAATTTTCATTAAATCTGATTAATTTGTATTCATTTACGTTACTTGTATTATTTCTTGAAGCATCGTTTGTTTAACAGCATTCTAATGCACTTCCTTTATACGTCCCTTACCTGCCAACTGATACTCCTCTTGATTACTTATTTGCTCCAATTTATAAACATAACCAAATTCGTCATCTTCTCTAAATGATGTAGCGGAAACCATGTATTCTTCGCCCTCTTCAATTAAGTTATAAACCATTGATTCCTCGATGAATATTTTATAACGCTCACGAGTCTCTTCCTTTTCATAAGCGTTATATCCAATAATCCACATTTCAAAATATTGTCCTGGCTCAATATAGTGGTGTTTTTCTTCTATAATCATTCCTCCCATACCAATACTTTTTGTCATTTGAGAATTTCCATAGAATAAGAAATAACTAATCCCTAGAGCAACAACAGACATTACTACTAAAACAAACCACTTACTACTGTTTATAATCAATAACATTACCCCCTCAACTACTTAACTCAAATGTTTAAGTGCTTCACGTTTGCTAAGGTTTTGCAGCGGTGTTTTTTCAACAAAAGTAATGACCGCTTGTGGATTGGTTTTCCCATACTGTCTTAATGCCCAACCAATAGCTTTTGCGATAAAAAATTCTGTCTCACTTGCATGCTTTTCACAATAATAAAACAATCGTTCTTCATCCGTATTTTCCTTAAAGGAAAGTTGATGCAAGATGGCTGTCCTTTTTACCCACATGTTATCATCTTCAATCCACTGGTCCATTACTTTAACTTGTTCAGGAAATTTCATAACAATATACCCAACCACATTACTTGCAATTAAATCGACTGTATCCCACCATGACTTTGAAGTTATTAATTCCTTGACCTGTGTTAAGTCACTAGAAGATAAGTGTTTCTGGGATTTCTTTAAATAATCAACCGCAACATATTGATACTCCCTCTCGGACTGCTCCCAAAGATCAAAAATTAGCTTCCAGTTAATAGGATTCTTACCGACTTGCCACTCTTTGAATAATTGGGCAGTAATCTTTCTTCTTTCTGGAGTCTGAATTCCCAAAAATTCAAAATGATTTTTCATATAAGCAGACATTCCTTTTGCTTTTTCCTTATTCTCCATTATTTTAAATTGAATGGTTAAGTCTTGAACTTGCATGGATGATCACTCCTGTACTAATGCTAAGATTTTTTTCTTTCTCCTCTAATAAGGTTCGCAGTTAAAACGGTTGTTCAACAATAAAACCTACTTGTTTCTAGTTTCTTTCAGTTCTTCCCGTATTTTTTTAAGCTCCTCTGTCTGTTCAAGGACATTATTGTTAAGTTTTCTTATGGCATCATATACTCCATAAATCCCAGCAAAAATCAAAATTAAAAATAGTAGTTCCATTTCATTACCTTCTTTCTGTTAATAGACAAATTAATAATTTTCCCTAATCAGTTTTTCCAAAAAAGGGATGGCCTCGTCTACGGTGAGTATTTCATTATCATAATATTTCTTACTTTGCCCTCAACATTTTTTAGATGTATATTATGTTTGGTCCTTTATTTAATTTCTTATTGAACTAACGCTTTAGTTGAAATAGAAACGTGCATTTACTCAACGATCGCTCCCAGTTAATAATTGTTTGCTTTCTTCCCATAAATTTCATAAGTAAAATAGCCAAATAAATAACCGATTCCAGCTCCTAAACTAATGGAAGTTAGTGGAGGAATGGAAAAAAACATGCTCAACATGATTCCGATAGAACAACCGGAAAGCATTCCTAGTGGTATTAAACTATCTAATATAAATTGAGCATCTTCTGATTTTTTCTTACCTAAGGTACCTTGTTTATATTTGTGATGAAGCCTTCAAATTACAAATATTACAATTCCTCCCACGATTACGAGAGGTGCAATCGCCCAGACAAAGTCCATGTTAAAACCTCCTTGTATTGTAATCAAATGATAAGTGTCCCGATAGATGAATAAAGGTTATTCTGGACTCTCCCACTATCTTGCTCCTTTACTTCAATAAGCAAAAGTGCATTCCCCTGAATATTTTAAGAAGGTTATTGAGGGATCTTAGAGAGAATTTGTACTTTAGTAGAGTAATAAGAAGAAAAATTTTGAGAGTAGAAACATCTCATGTATATTCCGACACATTTTGATGTTATCAATTCAGCACTTACTTTACGACATTATAAAAAAGTATAGTTTTGCTACCTTTTTTTCAACACAACGGAATGCCATTTACAACTCATTTACATTAACTTTAAACAAAGAGAACACATACTTATATGGACATTTTGCCAAGGCAAATCCTCAATGGAACGATATTACAGACCAAACGGTTTTAGCTGTTTTTCATAGCCCTCTGTTATATATCTCCATCTTGGTATGAGACGAATAAAGCAGTACCAACATGGAATTACATAACCGTTCATGTTTTTGAGGAAATCGAACTTTTAAAGGACGAAAATGAGTTAATGAACTCCATGCATGATATGGTGTTAACATCCTCATAAGTTACAAGACCATATCTTTTTTCTTTGCATCTGCATCTAAACCTGCGCCGATCGCTACACCAATTCCGATTCCGAGTGGTAATCCTAGTCCAATATTATCAAATATAACGAGTCCAAATACCAAACCTAAACTTGTACCTATAGACATATAGATACTCAAATAATGCCCACTGGTCACTAACTTGTGTTGTTTCATAAGATGAGATCGAATGATTTCTATCTTTTGTTTATGAAGTTTAAAATCGTTTTCTCCAAGCTGCGCTTGCTCACCTTTTAGTTGGATTAAATGTTTTTCCAAATCCATCAAGTGTTGATCACATTTTTCACACGTAGATGAAAAGGAACTCACCTTTTCAACGATTCTATGACACATTTCCAATTCAAGTTTTTTGGTAACCTGCTCATCAACAGTGTTCCTAAGTTCTTTAAGTAGGGTTTCAAGTTTTTCTACTTGTCGACTTTCCATAGATTGACCTCCTCTTGTCTTATTCAATGAAAAGAGAAGAACAAATGAAACAGCAATAATGGTGCCTGACCTCTAGTGCGTGGAAAGGAGGAACTGTTGTTTTGACAGTTCCTTTTCCTCATCGCTTTGAAGCTATTATTTAACACTACACGCGCAGCCATTTAATAATTTCGCCTGGTGTTGCGTTTTTCCCGTACAATAAAATACCGACCTTGAAGATTTTTCCTGCTAGCTTCATAAAAAACCAAACACTCAAAATTAAAATTGCGATGGCGATGATTACTTCCATCCATGGCCACTCTTCTAATAAAGTCAGGCGCAGAATTAGCACCCCAGGGCTAGTAAAAGGAATGTAGCTACCAATTTGAGCAAATAAGCCACTCGGGTCATTTAGAATCGGAGCAATAAAGATCGCTGGTGAAAATGGCAGCATCATAACCATCCCTTGGAAATTCCCAGCTGTCCCAATGTCTTCCATCGTCGCTCCAATTCCTACAAAAATGGCCGCAAATAACAAGAAGCCAAGGACCGAAATCGTAAGTAACACCACTAATTCTGGTACGAATAAATATTCTATTATTGGTAAATCATATCTTCCTATTAAGAATGGTAGGACAATAATAATCGAAACGATTGACTGAATCACACCTAAGACAAAATAGCCGACAATTTTTCCTTGCATTAATTCAGAAGGTGTTATAGAGGATAAAATAATTTCTGCCAGTTTATCCTTCTTCTCCTGTGAGGCACTTTGGAAAATCGCCATACCCGTAAATACAATGGAAATCATGATAAATCCAGCAAATGCTCCAGGCACGAGCCGTTCAATGAAATTCCCACTATCTGAGGCTTCTAGTTCTTCGCCTTCCGTTGCTCCGATTTCTTCTTCCGCAATCGTTTCATCCATAAATGTAACACCACGTAAAAAAGGTGCTAACTCTTCTACAGACAAATCAAGCTTTTGCAATTGCATTGCTTGAATTGGCGCTGCTAAAACTTGAAGCTGATTATGAAAGAATACATCGATTTCTTCACTCGTATAAACAGAAACCAAACCTTCATTGATTCCTCGTTCATTAATAAATAAAAAGGCCGTGTCTTCTTTAGTGGTTAATTCCGCTAACACCTCTGCTTCTGTCACGTCCGTCTGAGCCATGTCCCAATTTAAATCACTTTCATTTGCTGCTGCTTCTAGTTCAGTGAAAATTCCTACTTGATCATTGACCAAAACGTGAGTCATTCTTTCATCATATGTACTTGAACTACCAAACAAGCTACCTAAAAACATAAAGGCAATAAAAATAATCGGAGTAGATAATAACCCAATTAAATAGGTTTTATTTTTCATATTTCTTTTAATCTCCCATCTAGCAACCTTCCACGTGTTATGCATCCACCTCACCTGCCTCCATCATTAAATTTTTTCCATTTGCCACATCAATAAATATTTCATGAAGTGTGATTCGATCAAAGACTAATTCTTGAATAGACACATCATCGGGTAAGCTTTTTAGCCACGTTGCTGGATGAACACGTTTAGATAAATAGAGAATCGACGTATTATCACTTTGCTTAATCCGTTCCACATCTGGTAGCCCTTCTAACACCGAGCGCTCATTATGACCTCTAATCGTACATTTAAAGTTGGCATACTCCATTTTCACCTCATCCATCGTGCCATAGATGACTTTTTGCCCTTTATAAATCATAAACAACCGATCGGCCATTTCTTCTACTAAATTCATTTGATGGGATGATAATAAAATCGCTGTTCCTTGTTTCGCTAATTGACGAATTTCGTCTTTAAATAACTCCTGACTTACTGGGTCTAACCCTGAAAATGGTTCATCTAAAATTAATAGTTCAGGCTCATGAAGGATCGAAGCAATAAATTGTACCTTTTGCCCCATCCCTTTTGAAAGCTCTTCTACTAACACATTCTCTTTTCCTTCAAGATCAAATTTTTTTAAGTATTCTAATGCGCGCTGCTTGGCTTTTTTTACTGGATAATCTTTCAGGTCGGCCAAATATAAAAGGATATCCATGACCTTTACATTTTTATATAATCCACGTTCTTCAGGTAAATAACCAATTTTATTCCGTGGAATACCCTGATGCTGTCGAAAGGAAATATCCCCCTCATCTGGATACATAATCCCCATAATATTTCGAATCGTCGTTGATTTTCCTGCACCATTTGGCCCAAGGATCGCCATAATCTCTCCTTTATGTACATCAAACGAAATTTCATGAAGAACTTTCTTGTCCTTAAAATATTTTCCGATCTTGTTCACTGAAATCATCGCTTCCACATTCTCGACCCCTTTCTATTTTTATAGATTCATATACAAATACGTGTTTAATTGACAAAAGGTTTCAAATGAAACAAGGAATGCACTTTGTTTCTATTCTATTTCTTCTCTCGCGGGAACGCATGGTTCTAGCTATTTGCTCGATATAAAAACTGTATGATGCTATTATAAAAGCAGTCAATCTAACTGAAAATGAAGAGTCCCAAAACGCATATTTAGGCTCGCAGTGAATGAAATAAGCGTAATGATCGTCATCAACGTTTAATTGCGATGTCCATAGCTAATTAAACTGTTCCTCTAACATGATCATATATGGAAAATAGTAATCCCACTGAGCACCTTTTAGTGGAAGATGTATATCTGTTAAAGTCACAAAAGAGATTACCTTATGATTGTTATCCACCTAATATTTTACAATTGTTGTGACACCATATTCGGTTAATTAATTTTTGCGACTTAATTCTTCCACCCACTTTTTAGGATTTAATTGATAGGTCCCTTTTTTATTCTGATCAGTTAAACTACCAACATTGATTAAGATTGGTTCTGGGTCTTTTAACCTTCTTTTGTGCCCATAGTTCAAAGGCCTTCATTATGAATGTTAAGACTATTAATACAAATAGATGTTGTTTGAATGCGCAGTACATTTGTACTACGCTGCAAACCAATTTGTTTTTGTTTGTTGTCTTCTTTAAAATAAGTCCCCTTTAATGCAATAAGAAAACTAAAGTTAATTGAACTTATTTTTAATAACTTTAATGATTAAGCATAAACCCCTAATTACTAAAATAATGTATCCAATATAAAATAAAATTTTTAGATCAAAATTCGTACCCTTACTTATCTTTAGGAGGTACACGATGAGATTTTCAGGTGTAGGCTTGGTTATGCTAGCCGCTATATGCTGGGGCTTTAGTGGGGGAATTGCCACTATTTTAATGAACAAGGGCTGGGATCCTATTGTGATCTCACTTTACCGAGGGGCTGTTGGATTTATATGTTTTTTCGCGTGGTTTCTCTTTGGCTTTAGACAAAATTGGATCTTCTCTACTCGGTTATACATATGGTCCCTCTTGGCGGGTTTTGGTGTTGCTGGAAATTTCACTTTTTATTTTGTAAGTATCCAAGCCTCAAGCATTGCTGTTGCCGCTACTTTAATGTACACCGCACCTTTGTTCGTCCTTTTAATCTCCTTTTTATTACGAATAGAACGTTCGACTTGGTTTAAATGGGGATGCATTTCTGGTGTACTTATTGGGATTATCCTGCTTACAGGTGCCTACAATACTGAATCGATGTCAGTAAGTTTTCTAGGGACGATAGCGGGGCTTGCTTCTGGACTTGCCTATGCTTTATTTATATTCGGGTTTAAAAATGCCTCTTCTATCGAAAAGCCGCAGACCACCTTAACTATCGCTTTTTTTTCACTTTGTCTCATCCTTTTTCTTTTTACGGACAAAGATGAAGCAGCTAGTGTGTTGATGTCAAGCGACATAGGATGGTTTCTTCTATTAGGGATCGTGGGTGCTGGAATTTCATTTATTTTTTATTTGATTGGCATTCGATGGACTGCCCTAACAACTGCTTCGATGGTCGCAATGGTAGAGCCGGTGACAGCTTCATTATTTGGCGTTCTGCTTATCGGAGATCATTTGACTATCATTCAACTTCTTGGAATGGTGCTCATCCTAGTTACGATTACCGTACTTAGTGTGAAGCAGTCCGAGAAAAAGTTTATGCCCAGTAACTAATTAATTTGAGCAAATTATTTAAGTAAAACGGATTTTTCTCAGTAAAAAAACAATTAGTCCCCAAAGGAAAAAGGAAGGCAGTTTAACAGACAATGCCTTCCCTCTTTCATTGGGATTTCGGTATCTATTTGTCTACATTGACGATCTTCTTGTACTAGTCTTATTCAAAAATACTGCTTCGTTTGCTTAATGACATTCTTTCACAAAGCCATTTAAAAGTTAAGACTCTTGCTACGCAGTATTTAGTCAAATGCGACGAGACGACCACTTTGAAAGCAATCGTCTCTTTAGAGGGTTATTCCAAAGAAGAAATTACATCCCTTTTTTGGTGCGAGTAGTCTAGAACAATTTGAAGAAAATATGGGAAGTGTTGGCTGGAGCATAAGTGAAAAACAATGGAATAAACTAGATGAAATAAGTAAACTTCCTAGTGAGTATCCAACAAGATTTCTTGAGAAGTTTATGAGATAGGGATAGTGATATATCATAATTGAAATGAATCTAACGAGAGCTGCTCGGCTTTTGTTAGATTCATTTTTATTAATTCGGATAAAACTATACACCCACCAAAATCCAATCTAATTTATCATATAAAAATGAATATCAAATTCACAGGATCATTCGAGTGTTTCTATTGAGCCTACTTCTTCTATAACATATATAAATTTCTTTATACGTTTAGCGTGACGCTTTTATTGGTTGGCACACGTCACATTTACGTTGGTTATTATTTTTAAATTTAGTAAATGTTTTTTCAAAATTGCTACCACATGCACATTTAAATAGTAACTTTTGAGAAAAACCGAGATATTCCGTCGTTAGCAACTTGCTTTCCGAATTGTTCTCAACAAATTCTTTAATTTTACCGATTGTCCATCGTTTATTCATTCTCTCACACCTCTGTAATTTATCTCTAGGCGGAAGCTTATCTTAGCATCCGTTCAATTATGAGCAAAAGTCGTAATTATCCTAAGTTTATCATTATAACATGAGCTAGCACACAATTAAACAGATCGTTAATTTGAACGCGAAAATAGGTCATTTAATCTGTCATAGCATGTTCTAACTACCTGTTTTTTTAGGAATTGCATGAATATTATCTAAATTCAAACATTTTGATCTATAGTAGAAAAAGCGAGCATAAAAGCTCGCTAGAATTTTATTTCTTCATTCCTCATATGGGGTCATTTCGATAGCGGTAGGTTCTTTTTCTACCCGCTTATATCTGCTTGCTTATTATTAATCGGTTATTGCTCCTTTTGAAGCTGATGAAACTGACCGAGCATACTTAGCTAAGATTTCCCTTAAACTTTGCTCTGGAGGACTCCAATCCTTTAATCTTTCATTGAGATCTTCTGGAGAAACATCAACAGCAAGTTCTTGTATTTCACTATCAATTGTAATCATATCAGTTACTTTAAGTACAACACTGCTAAGTTACTTAAATAATGGTTATTAGATTTTAACATTAATTTCCTTCAGTGAGTCACAAAAAGAAAATGCGTCCCTGTTTATTTCAGAAACGCTACCCGTTGATTTAATAATGAATACTATCATGCTTATTTATATTCCCCTGTTTTGATTTTTTCGATAAAGTTACTCGTTATATCTTTGGCTTCATCTTTAGAATAATGGTCAATAGTGTATCCGAACATATAATGACCTTTTTCATCATCTAAGTAAAATCTATAATCAGTACCATTATTTGTAAACAACACTTTACTTCCCTCTATTTGTATCCATTCTTCCTCAATGCCATCGTTTTCATCGTTAATCATTTCTGGAACATCAAATTTGCTATAAATAAACCAAAAATGCATATCCCCATTATTTGTATAAGGAGGAATAAGATATTTCATCCCAAGCTTTTCTTTATGTTCTTCAATAACGATTTCATTATTAAATTGTTTTTGTTTTTCTCCTCGCTCCACATGATATTGTACATCCAATGTCATCGGTTCGTTTCCACTATATGAAACAAAAGCATTAGCCATTTTAAATTCTTTCATTTCTGGTATAAAGATTCTTTCTATATCTAGTTCTTTCCTTCCCTTAACTCTTACTTCCTCTATTTCACTACTATAATGCTTTTCCTCATCGTTTTTAGCATCAGTATTATGCACGGAAACCCCATCAGAACTCACACTTTTCTTTTCCCCATCAAGAGTATTCTGTATTTCTTCACCTTCTATAATATCTTCGGTGTTATTCGTCTCATTATTAGTACCACAACCAAATAAGGTCATACCCACAATTGCCAGCAAACATATAACAAGCGATAAGTACTTCATAATAAGTTGCCTCCTTATCGTTTATTTTCTCCTGTCCTAAACTCATATCTCTATACTAAAAATAAGTAGTTTCTTATTCAACATTACCGCTTCGTTAGCGCAATAAGCAATAGGAGCTGTCGAAACGACAACTCCTCTATTAATTTTTTTAACTATAATAAGAAGTAGGTTGGTTATTTAATAATTTTTTATAGAAAAATAGCAATAAATAATAATCCTACACCAATAAGTAATCCACCGACTAATTCATAATTATCAAATAGAAAGTAGAATTTGCTTCTATTATTAAAATCAAACGATTTTGTCCTTCGTTTTAACCATAGTCCGAAAATGAGAGTAAAAACCAACCCGAAAAAGATTAAAGCTGGTGTATCTTTTATATAAATATCACTTTCCACTCTTTCACCTACTTACATAAATTTTAATGGTTCTTTATTGAAATATTTTCCTATTATGTACAATCACAACACTACTGTTGTGTCTAATTAAAGTTGTTAAAGTTGCCCCGTTAGTGAAATTAATTAACATAGCGATTTACTATTAGTTCATATACTTCTTCTGCTGATTTATTAGTAAGAGAATAAATAGTATGAGTATCCTTTGTGTTCATAATTGTACCTGAACCTTCACTAATCCATATAAAATATGATTTTTCCCCTAAATTAACTTTGTAATTAGGGTCAGCCATATTAACAATCCCTGATTGCTTAACTGCACTATTAAAAGCCTTTTGAAATACCTCTATTTCTTCTTTCATATTAAAATCAGTCGCAGTTTCTTCTTTAACGGCTGAAAAATTTTCCATTTCATAAATTGTTATTTTCTCAATATTTTCGGAAGAACAAGCAGTCATTATTATAAAACAGACTATTAATAAACTCGAAAATTGTAATCTTTTCACTAACATAACCTCCAAAACAGATTTTACTAACAATAATATATAAAAAGAATATGATTATTAAACTATTCTGCCCCGTTCGTGAAAAAGCGACTACCCTTGTTCAGCAATCGCTCCTTTTGTTTTACGATATTTCTTCACATTCTTGAGATTAAGGTAAGTAGTCACTAATTTGTCTATTCTTTAGTTCGGTTCTACGTATCCAACGTATTCAAGGACATCATCAACTTCGTATGTAATATAAGCAATTCCATCTTCATCTAATACCACAAAAGCAGGAAATTCATCAATTCCAATACTACAGCTTCCTCAGAGCCTGTTGCAGCTCCAGTGAAAGGAATGTTGTTGAAATTGAAGTTGTTCCAACCGACTTCGTAAATAGCATCATCTAAATTCCTATTTACTTGAAGTTGGCGTTCGCCTTCTGAATACAACTCTTCATCTGTAGCAGTTACATGAAAGTCGTATAACGCATAAATGTTGTACGGTTTTTCATCTTCTGGTCCAGGCTTGAACTTGTTTAGGAAATTTATTTTATCTTCTTCAGTCATAACGACTTCATCGACGTTTTCTATTTCATCTTCGATAACTTCAGTTTCTTCACTATTAAAAGGTAGATCGACCTCTTTTTCACTAGATGTATCCCCGTTACAACCTACAAGAAGTATGGTTCCCACAGCAATAATACTAAAAAATTTCAAACTAATCCCCTCCTACTGCTTCTTAACACCCAGAGTCTACTATAACTGTTTACTGATGTGAAATAATTCCTGTCCAGTCGAACTGATAAAATAAACTTTTCTGCCCGTTAACGCAATTAGCAACGATATTACTTTTAACCAACCACATTCTTTAAAACCTTCTTGGTAAATAGCGATATGTGTAAAAATAATAAAGCGGCTACTATACCAAGTAACAACATACTAAGAGTTTCAACTACAAACCCTTCATTATAAAGCACTATATAAAAGAAAATATTAACGATAACCCCACCAATACCATATATTACAAGAGAAAGTAGATACCTGTTTGCTTTAATCTTTTTTAAGATAACATCGGCAAATATTGAAAAGAGAATACCACCAGTTAAAAAAATAGCTGAAGAAAACATCAAGTAAACTATAAAATATTCCATTGAACCGTTCAAGAAAGCTAAACCTAATGACAACACTATTCCAGAAAGTATTGCTGTTATAACCTTTTCAAGGATTTTCATTAAAGCACCTCCTATAAAACAACTATATATTAAAAACCAACCCTATTTTTTTTCTTTAATGTTCATGTATGCATTCTTATGTTCATTTGAAACACTAGTTCGAAGTAATCTTAGAAAATTACCATATTCATAATTTAAGTCAGAATTTGAATTATAAGATATGAAAAATCCGCCAAATCAAGCTTTTAAGAGCAGGCAACGGATCATCTCATTGCATTTCGGACTGGTGCATATTTTAGAGTAAATGCACTGAAAAATGGGAAGAGGACCACTTTTTCAGTGGCCTTTTCCTATAATCCAATTATTTCTGCAACAAGTTGGTGGGAGTAGAGTCGGGCCTTGTGGTCATAGACCATAGTGCTCACCATTATCTCATCTGCCTTCGTCTCATCTAAGAAAGATTGTAGCTTTTTCTTTACGGTAGTAGGACTTCCGATGATCGTGGAACCTAATTGTTTTTCTAAAACTGCCTTTTCATACGGGCTCATTAGTTCATCCATATTCTTTACCGGTGGCTGTAACTGAGATGGTGTGTTCCTCATTAAGTTTAGGAAGCTTTGTTTGATGGAAGTAGCCAATAGTTCCGCTTCCTCATCCGTATCTGCCGCGATTATATTTACCGCTACCATGGCGTAAGGCTCCTTATACTCCTCCGACGGTTGGAAGTTCTCGTAATACAATTCCAGAGCTGGTAATGTGTTTTCAGGTGAAAAATGACTGGCGAAAGCAAACGGCATCCCGAGTTGTGCAGATAATCGGGCACTAAACCCACTAGAACCTAACAACCAAATAGGGATATTTGCTCCTTCACCAGGGATTGCTCGTACCGCTTCCGAACCTTGGAAATAGGCTTGCAGTTGTTCTAATTGTTCTGGGAAATCATCGCCATTGGTGTAGTTTGCCCCACGAAGGGCATGGGCTGTTCGTTGGTCCGTTCCTGGTGCACGCCCTAACCCTAAATCAATTCGGCCTGGAAACATCGCTTCGAGTGTTCCGAATTGCTCCGCGATAACCAGCGGCGAATGGTTTGGAAGCATGACTCCACCGGATCCTACACGAATAGTAGAAGTATGTGCCGCTACATGGCCAATTACTAAGGATGTTGCAGAGCTTGCGATGCCAGGCATATTATGGTGCTCCGCTAACCAGTACCGTTTATAGCCTAGTTTTTCCGTTAACTGGGCTAACTCTATCGAATGTTGGAAGGATTGGCTAGGTGTCCCCCCTTGCACGATGGGTGCAAGGTCAAGGACGGAAAAGGGTATTTCTTTGATGGATTTTGTTGGTCTAGTTATTGGCATGGAATATCCACTTCTTTCTTTTTAATTTACTATTTGGATGGAGCTTGGATATGTTTGATTTGTATCGTATTTATGCGCCCCCATACAAAAAGTTATTAAATAACAATTTGTTTTTATCGTAACAGGTAGAATAGATGATTTAAAATGAAATGACTTAGTTGAAGGCGTACGTTCGCACACTACTTTTTGGAAAACATCTCGATTTAGACTGCCGAATTGATACCGTTGTTTTGATTCAGAATCCTTCCCTATTATCAAACACACTAATAGCATTTCAGTTAGTTGCGAAAAATTCCCGAAATCGGTATCATTTTTACTAAGATAAGCATACAAATACTATTTTTTACATAGAAAGGAAAAAAATCATGGCAAAATTACCTCCAGGACAATTCGAAACAGAGAAATGGCCTGTTTTACATCAAGGGGAAGTGTATGAGTTTAACGAAGAAACATGGAGATTTAAACTGTTTGGCCAAGTGGAAGAAGAGAAAACGTTCACTTACTCTGAAGTGATGGATTTACCAAAAACGATTTCTACGATTGACATGCACTGTGTGACGACATGGTCCAAATTTGGAACGGTGTTTGAAGGGATTACGTTGCGAGAGTTAGTAAACAAAGTAAGGCTTCATCCAGACGTCCATTATGTGAAAATATTCGGCTATTATAACGGGGATCCATTTGGTTACTCAGCCAATTTACCGTTGAAGGATTTATTGGGGGATGATGCGTTGTTCGTGTACCGCTATAAGGATGTAAATCAGGAACAATGGTCGGAGATAACACCAAAGCATGGCTATCCATTAAGGTTTATCCCCCCTGCCTCCTTTTACCTATGGAAGGGATCGAAATGGGCGACTGGCATTCAATTCATGAAGGAAGATGAAGCGGGATTTTGGGAGGAGTTGGGCTATTCTATGACGGCGAATCCATTTAAAGAAGAGCGGTATCGTTGATTTTAATACGAAAAGAAAGGATATTTTCATGAAGCTTAGCATTTTGGACCAATCCCCCATACTCCTGGGCGCAACAGGCACTATTTGATCCTTGAAACTAGCGCAGGCAAGTGAGTCGATTGGCTATACACGATTTTGGATTTCGAAACATAAGCTTCTATTAATTGTCCAGAGAAAATTACTCCAACAATAGTTCCATATTGTTGGAGTAGTTAGACTGGAAACTTAAAAAATCATTGCGTGTATTATATTCACAGCATCTGCGCCAACTACAACTTTTCAAAAAATGCCGTTATAGGTGAAAAGAGGTGAAAAGGGCCTGTCCCCCACCGAGTTATTGCTTTAATGAGGTGAGGGACCCTAACTCCCTCTAACTCCCTGAATTTCCTCTGGTATTATAAAAGGTCTGGATGACGCTAAAAATGTTATTTCAGACATTTTTTCCCACCTCTCAAATCTATTTCATATGTAGAAGTTTTATTAAGATAATTGCCTCCGTTAATTGAAGATGTGTTATGTACTAACTATCCAACAATTAATTTTACAAGTGATAATATAACGGACAGACATGTCACAATAAATAATACCTTATACCATTTCTTTCTCTCTGGATTTTCATTAACAAGTTGTAAATTACAGATTGATATAAACAATGTTAGACTTAGTAAAATTGGAAATAGAGACTCTCTACCACTAAACCCTGCCCATGCTACAAAGCCCATCATTATGAATGTTAAGACTAGTAATAGTATCTTGATTAAAGATTTAATTTTTTGATATTGTATAATATTTTCCATTCATTACTTCCCCTCACCTTAATTTATCCTAATTTTACCACAAGTTCTTAAATTAACTTATAGAAGTATCGGTTCGTTACTTCTATAAGACAAAAAACAATCCCTACTTATTCAAGGATCGCTTCCCGTTATTTTAAGTGGAATTGTTCACAAAAGGCGAGTGGCTATTTTTATATTTTTTGTATACTAATGGGGTCATGTTCATTGACTTTCGGAATTTATCAATGAAATAACTTGTGCTATTAAATCCAACTTGATAGGCAACATCAGTGACATTGGATTCTGGTTGTTGTAGTAAAAGTAGGCTTTTTTGAATTCGATAATCCGTTAGGTAATTCAAGGGTGTTTTCTTTAAAATTCGTTTGAAATATCGACAGCATTCCGAACGGCTTAATCCCCCAGCTCGTGCAATATCGTCTAACAAAATTTTCTCAGCATAATGTGTGTGTAACCAATTTAACATTTGCTTCATTCGTTTATTTTTTAACATTTCCTTCTGTTCGTGCTCTAATTGAACACCATTCATAATTAGGTTCTTCCAAATTAATGTTAGATGTATGCTGATGTCGATTTCAAAGTATGGTTGATTTTCTATTATTAACTGATTGACTTTCATAATAGAGTCCAAAATATTATTTGCCCAAAACTCTTTTGAAACCAAGTGTAAATACGAGATATTAGTCGCTTGAATATAAGGGTTTACAAAGGTTGTATAAAGTTCTTGAGATAAAACGAAACTTGGAGAAACATTTAAACAAATATAGACACAGCCTGAATTATTATTCTTATCTTTCGCCATGTGTAAACAGCCACTATTTATAAATAGCCCTTCACCTTCTCGAACAGTAATTTTATCTTCATTTATTTGAAAAGACGCTTCCCCTTTTCGTACGAGAACAAACTGTAATTCGTCATGCCAATGAAGTGGTATATAGCCATGAATGTTCTCGTTAATCGTTGTTTCGTAACATGCAATCGGTAACACAACTGTACGGTGCTCAGTTAATTCTTTTAGACTTTGGTCAATCATAAAATCTTTGATTTGCATATGACCACCTCAATATACTTATATTTTCCCATTCCATTTTGGTATTATTTCATGGATTTTCCCTTTATCATATGAGATATTGTAACACTATCTTTATATTTTAAGGGAGAAACAATCATGAGTAGACAAAAAGGAATATTTCTAGTTATCACTGGAGCATTATTTTGGGGAATTGGTGGTACGGTTTCAAAAAAGCTTTTTCAGGAGTTTGAAATCAGTGTAGATTGACTTGTAACGACAAGATTGCTCATCGCTGGTTTACTGCTCTTAACCATTCAATTTTTCAGAAAAGACCGTTCCCAAATACTTGGTGTTTGGAAAACTAAAGGAGTAGCTATTCAATTGATCATTTTCGGGTTGCTCGGTATGCTCGCGGTTCAATACACGTATATGGCTTCTATTCAACATGGTAATGCAGCTGTGGCCACGCTATTACAATATTTAGCACCTGTCATGATTATTGTTTACTTGATTTTCCGAAAACAGGCGGTTCTCAAACGAAAAGATTTGTTGACTGTTTCTCTTGCTTTAGTTGGGTGCTTTTTCTTATTAACAAACGGCTCCATCTCTCAATTATCTGTACCTGCTCCCGCCATCATTTGGGGTGTTTTATCTGGAGTAGCTTTAGCATTTTATACTTTATATGCCATCCCTTTATTAAAACAATACGCTTCCCTTGTGATTGTTGGTTGGGCTATGATTATCGGTAGTTTTGCGCTAAGTTTTGTTCATCCACCTTGGCAAATGGACTTTAAATCCTTAACAGTTGAAGCTTATTTATACTTAGTATTCGTGATTATTTTTGGTACAATGATTGCATTTTGGTTTTATATAGAAAGTTTGCAAAGTCTAGTAGCTAAAGAATCCAGCCTTCTTGGAAGTACTGAGCCATTAGCGGCCGTGTTCACTACCATCTTTTGGTTAAAAGAACCCTTTGGAACTTTTCAATGGTTTGGTACAACTTGTATTCTTTTAATGATTTTATTATTGGCTTTGAGTAAAGATTCTTCTTCAAGGACTAGCAAAATTTCTAAAAATGAAAAGCCCCTTGGAATTAGCTAGTTTTCTGAGGCGGCTTTATTTCACTAACCTGCTCGTACTTCAATAAGACAAATAGCAATGCTCAATATCTGTTGTTAATTCAACATTCTTACTTTTTAAAAATTCATAGGCTTCTTCGATATTGTGGGTATCAAAGTGAAATGGTGGAGTTTTGAAAATATTTTTCTCTGAATAAACTTTACTATCTAAGACAATTCCAGTTCCATTCGTTGTTGGTAAATAAATAAATGCTCATATAAAATCTCAACCTCTGCATTTAACCCCAAAATCTCACAGTACCAATTTTTAGATTCTTCAATATCACGAACAGGAATAAAAACTGTTCCTATTTTATTTAAAATAGCGCTCATAACCTACTTCCCCAAAATAGACTTTATTAATATAATTGGATTTAGGATAACTATCTCCGTTTTATCGAGTAAACTGCTTCGTTAGCAAAACAGCAATAGCCATTATTAAGCTATCGCTAACCGTTAATGAAACATAGAATTCCGTTCGCTTGCTATCACTATGACACTATTTTTAAATCTTCACCGATAAGTTTATAAATAACACCATCATCATAATTCATAATATCAAAATACCGTTATAATAATCCCATACACCAACTCTAGCACTTTACTACATAACCTTAAATTTCTTCTTTATGATCTTCCAAAATAGGTAATACAGTCGAATACTTAATTTCCCTTAGCCCTAAGCTCGTTTGGATTTTTGTGATCCCCAGCTTATTTAATTTTCGAATAAAAGTTTGTAAGTCTTTTCGGTCTTTATTCGCAACCTTTAATAAATAGTCGTACTCCCCTGTTAAGCAATGACATTCTAAAACCTCTGGCATTTGGCGAAACGCCTCTTCTAAAATATCTAACTTCTCTGCATGATGCATATTTGAACTTATAAAAACAAAGCAAAGTAAATCAAAACCTAATTTCTCAGGATTTAAGATCGCCACTTGTCGACTGATATACCCTTCCTGTTCTAAACGTTTAATTCTAGTGTGGACAGCTGGCGACGACAAATTGACTCGCCTAGCAATTTCGGCATTGCTTACGTGGGCCTGTTTTTGCAGAATGTCTAAAATTTGAATATCCACTTTATCGAGCACTTTACTGATGATGGATTCCATTGAGAGTCCCCCTTTAATTTATTCTAAAACTAGCCGTTTTCTTCGTTGAAAACAGAAGAAAATAAATAAAATAACCAATCAAACTTTAAAATATTTCGATTAATCTCTATTATACAAAACATCGTTTTGAATTTTAACCATAAATGTTACAGTTATTAATAGATTAAGAGGCTGATGATTACATGTGGGGGAGTTTGAGATGCGATATTTTTATTTTGGATTATTACTTTTGACGAGCTTTTTGTGGGCGGGGAATTTTATCGTAGGAAAATGGCTTGTCGGGCATGCTTCTCCCATGACGTTAACAACGTTACGGTGGCTTATTGCTGTTCTGTGTTTACTTCCGATTGTATGGAGTGTTGAGAAGAAGCTTTTACCTTCACGAAAGGCAGTCCTGCCATTGCTATTAATGGGACTGACAGGAGTTGTGCTCTTTAATCTTTTACAGTTTATGGCGCTAGAGCATACGTCTGCATCAAATGTAGGGTTAATCTCCACCTTAATTGCCCTATCCATTGCCTTTTTTTCTTTTGTATTTCTAAGAGAAAAACTAACCTTTTTTCAGATTGCAGCGATGTTCCTTTCGCTATTTGGTGTATTGGTTGTATTAACGAATGGCAATGGTCAACTTTTGTTTGCTCTTCAATTTAATTTGGGGGACGTTTTCATGATTGGCGCTGTTTGTATATGGGGGATTTATGTGGTCCTTAGTAAGTGGGCCATGAACTATACATCACCGATGATGGCTACATTGTACTCTGGAATTTTCGGTCTACTGATTTTATTTCCGTTTAACCTTTCAGATTTTACGGTGACTAATATTAATGCGACCTTCGTTTATTCGATCTTATACACGGGTGCCATTTCAACTGTCGTGTGCATTGTATTATGGAATATTGGCGTGAAAAAACTAGGAGCAACAACAGCTGGACTTTTTCTTAATTTTAACCCAATTTTTACAGTGATTTTAGCTTTTCTTTTACTAGGAGAACGAATGACGTTGATACAAATCACCGGGAGTGTCATTGTGATTACTGGTTGTTACTTATTTACATATTTTAAAGAAAAGCGTTTTTCTTCTAGAAAACTCGTGCAAAATACGATACTACGAAAATTAGGTTAGATCCATGTGTCACTGTGCGTTGCGATCCCAAAAGTAGACAATATAAATTCGGATTTTATTTAGGAGACCAGGTTTGACAAGGCTTGGTTCCTTTTTCTTCTCATCATCATGAAGTGTCTCAGATAGGCGGAAGTTGTCAAGATGAGAAGGAGAAAATGTGGCATGTATGCCCTGTGGTTAACTCGCTTTGACATATTGAGCGGGTGTTCTATAATCTAAAACTCCTTGGATTCGATTATGATTATAATAGTGGATATAATCATGAATGATTTTTTTAGCTTCTTCTAAATCTTTTATTGTTTTTAGTACTTTACGTTCTGCTTTTATAAAGGAGAAAAAGCTCTCAATACATGCATTATCAATGCAATTAGCCTTCCTAGACATGCTCGGATTAATCGTATAAGTTCCCATTAATTCTTTCCATCTATTAGATCGGTATTGCATTCCACGGTCAGAATGAATGATTAGTTTTTCATCAATTACTCTAATTTCCAGTGCATATAAAAGTGAATCTTCTACAAGCTGAACGTCATTTACATCAGATAATTGATATCCTACTATATAATTGTCGTGAAGATCCATTACGGCAGATAAATATAATTTCTTATTACCTATTGGAAATTCAGTCACGTCAGTCACCCATTTTTCGCTTAATTTGGTAGTTGAGAAGTCTCTTTTTAAGAGATTTTCATAAATATGACCAGCGCCTAATGTGTTTTTCCCACTAATAGATTTCCTTTTTTCTTTGCGTGCTTGGCTTTTATAGCCTAACTCTCGCATTAATCTTCTTACTACTTTCTCACTTACATCGATATTATACTTATCTCGTAGTTCTGCGTGTATTTTTCTATACCCATAGTTTTTATCATGGTCATGATAACTTATACCAATATATTCCTTTAACTGTTTATCTTTGGGAGATTCCTTTTTCTTTTTTCTTTTAGTTTTCACATATTTATAGTAGCCAGCTCTAGTAACCCCCAAATTTTCACACATTTTTGAGATGGGGTATTTTGACCTTAATAAATATATAGCTTCGAACTTTAACCTTTTGCCTCCCTTCTTTGAAGTTGTAGGTACTTTTTTAGCAATTCATTCTCCATTTTCAGCTCTTTAATTTGTTGATCTTTATCGATTTTGCGATAGGTTCTAATTTTTCTATTTAAGCCTGCTTCGCCATAAGTTTCATATTTTTCAATCCATATATAGATATAGTCAGGATCTTTAACATCATAGTCTTTCGCAACAGTCTTAACACTTTCACCGGCTAGGACTCTTGTAACAGCCTCAAGTTTTAGTTCGGGTGAATACCTGTTATTAGTTTTATTAGTAGACATTCAAATTCGCTCCTTTTACCCTAGTGATAGTCAAAAGTTCCCGAATTTATACCTGTCAACTAAGAGGGGCGCAATTCACTGTGTGACTACCCGAAAATTCTTGTTTCACAGCGTTGTTTCACGATTTATTGGTTAATCCTTGAACAGGAAACAGGAAACAGGGTCTGTCCCCCACTGAGTTAACATTGTTTTAGCGCGCAAAAAATAACCACCTAATACCTAGTAGGTAATGGTGGTTATTTATCGTTACTTGACCTTATTTAGCTTGAATAGTTTCAATCAGTCGCTTAAGTGTTTGAATTTGCCCTAAATGCAAAGCTTCATGAAAAGCACCCATTGCCGCTAATTCTCCAAATGTTTCATTACCTAGAAACGGTTTTGGTAATGCTTGATTAAACGTCTCTTCAGGAATATCATTAATCCGTACCAATTGATCATTTAATTGTTCAAGCAATGTTTTTACTTCAGGAACATCTCCTGTCCAATCAGCTGGTTTTGATCCAGCTTTAAAAATGTCGATATAATTCGCTGGAAGTTGGTTTTGGCCTTTAAACAAGAACAGGTCCGCAACGACTAAGATATGACCTACCTGCCATTTGATATTGTTATTAAATCCTTCTGGTACAATATTAGTCACTTCAGGTGAAAGCCCTTCTAATGTTTCGGATAAAACACGTCTTGTTCTCGTAAATTGTTGTTTAATTAATTTACTCATTTTAGTACCCTCCCCAAAATAGTATTCTTCAAAATTATACCAACTTCTCTATAAAAGTCTATTAAAATGATTGTTATGAAAATCTGTTTATTGAAGGAATATTGGAATTTATTATTTAACTAGAGAAAACAGGGCCTGTCTCAGTAGCCCTCCATTGATGTAGTTATTTTTAATATATGTATTACTTTTACATTTTATTTTGTAGGTGAAATAAAAAAAGTGAACAGCGTATTACAACGACGTTGTTCCCTTTTTTCCTTTTTAATAATTACCTAGTTTTATTTTTTTGCAATTAATAAAGCGCCCCTATGTGACAAGGAGGAAAAGCGTGAATATCTTGTATATTATTAAACGGATAATGAAAAGTAGCAAACTGACTCGCGTATAAATATTGCATTAGATAAACCTCTCCATTACCCACACTACAAAGAAGAATGATAAATAGCTTGGACGAGCCCAAGCGATAGAATAGTACCGAGCATAATAAATAACCAATTTCTATTCAGCACTTCAACAAAACGTTCATAGTTTCTGCCACAATAATAAGCAACAACATAATAAAACAGCCAGCCGACAAACAAAATCCTTGAAAAGAAAAGCGTTAAATAACTAGAATGATTCACGTAATCTATAAAATAAAAGTAAAAACTTGCCCAATACCCTACGCTAATGACAAAACTAATCATTAATACATGCGTAGCATTGAATCTACTTAAATATTTGACAAATAGTAAATGTAATAAATAAAACTGAAAAATAATTAAAATAAAATACCCATGCCATTGCCCAATCAAGTTGTAACCAAGCTCCTTGGCAAAATCATTAAATGTCCAGTTAAAGCGATAGAACTTATCACCAGCATAAAATGCCGCCATGATGAAATACGGGACTAAAATATATTTGATTCTCTTGTATAGAAAACCCTTCGGAATGTTTTCTTTATATGCATGGGTCATAACAATAGTCGAAATCAACACAAACATTGGCGTTCCGTACAACAAGATCATTTGAAGCGTCCGATAGACAACACGTATATCTCCAGTTAGAGAGAAATCTGATATGACCCTACTAGCAGCATGAGTTAGCACAACACTCAAACAAGCAATGATCCGGAGCCAATACACTTCTTTTATATCTTTTGTACCACGCAATCAACGCCCTTCTAAATCAATAATGACACACTGCTACCTATTTTCTTCGATCTTTTGCATTTTCTCAATTTAAAAAAGGAACCAAATATGGTGGTGATCACCAATTGAGTTTAATTAAGATTATGAACCGTAAAACTTTTCAACTGTTTATTTATTAATTTATTGAAAAGAAGGATGTTATTGAAAAAGAGAAATTCAACGTTAAAAGTAAGTAATGCATTTGGATCCCTGGCCCCATCTATTTAAAAAGTGCTCCTGCAAGATTGCAGAAGCACTCCTTTGGATAAAAAAGACTAATACGACTGGAACTGAAATTGACATTTACTCATGTATGATTAATGCATGCAAAATAGCCCCCAATATGGCGATGATTGGGTATAAGATTTAAAGTATTACACCTGTGCCAGCTTGCTGCTCCTGAACGAAGCATTTCAGCGAGCAGAACTTGAATAAATTCTTCTGGCTGAAGTTGGAAAGAGTAGCGTGCAAAATCTTGGAACCAACCACAACTTAGTAAGGTAATTATCAACTTCTTCTTTTGCTAATCCATTTTAAATGATTAACGTGAATACAAAAATTCTCTTAACAGCATGCCATGAAATTTTTTCTGGCGTTTCAAGATACTTTTCATACCGTGTTCTAGCCGCATCAATGGCAACCATTGGATGCTCTATTTGGGCTCCATGTCCTGAAAATGCCTTATGAATTCGAAACTTTGACATCAGATCCAAACTTTCTATAGATCGTTGGATAGACGCAACACCTTCTCGAAAGATATTTAACCATCCGCTATCATTTTTATGAAAGAGGTCCCCCCAGTTAGATTAATATATCTTAATTCATCATAGTTCTTAAAAGTATAGATACTTGTAATAATTAAAAGTAGAATTAAGATAAAAACTATTTTCTTCAATTCAAACCCTCCCTATCAGTTATATTTTTCTGCATATATCAAAATCCATTGAAGTATCCTCCCCTTTAATCAAAAAAACGTTCCTGCTTGTTCCAGAAACGCATCCGTTTGTTCAAGAAAGAAATTCATTTTTCAAATCTAACTAACGTTTTTTCGGGTATTTCAATCTGGTCTATATCAAAGCTCTTCATTTGTAATATTAGTTCACCCTCTCGCTTTTCATCTTCTTCTCCTACCCAACAACTATACAACTCAAAATAATCACCCTGTTTAAGATAACCATCCATTCTTTTACATAGTTCTAGTAGCTTCTTTTTCGATTCATCACAAATTTCTGGAGTGGTATAATCAGAAATCTTAATGCCCCAATGACTTGATACTTCATAAACATAGGAAGTAGTAAACTGATATTTCTTTACATTTTGCAATTCTTCATCGCCCGCAAAACACCCTCCAATATATAAAGAATCATCGGAATATTCATCAGCGGTAATAGGTAATGCTATATTACAACCAATATAACTAGCTAAACTCATTTCCACTCACCTCTTTTATTCATTCTTTAACTATAAGAAGTAGGTTCGTTACTTTAATAAATTCTTATAGAAAAATAGCAATAAATAATAATCCTACACCAATAAGTAATCCACCGACTAATTCATAATTATCAAAAAGGAAGTAGAATTTGCTTCTGTTATTAAAATCAAACGATTTTGCCCTTCGTTTTAACCATAGTCCGAAAATGATAGTAAAAACCAAGCCAAAAAAGATTAACGCTGGTGTATCTTTTATATAAATATCACTTTCCACTCTTTCACCTACTTACATAAATTTAATGGTTCTTTATTGATATATTTTCCTTATGTACAATCGAAATACTTCTGTTGTGTCTAATTAAAGTAACCTGCTCGTTCGTAAAAAAGCGTTCCTGCCTTATAAAGAAACGCTCTCTGTTAGTTGAAGGACATCATTTCACAATCAGATTTATTTTCACTTCTCATTAAGCTGATAACATAGTTGAACTACACCAGAGGAAAACCTTTTTGTTTCAACCAGTTTTAGATTCACCCTATGCTTAATGTCAATAAACAGGGGTTTTCCTTCTCCCAAAATAATAGGGTGAACAGATAATCTAAATTCATCTACAAGCCCTAAATTTATTAAGGTTATAATAAGACTTGCCCCACCAAAGAGCCAAATGTCTTTACCAGGCTTATTCTTTAATTTGATTATTTCTTCCTCAATATTTTCATTTATAAATGTAACGTTATCTTCGGACTTTTTTTGTGTTTTTGAAAACACGTATTTCTCTTTACTTTGGACCAATCCCCAAATTTCTTTTTCTGTATCAGAAACTTTAGTGTCAGGTTTATATTGCCCCCATAAATCATAACTTTTTCTTCCATATAAAATAGTATCTATTTGATTTAAGAAATTATTGAAGTCCATATCGGAATCCATTATGCACCAGTCTACTTCCCCTTTTGGTCCTTCGATAAATCCATCTAAAGTAACTGCTAAATCTAAAAGTATATTTCTTTGTCTCTGGTACTTAACCAAAATTCATCCTCCTTAAGTTAGCCAATATTGAAAACAAACACATAGTAAATTCCTGTAACAGCTATTCCAGCAAATAAAGAATAAACAAAAAGAATTATAGCAAATTTTTTGTTTATTCTTTTTAATCGGCTCTATAAATAATTAATGGTTCATTAAAATCGTTCTCGCGTAAAAATCCATTGTCCAAACTATATTGACGAATGAGCTCTTTCCATAACCCCTCAGAAGAAAGATTTAACGAATGGGCAAACGAAGTGATTTCATCGTTAAAAGCAAGCCATTCTTCGTCTGCTAACTTATTGACTCGCACTTTTGATAATGTATCGCTAAGCTTGTCGTAGAGCTCGTCTAATCGCTTACATTGGGGTATCGCTAATCCTAATCTTGAGCCAAGTGGATGGAAGCTTGTTTTATAGTCGTTCATTTGCTTTTGGCCAATCTGCCAAAGCGTTTCATCTTCTAACTCATTGTTAACCGTGTCTGTTCTTCGTTGAACATGAATATGCATCGGCTTATGAAGACCTTCTTTGAATTTAATCGCTTCACCGACATGTAAACTAGATAGAAATTGTTTTTGTTTTTCATCCATCAACATCGTATCACCAATGACTTCTTTATCGTCTTTAGCAAACAGTCGATGAATGATTTTCGTGTTCGTATTTTTCAACACTTCGATTGCTAGTTTATTAGGGATTTGGTCAGTAATGATTAAGCCTTCACCGTATTTTCTCACTTCTGCCAGCATATCTGTAAACATCTCCACAGCTACCTTTTTCAATCAGGTGTTTGGTCATTATAACTAGATGCTTTCATGCCCATAAAAGATAAAAATTAGGAGAAACCAGGAACGAATGAGATGCATTCGTGCCCAAATGAGTTAAAAATTAGGAGAAGACAGGAACGTAAGGGATGCATTCGTGCCCATACGAGGTAAAAATTAGGAAAAAGCAGGAACAAATGAGATGCTTTCGTGCCCAAATGAGTTAAAAATTAGGAGAAGGCAGGAACGTAAGGGATGCTTTCGTGCCCATACGAGGTAAAAATTAGGAGAAAGCAGGAACGAATGAGATGCTTTCGTTCTCATACGAGGTAAGAATTAGGAGAAAGCAGGAACAAAAGAGATGCATTCGTTCTCATACGAGGTAAAAATTAGGAGAAAGCAGGAACAAAAGAGATGCATTCGTTCTCATACGAGGTAAAAATTAGGAGAAAGCAGGAACAAAAGAGATACATTCGTGCCCATACGTAGAAGGGTCTGTCCCAGTAGCCTTGCATGACTTTAAAAAAATTACAGAAAAGTAATATTATAGTATTTACAGGCAAAGAAAAAACTCCTATTGTAGAAGTTATAGACCTTGTTTTGTTCCCTTAAACAAACAAGTCTTCTACAAAGGAGTTTTAACAATGAGTAATAAAAGTATAGGTCGAGAAATGCTCATTTGTCAATGCTTATCCCTTCTTCCGTTAGAGGATTTTGAATGTCCTTTACTAGATTACGGGAAGTATAAGCTTTCTACAAAATCGCTATTAAAAATTTTTGTAGCTGCACAGTTAGATCAATGGAGTTCATATGCTCACACGGAAGAAAAACTAGCTGCATATCCGAAGCTACAAAAAGAGATTGGTGTTTCTGAAATCAGTGGCTCTCAGCTTAGCCGACGGATCAATGACCTTCCAACAGAATTAGTTCAGAAACTTTTTATTAAAGTGGTTCAGAAGCTCAACCAGCTAACCCAATCGAATCAAGGATTACCAGACGGAATTGGACTTTTAAGTATCGTTGATTCTACGGAAATTAGATTGCCAGAACAATTATGTGACTGGGCATTTATTTCAAAAGGTCATAATGCCGTCAAAATGCATACAAGATTAAAAGTTGTTTCACCAGACATCGCATTTCCAGATAAAATCGTTCCCTCAACAGGAACCGTAAGTGATTTTGAAAGCTCAGATATCTTAATAGAGGAATTAGATACCACTCACGTAATGGACCGGGGCTATCCTTCAAAGCACAATTTAATGGATTGGCAAGAGAAAGGAATATCATTCGTAGTTCGGATCACTAAGGCTCTTCGTTTATATACATTAGAAGATTATAAACCATCTCACCCATCGGTCATTCAGGATGCCAAAGTATTATACGGTATATCTAAAATACCAGTAAGGTATATTGAGTTTGTGGATGAAAAAGAAAGAACCTATCGAATCCTAACCACCAGATTTGATCTTACCGCCCAACAAGTAATGGACATTTATCGATATCGTTGGGTCATTGAATTATTTTTCAAATGGATTAAGCAGCATCTTAAATTAACAAAGATCTGGAGTACGAAGCCGCAGGGTATCTGGAATCAGATGTTTTTAGCTCTTATAGCATATGGACTTTCACTCATTGTGAAGCTAGAGGCTGATTCTAAAAAGACGCCATGGGAATTCTTTCGGATACTACAAACCTACCTTTATAAAACGGTCAGTTCGTTTAAAAAGGCATTACGATTAAAAAAGAAGCGAAAATCGAGAGGGAGACAGAAAGTCCCTATTCCAATTGAGAAGAAAACACCGTCGTTTGGAAACGTTGCTTTGGTGAAAGATAAACCCAAGAAAAGTAAAAGAAAAAATGAGAGAAAACTAGGTAATTATTAAAAAGGAAAAAAAAGGGAACAAGGTCAATGTAATACCCTGTTCTCTGTTTTTCATTTTATCCATAAAACAAGATGTAAAAATAATACATATATTCAAAATAACTACATCGATGCAAGGCTACTGGGTCTGTCCCCCAATGAGTTAATGTTTTAACAAAGTGAGGGACAGGGCACTAACTTCCTTTGGTTATGTCCCAGCCTCTTATTTTAGGTGCTTTTGAGACAGCTCCTTCATAACATATTAGCGTGAAGTATAACCAGCATCAGCATGAATAGTAGTACCTGTAAGATAAGAAGATGCGTCTGAAGCTAACCAAAGACTTGCTTGAGCAATTTCATTTGGTTGACCAAAACGATTAAGTAAGCTTAATTGAGGAGCATATCCTTCTTCGGTTAAGCCAAATTGCTCTAAAGCACCACGAAGCATCGGTGTATCAATTGCACCTGGTGCTACGGAGTTCACACGGATATTATGAGATCCGTTCTCTAATGCTGCAACTTTTGTCATCCCAACGACACCATGTTTTGCTGCGACATAAGCAATATTATGTGGTTGTGGACGGAAACCGCTCACAGAAGAAATGTTAATAATTGATCCGCCATTTCCTTGTTTTTGCATTTGTTGTAATTCGTATTTCATACAAAGAGCTACACCTTTTAAATCAACGGCTAATAAACGATCCCAGTAATCTTCATCAAACTCAGTTACTGGTTTATCATCTGGAGTTAAAGCAGCGTTATTTACTGCTACGTCTAACTTACCAAATGTTTCGACAGTAAATTTAACCATGGCTTGTACATCTTCCGAATTAGAAACATCGACTTTAACGAAGGCAGCTTCACCACCATTTTCATTAATAACTTCGGTAACTGCACGTCCCTTTTCTTCATTGAAATCAGCAATAACAACTTTTGCCTTTGCTTCTGCAAATAGCTTCGCTGTTGCTTCCCCCATACCCATTGCTGCACCTGTAATGATTGCTACTTTACCATCTAAAACTGGAAATGTCATATCAATTCCTCCTATTGAATTTAGTAATTACATTAAATAACTTCTCCCCATACTTTAACTATATTAAAGAAGAAAACATATCGACAATCATCAGTCATTCTGGAAGTGTTGATTACTGAACAAATTTGTATATTTTGTACAGTAAAATTTGCAGAATAGACTTGTTTCCAACATACTAGAATCGAGGTGAGAGAGAATGACCTTTTATTTAGATAAACGAATTCAACGTTCAAAAGCAGCTTTAAAAGAATCCTGTTTAACATTACTTTACGAAAAAAAGTTTGACTCGATTTCAATTACTGAGATCGTGCGAACAGCAAATTATAATCGTGGAACATTTTATGCTAATTTCAACTCTAAGGAAGATTTATTAAATGAAATCATTCAAGATGTTTTAAAGGAAATGATTTTGCAAATTCGTAAACCCTATCAGTCGGTAAAAAAAGTGAATTTGAAAGAGATGCAAATTGGAGACATAACATTGTTTGAGTATCTAAAAGACAATGCCAAACTTTATCGATTATTATTAAGTGATCATATTCGTATGGATTTTCGTTTTCAGATAGCCAAAGCCATTGAAGAATTATTTGAAACTGAATATGAGTATGAGTTAGCAGAAGGGTCACAAATTAGCTTGAAGTGGTTGTATATTTATCGAGCTCATGGAATTGCGGGCTTAATTATTAGATGGATTGAAGAAGATTTCCCGACATCCTCTCATTATATGGCCAAGCAAGTTGTCGAACTAATGCTCATATCAACAGAGACTTTTAATGTTAAAGGTTAAAATAATGAGAGTGTTTTGAGTGATGTGAAAAGAGTTCACTCACCCGCTTTAAAAAGAAAAAGGCAGCTTTTAGGTTTTTACCGTTAGCTGCCTTTATTCGTAACTTAATAAAGTATATTACTAGATATAAATTTATGATTACAATATCTTTAAGAAAGTTGTTTACTAGGAGTTTTACGAGACCAAATGACTACAGGAATAAGCAAGAGTGACAGAGTAGCTCCAGCAAGTGAAAGTGCTGCATAACTAGAATGAGCGACGACCATTCCTGATAACGCACCTCCAGAAGCACCTGATAATGCAAGAAAAACATCAACTGATCCTTGTGTTTTTGCACGAACAGATGGATGAGTTGCATCTACAATTAAAGCCGTTCCACTTATTAAGCCAAAATTCCAGCCGAGACCTAGCAGAACAAGTGCGCTGATCAGCATGAACATCGAGTCCCCTGGCGCAAAAGCTGCCATCATACCAGAGGCAAGCAGCGTTACACCTGAAGCAATAGCCATCGTGGTACGACCGAATTTATCTACCAAAAGACCTGTAAAAAGCGAAGGTAAGAACATCGCGCCGATATGAAACCCTATGACTAATCCCACTTCTCTCAAACTATGGCCATGGTGTTCCATGTGTATCGGTGTCATGGTCATAATCGCCACCATTACAAATTGAGTTAAGACCATAATTGTCGCACCTACGACAATACCATTTTTGTTGATTGGAGAACTCTCCAAATTTGGTTCTGCCTGGCCTGTACCGTTTTTCTCTTTTGCATTCGCTATCGCGGTAGACACAATCAAAGGATCTGGACGAAGAAAAATAAAGAGAACCACTCCAGCAAGAATAAAAGCAGCGGCTGCTAAGATAAAAGGACCAGCCAAAGTTGGGACCCCAATCGAATTCGCAAATCTTCCCATCACATCAACTAAGTTAGGGCCTGCTACAGCACCAAGCGTTGTCGAAACCATGGCCAAGCTCACAGCCGTTGCTCGTTGTTTCGCCGTTGCGAGGTCTGTACCAGCGTAGCGTGCGAGCAAATTAGTAGCGGTTCCAGCTCCATAAAGAAGCAGGGAAGCAAATAAAAGGACAACACTGTTGATTAGGGCAGCGATGATAACGCCAATCGCACCCAACCCACCTGCAAAAAATCCACCCGCAAGTCCTGATCTGCGCCCAAAACGCTGCGAAAGCCTGCCAACAAGCAGTGCAGCACCAGCAGATCCTAAAGTAAGAAGAGCAACTGGAAGCCCTGCTGCACTTTCCGTCCCAAGCATATCTTGTGCAAGAAGAGCACCTACCGTAACACCTGCAGCGAGTCCTGCTCCACCAAAGATTTGTGAAATGATCACAATGATTAATGTTTTTTTATAGAGTTGTTTTTGTTTATCAGGTGAATCAATATATTCTTGCAGCCAAGCTGGCTGTTGTTTTGCTCTACTTCTTTCTTCACCCTCAGTTATCATAAACCGCACCTCCTAACATAATTTATAGATCAAAATTAAGAAGAAGCTCATGATTATCAACGCCTTCATCATAAACTCCTTGTCTCCATTAGAAAAATCTCAATATATTCATTTTATATGACTTAGGAGAAAAGGAAAGAAAAAAGATAAAGTGAAACTCATTCAGTGGGGGTATTACTGCCAGTTGTTGCGGGATAAATACCAGTAATCGAGTTTCTACTCAAATCAGTATAATTTCTTTCCACCCCATAAATATCGACTTTCCCATAACGAGAGAACCGCCCCAATAGCATTTTCCACCGACTGACAATAAAACACTTCTTTAAACCAGCAAAGTACATGGCTGTTAAAAACATTGGGCTCCTCCTTACAAGTAATTAATTAAATGTAGGAGAAGTGATTCGAGCGAAAATTATTAAAAGTGATACAGAAGCCACTATGGCAGGTTTTATTGATGCGGTATCATCTTTTACTAAAGAAGAAATCGCATAAACTAATGAAAGAACAAACAAAAATGGCCAAATACTTCCTCTTATAAGCGCTAATTAATGTATGGATATAAGTTAAAGTTATTCGTTACTCCCACACACCTAATATTAATGAACTTTTTTTCATTCACTTTTGATTTCCCATTTTAGGCGCACGAACAAAATCGCTAACGCGACTTAATCACGTCCCGAAGTTACTCATTAACTTCGGGACTTTCACTCGCTACTCGTAATGTGCCGTTACATTCTGGACACTCTAATTCTACTTCTTCCCCTTCTTCTAAATCATAGGAAAATTCACCAATAATAAACGCAGGAACCTGATCGATACAGCCACAATCAATACACTTAAATATTATGAACTCTTCTTTTTCACTTAAGTCAAGCCAGTCTCCAATGTCCTTAAATAAGTCATCTTCTTCTAGCTTTTGTTTATCCTGCTTTTTCTCGCTCATCACTTCTTCTCCTCCAATGTTTGATCATTTCAATTTCGTCCATATAATGATAGACCCAGCCATACTCCGAATGCCATATTCCTACTAGATCCATTTTCCCTTTACAGTGCGGACATTGAAGAGGATCAGTTTCAAAAGCTTCCATCATTCGTTGACGGTATGTTTTCTTTCTTCTCTTTTGTTCAAAGAGAAATTCAATCTGTTTCGTACGCATAAAGTTCCACACATTTATAATCTTTTTTGACTGCGTATTTTTTCGACGGCTGTACAGACCAAACCGTCCTACCATTCGAAAATGTTTTGGTGGTATATGTTGAATGAGCTCATAAATAAACCGATAAACAGACACTTTTTTATCGATCTTTTTGCCAGTCTGATGATCTTCGTACCAAAAGTGAACAGAGTTATAGTCATACTTTTCAATTCGATATTCGGCAATCGCTGGTCTAGCTAAATATCTCCCGATATATTTGGCAGCTCCTTTCGCATTCTTCATCTTTTTTTCTGCATTCACATAAAAGCCATGAGGGTACCGTATGTATAGCTGATCAACTAACTGTTTAACATCGGCTCGATTTGGAAACCATTTCATCATTAAATCCATCAATAATTTTTGCCAAGACTTTCTCAAATAATTATAAGGAATGAAATCAATTGGAACCCATTCCTTCTCCTTATCAATTGCGCCCTCAGTAACCAATGCATGAATATGTGGGTTAAATTTCAGGTCTCTTCCGAATGTGTGAATACCAGTTATGACACCAACTTCTAACTGTCTTTTCTTATTTTTCTTCTTATACCAAAAATCAAATACTTGTGCTACTTCTTTAGCTAACTCATTTAATTTTTTACGATCTTTAAAGAACACCTGGCGAAGCTCTTTTGGTACAGTGAACACCATATGACGATGAGGGACATCTAATATACATTCCACTTGTTTTTCGGTCCATTCATCTGTATATTTCTTTCCACACCTGTGACAAAAACGACTCTTACATGTAAAACATACGAAAACAGGGGCTGGATTCCCTTCACACCCTAAACACTCGTACTTTGCATATCCCGTATCACTAGATCCACAACGCATTGCTTTTTCCACTGTTTCTTGAATATCCTTTTGTAGTGTTTCTGGAAATAAGTTATTGTGTAGCTTCCAAAATCCATCAAAGTGATCCTTCAAAATTTGTTTAACAATACCTTGCTTCTTCACTGTACCGTTTCCTTCCCGATTTTTTTAATTCTATTTTACAACACACTTATCCACAGATTAAGAATTTTATAATTTCCTATACAACAAAAAAAGAACTTTTTCTTGAGAAAAAGTTCTTTCATAATTTAATGATTGATTAATAAATTTGATTTCTATTGATTTTATCGATATCTAAATGATTAATACACCATCCATTGACTGTTTTCCGTACATTTCTCATAGAAATCGTAAACTCCACTTCAATGCACTCTATTCTATTTCCATGATTTCCTGTGGAACACTGGCACCAGCATCTACTAATAAATCTCTCCAAAGTTTAGCCATTTCTATTCCTGCATGACCTTGACTTTCTAAATTATCAATCCACTCAAACCATGTATCCACAATGGCTTGATTTATATGATCTTTAACTTTCTCATTCAAATCATTCAGGTGAGTATATTCTCCACCTTTTTCAATATTATCTTCTTTTCCTATTACTGTACCTTCCATCCAAACATTTGCACCCTCATAAATGATTTCATCTGCCGCTTTTGTCATCATTTCTTGAACTTCTTGTGGTAATTGATCCCAGGTTTCTTGTGTCATGGCTGTCATCCCTACAAAATGTCCTAAATTCGCTCCTTCAATTGTATGTTTTAAGAGCTCATTCACCCCAAAAGCTACCCCATCTGTAATACTAAGAAACATTCCATCTAGCGCATTACGACTTAACGCATCATAGGCATCGGTTACAGGCATTGATAATGGAGTAATTCCTAAATTTCCAGCTAGAATTTCATGTACTCTTGAAGGGCTTCGAAGTCTAATGCTTTCATTAAAATCATCCACTTCTTCAAATTTTTGATTAGTTGTAGTTAGGACATATGGTTCTGATGGTGGATTGCTAAAGGCAACTAACCCCTTGTCAGCAAATTCAAGCTCATAATAGGTCTTACCATCTGCTATTATACGATCACTATGCATCATATTATGCATCGCTTTTGTAGCAATCTTAGAATCTGAGACTAATAAAGGTAATGTCGTTACTTCAGTATAAGGAAATCTTTGTGGGTCATATGGTGGCATTAAGGTAAATGAAATATCAATTATGCCTTGACGTAGAGCATCAAATTCAGTACCAAGTGGGACTAGTTCTCCAGCTGTAAATATCTCAAAATCAATCATTCCATTTGTCTCACTTTCTATGGTATCAGCAAAAGGTTGGAAAAAACCTATATGCCACGTGTGTTCGGAAGTAATTCCAGATGATGCCCGCAGAGTTATAGTATCAGCTTCATTATCTATTGCAGTTTCATTATTGTTTTCATCTGCATTTGAAGGTGACGTTGATGTTTCTTCGTTATCCGCACAAGCTGATACAAATGTTATTATTAATAACAAAAAGAAAAGACTAGCTAGTGGTTTTAATTTTTTCATATTTTTCCCCCAATGTTATTTAATTTTTCACAAAACATTTTTCATAAATACCTATACAGCCAGTTTCTCAATTTATTTATATTACTCTACTTTTATACACCTCCCTTTCTTAGATTACTTCATTTTTTGAAACGCTAAATATTGTAACCCTAAAAAAAATAAACTTAAGTCATTCTCAACTAATCGATTACCCTACTAAAGGATAGACTTACTGATTTATTTTATTGCTATAGACCAGAAAAGGTAATCTTTGCATAATCATCATCCATTAATAAATGAACTTTCACTTTTTCATTGCAAGTTTCATGCCATTTTATTAACAATTGATTTTCTTATTATTCTAGTGAAAACGAATAAAAAGTATACGAGTGTTTATTCATTAATGGTCACTTGTTTCCTTTTTTGACAAGTTAAAGAATTTATGGTTCTTAGTTTTAACCCATCTGAATTCTCCATTTGGAAACGACTAGATTTTGACAGTAAGGAATATTACTCTTACGGTTTAGGTAATTAACCGAAAAAAAAATCGTTGGCATATAGCAACGATTCTTACAAGAAGCATCCTATTTATTTACTTTCAACACCTTCAAATAAAGACTTATATTTTTCCCTTATGATATGTTTTTGTATCTTTCCAGTTGATGTTAATGGAAATTCGTCTACTACTACTACTTTTTTCGGCACTTTAAACTTTCCTAGGTTAGTTTTACAATATTTAATGATCATAGCTTCATCAATTTCTACACCTTGTTTCGGAATAATGAAGGCAGTTAATGCCTCAATCCAGTACCTATGGGGTAATCCCACAACAACTGCATTTTCAACTCCTTCATTTTGCAGCAACACTTTTTCTACCTCAATCGAAGAAACATTGACTCCACCCGATTTCACTATATCTTTCTTCCTATCAACAAACCATAAGATCTTATCTTCGTCTAAATAACCATAGTCCCCACTATGAAACCAACCGGATTTGAAAGCATCTTTTGTTTTATCTTTATCATTTAGGTAGCCCTCCATCGTCTGTGGACTTCGATAGACAATCTCTCCAATTTCGCCATTTGGTAAGATATTGCCGTCATCATCCATAATACTAACATCGACATTTACCCCAGCAGTTCCAACTGCTCCCGTTTTAGTTAATTGGTGCTCTGGACGAAAGACCGTTGTAACAGGTGCCATTTCTGTTTGTCCAAAAAGAAGTGTAAAATCACAACCAAAAGTTTCAATCGCTCGTTTTAATTCATTATTCGGCATCGGTGTCATAGCATAGACACTTAATCTTAAAGATGATAAGTCAGTCTTTGATAAGTCAGGGTGGTCCATAAGAGAACGGTACATCATAGGTAATCCAAAAATTTGTGTAACACGTTCCTTATCTATTAAACGAAGTAGTTCCTTAGGTTCAAAAGCTTTCATTATTATTGTAGTGCCCCCAGCAATAATCACTGGAGTTGTAAGCGCATTCAATTGTGCGGTATGATAGAGTGGCATCATAGCTACTGAGATATCATTTTCGGTAAATTTTAAATCGAAAGCAGTTCCTAATGTTTGAAGGTAAACGGCCACATGGCTACTCATTACTCCTTTTGGGTTGGAGGTCGTTCCACTTGTATATAGACATTGCATTAAATCCCGATCATCCACTTCTACTTGGACCTCTTGATCGCTTTCGTTTTCCCAAAGGGAATTCCAGATATATAAATTATTATTTATTGCCTCTGTTTCTTTATTTTGAATAACAATAGTATACTTTAATGAGGGTATTAATGAATGTTCAGGGAGTTTATCTAAATAAGTATCTTCTGCAATAATTAATTTCGCTTTAGAATCGTTTAAAATATAATTTATTTCTTGAGTCACCAAGGCAAGATTTATCGGTACAATAGTCACGCCAGCTTTAGCGCAAGCAAAATAAATTTGCAAAAATTCAATTGAATTACTCGAGAGTAATGCAATTTTATCCCCTCTACCTAACCCAAGTGATAGTAAAACATTAGCTGCTTTGTTAACCATTGCATTAAATTCGGTATATGAATACCTTTGATCCCCTTCTACTATTGCTGTTTTATTGGGATACCTTTCCATACTCCTTTTTAAAATATCCCCCACATTCACTCGATGAATAAGGTTGTTTTCAACATTCATTTACATCATTCTCCTCTCATTACAATCTACTTATAATTCAATTGCTCTCTCCCACTACCTTTTGCAATTTTCGTACCAATTTGGAGAATCACTGTGTAAAAATGATGAGACTACAATTAAGGATAAATTGCTGAATTTAAGCGTAAATAACCTAAAAAACATCTCTCTTACCCTTTGATATGCGTAAATACTTCTTCATTTCATAATAATCATCTACACATTAATTATGAGTGTCCACTTTTTACCCAAAATAAAAGACAGTTGTGTTTTTTGTATACAATGATCCGGCCTTTACATGAACATAAACTCATAGATGAATTCAAATTCATATTTATTATGTTTGTATGTTACATGATGACCATATTTGTTCTAAGTAAGGAAAAACAAACTCCATTATGCATTATTGTTATTCTAATAAGGAGAATAAGACTAGTAAATTCATTTACAAAAATGTATTTATTGTTATAATCCCAAAAGCTAAGTGAATTATTTTGAGTTATTAGATCCTTGGAACATTAGGCTTCATTTTGTTGGGATATTTAACCATGTCATCTACTTTTCTACACTGTAGTAAAGGTGTATTTCATGATTAATTTTATATTTCTGGATTTTTTTATACAAACCCGACCGACTAATTCCTAAAACTTTTGCAGCTTCAGACCGATTATTTTCAGTTTCTCTAAGGGTATCGATAATCATCCTTTTTTCTACTTCTTCCAAAGATAGACTATTATTTTCAATCCTCTTACTATTAAATTGAATTTCTATCTCTTCTTTATCATTAACAATTTCAACTCTGTTCTCTACTTCAAAGTCAGCCTTATGTTGTTGTATTTCATCTGGCAAATGATGAGTTTCAATCCAACTCGTAATTCCCATATTCATGGCACGTTCTAACACATTCTCTAATTGTCTAATATTTCCTGGCCAGTCATATGCTTGGAGTAATGATAAAGTGCTGGGTGTAATACCTATAATATTTTTATTTAATTTTTTATTTAGTTTTTTTATTAAATGATCACATAATAATGGCAAGTCATTTGTTCTATCTTTAAGAGAAGGTAACTCTAAATGTACAACATCAATACGATAATATAAATCTTCACGAAACTCTCCATCCTTAACCATTCGCTTTAAATCTTTATTCGTTGCGGTTATGATCCGGACATTAACATTTTTTGATTTTGTCCCACCAACTGGTTCGAATGTTTGTTCTTGTAAAACACGTAATAATTTAGCCTGTAATGATAACGGCATGTCCCCTATCTCATCAAGAAAAAGAGTACCTTCATTGGCTAGTTCAAACCTTCCTTTCTTTCCACCTTTTTTTGCACCTGTAAAAGCACCTTCTGCATATCCGAAAAATTCAGACTCTAACAATTCACTTGGAATGGCTGCACAATTGACTTTAACAAAGTTTCCTGGTCTTCCAGATTCTTTATGAATCGCTTCAGCAAAGAGTTCCTTACCCGTACCACTTTCCCCAGTAATTAGTACCGTTGATGTACTTTTTGAAGAAAGTAGCGCTTGTTTTTTTATGATTTCAACTTGTTTATTTGCACTAATAATTTGATCAAACGCAGTAGAGCTTTGGGTGGATTTATGCAATTTATCTTTATAATAATATAGTTCACTTTCTAATTCTTCAATTCTTTGAAACATCTCTTTCCATTGTTCGAGCTGACGATATATAATCTTTACAATTACACCAAGGAATTTCCCTGAACGACATATATACTCCTTTATAATAAAACAGGTCTTATTATTAATTACAATGATTTCACCTTGACCGTCTGGATTTCTAAATTCCTCTCTATCTATGTTTAAGTGTAATTCAGGAACACTTTTAGACCAATGTTGAAATAACAAATCTTCCTCAGGAATATCAAATAGATCTAAAAATGTATTATTAGCATCAACTATTAAACCCTTCTCATCTGTGATAGCAACAGCATCATAAGATAAAGTTAATGCATGATGAATCGTGTGTTGGAGATTTTTAGTAGTTTCTAATTCTTTCGCAATATTTTCTAATTGAGTAATGTCCTGTAGTACAGCCATCGCTCCATTGACTTTATTTCTATGCGTAATCGGGATAAAGTTTGCAATAATTGAATTCTGATTTATTTGAATATTTTCGAGTTCTTTTATTGTAGAAGTCCTTAATGTAGATTTTAATTGTTCTGATACTTCGGGGAACGTTTTTTCTATACATTTCCCCATCACCTTAGACTTTTTTATACCAAATAACCTCTCACTAACTCTATTAAAATTTAAAATTATACCATTAGCGTCAACTGCAATAACACCATTTTGTAAGTTCTCAATCAAGTCACTTTGTTGTTTGACTAATAGTGTTGTTTCGTGTAAAAAACCTCTAATTATATCTGATTTACTAATGACTCCAAATAAATAGCCTTTTTCATCCAGAATAACACCATGTGCAACATTTTGTTTTATCATTTCTGTTCGTACAAATTCAAAACCATCACTGTCTTTAAAGGTAACAACGTTTTTAATAATATAAGATTCAACTGTTGATTCGATATTAGCACCATTGAGTAACGCTTGAAAAATAGTACTTTTACTTAATATTCCGTATAACATACCTGATTGATCTATAATGCAGGCTATATCAATTCGATGCTTTAAAAACGCTTCAAGAACTTGGGAGATTTTACTTTCAGGATACAATTTAATCATATCTTGAGTACAATAATCGCGAATTTGCATTGTTAAGTAAATTCCTCCTTTCTTACTTAAATAGTTAAAATTACTGAAAATTTTTAAAATTCAATATTTATTATAACACACCGCTAACTATTAAAAATAGTAGTTCTTACATTTATCCAAGTAACGGGCAAGATTACTGTTTACTATACCGAACACAAAATCTTGTATCTATTAATTTGAATTACGCCCGTTACAAACGGATATATTTATGATTTAAATCCTTACTAACGAATAAAGTGAAACTTCCATCAGTAAGGGGGTTTTCCTCTTCCCCCGCTGATGGTTAGTTGAGGCCCACACGATGTGGATCACACAGACGTTGCCACAGGACGTCGCGCATTTAGTCTATGTTCATTTATAGTCTTTACTGACAGTTTATCCCCCACTTATCCCTCTTTAATTCCTCGAAGTCTTGAAATGGGGGTATTACTGCCAGTTGATGCGGGATAAACAAAAATAGGTTTTTAGCTATAACCCTTGAAATTTTGGTTTCCTTTTTTCTTTAAATGCATTAATCCCCTCCAATGCATCATCACTTCTAAATGCCAGTGCTGAAAATTCCCATTCTTTCTCATACGCTTCATTCAGTGGAACATTTTGTAACTCAATTACTGCACTCTTCGTTGCCTGAACAGCAATTGGTCCGTTACTTATGATTAGATTTGCATATTTCTCTACTTCCGTCATTAATTCTTCTCTCGGGACAACCTTATTAATTAATCCCATACTTTCGGCTTCTAAAGCGGTTAACTTTCTTCCCGTAATTAAAACCTCCATTGCTAGGCAATAGGGTATTTGCCGTATTAATCTAGCTAATGACCCTCCAGCTGCCATAATTGACCAATTAGGTTCTGGTAGACCAAATACAGCATGATCACTTGCTAATCGAATATCAGTAGCGAGTAATAATTCCGTTCCACCTGCTAAACAAACTCCGTTTATAGCTGCAATAATAGGCTTCGAGATAGGATTAAATTTCATCATTGCGTGATTTATATTTCCTTCTAATTCGTCATTACGTTGGTTTCCTAATAATAAAGGAATGGTTTTCTTTAAGTCAGCTCCTGAACAAAAAGCCTTATCACCTGCACCTGTTATAATGACAACTCGTACATCCTTATCATTTTCTGCTATTTGGAACATATCCCCCAATTCCTTCCATCCAGCTGGAGAAATACAATTATAAACCTCTGGACGGTTAATCGTAATTATGGCTTTATCCGTCTTTTTTTCATACATTAATTCATTACTCATTTGCTTCCCCTTTCTCACTTGTATCTTAGATACGAGATTTAAAATGTCTTAGACTATCCCTGTATACAAACATATTAGGAGCTAGTAGTATAGCTCCTAATATGTTTCGTTATGAATTTCATAAAGATAGATTGAAATTTATTTTTATTGTAAGTCCATAATTTCTTCAGGTACTTTTCCACCCGCTTCAACTACCATATCCCGCCAAAGCATGGCTATTTCTTTACCTGCATGACCTGCATCTTCTAAATTATCAATCCATGTATACCAAGTTTGTACCATCGCATTCGTAATATGATCTTGGACTGCTGGATCTAATTCTTCGAAGTTAATTAGCTCTCCACCATTCCCTTTAAAATTTTCTAAAGCTCTATTTGTACCGTCATCCCAATCTTTAACACCTGTAAATAGGGTGTCTTCAAGAGTTGTTGTGAAGATATGCTGAAGTTCTTTAGGGAGACTTTCCCATTTTTCTATCGTCATTGCAGTATGTCCTACGAAATGTCCAAAATTAACTCCATCAATGCCATAATTAAAGAGTTCTGTTAGTCCAATTGAGTCCCAGTCGGCTATACTAAGATACACACCATCTAAAGCACCTCGACTTAATGCGTCATAAGCATCTGAACTAGTCATTTGCAACGCTGTGACTGATAATTCTCGAGATAAAATATCATGGACACGACTTGGGCTCCGCATCTTAAGCATTTCGGAAAATTCTTCAATTGAATTCAAGGAATTTTCCCTAGTTGCAATGACATATGGTGGTGTTGGAGGATTTACAAATCCAATTATCCCGTTATCTTCAAACTCCAGTTCATAGTAGGTTTTTCCATCCGCAATTATTCTATCACTTTCCATCATGTTTTTTGCCGCAATTGCGATAATTTCTGGATCCGATTCAAGTAATGGAAGCAATGATACTTCAGTATAAGGGAACCTAGCAGGGTCATATGGTAGTGCTAAGGAGAAAGCAATTTCTATTGAGCCTTGACGGAGCGCATCATACTCTGTTCCAAGAGGAATTAACTCTCCTGCAACAAATGAATCAAATGTAACTACATTATCTGTTATTGCTTCTATTTCTTGCATCACAGGTTCAGCAAAACTAGCATACCAAAGATGTGTTGAAGGAAGTCCCATAGTAGCTCTAAAATGTGTTTCCTCTATTTCAGTTTCATTGCTTACTTCGCTCACTTCGCTTTCAGAATTGTTATCAGAGTCGGTTTTTGTAGTTGAACTCGATGAGCTACTCCCCCCGCACGCTGCAAGGAAAAATAATACACTCATCAACAAGGAAGCGCCTACAAATAGACGAAAATTTATTTTCATGTTTATCCTCCCATTAATAACTTTAATATTAAGTTTTTTCAAACCGATTGTGTCTTCCCCATTTTCAAAAGCAGCTTATAAAATGATCTCTCATTTTATTTTTACTCCAGCTTGACCATCAGCCCACCTCCCTTATGATATAGTTAAATGTTTATAGGGATTTGTAAGCGCTTACTGAAGTTGTTCTCTCAATTTATACTTTAAAACTTTTCCTCCAACTGTTTCAGGTAAACTATCGACAAAGATGATTTGTTTCGGTGTTTCAAAACCAGCTAATCTTTCTCGACAGAAATTAATCAGCTCCTCTTCATTGGTACGTTCTCCTTCTTTCATAACTACTACACCTGTTACCATTTCACCCCATTTTTCATGCGGCAAAGCTATCACTGCAACCTTTTCTACACTTGAATGTAAACGGAGAATCGTTTCTACCCTTATACTAGAGACATTCTCTCCTCCTGATTTTATTACATCCTTGTATCTATCAACCATGATGGCCAAACCGTCCTCATCATACATACAACTATCGCCAGAATGAAACCATCCATGTTCAAATGCTTTTCGGGTAGCTTCTTCATCTTTATAATAACCAGACATTATTGTAGGTGAACGGTAAACTGCCTCACCTGGCACTCTCGGTTCAGTTATAATATTCCCTTGATTATCCATAATCACTGATGATAACAGTGGACTTGGTACACCAACATAGTTTTCGGCAGGAGCGTTCTTTTCATATGTTTCTGGCCATTTATCGTGCCAAAAGCGGTAACAGGCTATTGATTCCGTCTGTCCAAATATCTCAAATAATACTAAATCATTCCCACAAATCGCTTTTAGTTTTTTATGATACTCAGGATTTAATGAAGCCCATCCATAGACAATGGTTGTTAAACTCGTAGGGTTATATTTTTCCTCATTCTTCATGAAGGTATCTGTCAAAGCCGTTAAAAACGCTGGTGAACCTGACCATAGGGCAGTCACCTTTTCATCCGTAATGGCTTGTGCTATAGAAGGAAAATCAAATGTACGTCCAATGACAAAGGTCCCTCCTGCAAGAAAAGCAGAGAATGAAAAGACTTGATCTCCAACATGATAGATCATGGGTAAAAAGCTACAAACCTTCAAATCACCTTCTAATCTAACCCCTCTTGTGAGTGACAAAGAAAAGTTAAAGGCTGCAAAATACGTATTTGTGTGGGAGATCATTACGCATTTTGGCATACTTGTAGTACCCGAAGTAAACAGCATTTGCCAAATATCATCACCATGGATTTCAACATCTGGTTCATCTATGGCTTGATTCGATAGAAACTCTTCAAACGATTGACTCCCAAAGATAACATCCCCTTTAATTGGGATCGTGATATCGAGTTTGATATTATGATTTTCAAAAACAGGAGAGATTTTCGACCAGTGTTCAGAATCAACGATAAAAAACTTTGGTTCAACTAGATTAATTAGGTAAGAAATGACATCAGGTGCCATCATTGTATTTATAGGTACCGCAACCATTCCTGCCTTTGCGACTGCAATTTTTGCTAGAAATGCTTCCACTGAGTTGTCACAAAAGAACAGAATACGATCGCCTCGATTTAATCCTTTTTTCAAAAGTGCATTAGCAAATTGATTTGCTTTATCATTCGCCTGCTGATAGGTAAGTCTAGCATTGTCTGGGTGAGCATAAGTTCCCTCCCACCCTACTATAGCTTCTTTATCTGGAAAACTATAAGTTAACCTTTCTAACATATCGCCAACGCTAACTCTTTCCCATCTATTAACTTTTCTTCTATTGTAAAGAGAAGTTACATCAATGTTCATTATTATCCGCCCCTCATTATATAGTTTCCAAAAATCTCAGTAGCAACTTTTCGCCTTTTGGAGTGCACCTCTTAATAAAGAAGCCTTTTGTTTTTGTATAAATAGAAACACTCTAACGGTTATAGTTTCCTATTTTTGCATTAATTTACATAATATTTCGATAATTAACTATCCTTGAATTCACTTTATTTGTTTATCTTATTTTCTCAAATTTCACCGAAGGAACAAACACAACCATATTAATTAATGTCACCACATATCCTTAAACTTCAATTAATTCAATATTGACATTCCTTTCAATCAAATCTCGTTCTATTAAACTTGAAAACAATCCTAGTAACTGCCGAGGTCGTTGCATCCCACCTAGACCTCCACCACCAAAAGCAGGACCGTTTACGGCAAGTGGTGGTAATAGTCGACCAAGTTTCGCAGCTTCTTGTTTTGTTTGTGTACGAATAGCAACACGTAAATAAATTTCGCTATAATCATCAGATTCTAATTCTTTCACTAGAGGCCCGTGTAAGGAATTATACCCTAAAAAACTTGCATGAATTTCTTCATATTCAACCTGCTGTATGTCCAATTGTTTTCTAATAATGTCCTCTGCTTTTCTAGCCTTTTCAAGTGCGTGTGGCCAAGAATAGCCCATCATACCCTCACCAGACCATCCATTTTCATATCCAAATAATACTTTAAGTGTATTAGGAGCGGCTTTTCCTTTCACATTTGAAATCCGTACTTGATTTGGTCCTAGTTCCTCAAATTTAGCGGTTGTAAAGTCAACAATAACATCTGGTGTTATATAGTGTGTTGGGTCGTGGACTTCATAGAGAAATTGTTCTTTTAAGGTATCAATGGATACTTCACCGCCAGAACCTTCAACTTTGGAAACAATAAAGGAACCATCTTCAGATACTTCACCGATCGGATACCCTATAGTCTCAAGGTTATCAATATCCCACCAAGGACCACTAAAATTCCCACCTGTTGCCTGACCCGAGCATTCGAATAGATGACCTATTAGTACACCTGAAGCAATTTTATCCCAGTCCGTTGGTGACCAACCAAACTCATAGATCAAAGGTGCAGCAAACTGTGCAGAATCTGTAGTCCTTCCCGTTATTACAATATCGGCTCCTTGATCTAATGCTTCAACAATAGGTTGTGCACCTAAATACACCGACGAAAATAAAATCTTTTCACGAAAATCATGGATCGTTTCACTGCCATCCATGGAAGTAAAAGCTACTCCTTGGTTTTCTAATTCGTCAATTTTGTCATATATATTATCTCCAGTGACAACACCAATTTTTATCCCGTGAAAACCAAGTTCTTCTGCGATTTTTTTTACTTCTTTTGCTGCACCATGTGGATTGATCCCACCCGCATTTGTTATCAATTTGATTCCACGTTTGTAACATTCAGGTAAAAGAGTCCTCATTGTTTTCGTAATATCTTTGGTATATCCTAAATTAGGGTCTCTCTTCCTATCTTTTTCCAGAATTGCCATCGTCAATTCTGCCAAATCATCAAAGCAAATATATTGCACATTGCCCTTTTTTGCGATTTCAAGGGCTGGTAAAATCGTATCTCCATAAAAGCCCATACCTGCACCAATTCTTACAGTTTTACCCATATCTATCACTCCACCTTTATATCTTTTATTCTACTGTCCAGTCCATTGTGGCTTTCGTTTTTCTAAAAAGGCATCTGCCCCTTCTTTCACATCATCACTTAAAAATGAGATAACTCTTAATGTATTGGCATAATCTAGTTTTTTATTCCACTCCATATCTCTCGTCTTTACATAACAATCTAAACCAATTCTCAATGCTAATGGACTGGCTTCTGCTAATTGCTTAGCAAATTGTTTGGCCTCGTCAACTACTTCATTTGGTGGAACTACTTTATTTACCAAACCAAGGTCAACTGCTTTAGATGCTGAAAAGATTTCACCAGTAAATCCCAATTCCAATGCTTTCTTTGGACCAACTGCATCCATGACGGCTGGTAAAATAACTAACGGGAATAGCCCTAACTTAATTTCTGTTGTTCCAAACTTTGCTTCAGAAGATGCTATCGAATAATGGCAAGAAGCTACAAGGCCGAAGCCTCCTCCTAATGCATGACCATTTATTGCACCAATGATTGGTTTTTTTAGGTTGGATAACGTTTTAAATAATTCTGTTGTACTTTCGCCTTCTTTGTGTACTTTACTAGCACCTTTATCTTGGTATTTCTTAAACTCTTTAAGGTCCCCCCCTGCACAAAACGACTGTCCCTCTCCAGTTAACAGTACGACATGAACATCATCATCAACTTCCGCTTGTTTAATTTGCTCAATCAAAGCCCAGCACATATCTACTGATAGAGGATTTCTCCGATCGGGTAAATTCATCGTAATAATCGCTACATGATCTTCTACTTCATAGCGAACAATATTTTCCATTTGAACAACCTCTTCCTATAAATTTATTTCTTCACAGATTTACTAATCAAATTGCATTATTTAAAATTTATACGAATGATTTAAATTGTTTCGGGGGTTGCTTAATTTCCACGTTTTTCATTATTTCATTTGGTACTTCAATTTCCATTCTCAATAAAGCTGCACTTAAAGATTTTCCTAAATTATCTATTCTTAAAGAACGTGGACCACCTCCACCTAATGCTTCGTGAAGGATAAATTTCAATGCTAGAACATTTGCTACTTCAAAGCGTTCTACCTTTCCAAGACATATTCCATTAAAGTGTTCTTTTACTCTTTCGGATGTTACTTCTTTTTTTATTACATTAAATAACTCTTCATTATTTGCAAATAATGATATATCTGCAGTATTGCCCTTGTCTCCAGATCTTGACTGTGCGATATCCTTTAACAACACTCTCATAGACATTTTCCTCCTTTAATCCTTTCACATCTTACAATGATGTTTTCTTACTATTAATTTCTAATATTGAAAGACATGACGATACGACAACATCTTCCCAGCGACAACCTCTCGATAAATCATTCCAACTCTTTTCAAAACCTGTTAAATAGGAAAAAGCTTTGGCCCCACCTAACCTCTCAACAAGTTTATATCCTATATTTCCTGATTTAAGATCAGGGAATATTAATATATTAGCTCTCCCCGCAATATCACTTTTTGGGGCTTTGGTTAACGCCACTTCAGGAACAATGGCTGCATCCACTTGCAATGGTCCATCAAAATGGATTCCTGGAAAAGTTTTCTTTAAATCCATTACAGATTGTTTATTAACCTTTTCAAAGTGACCATTACAAGTCATAAAATCAAGTAAGGCTACTTTGGGATCAACGTCTGAAAATATTAATTCCCATAGCTCTGTCGCCCCTTTAATTATTTCCATCAGATCCTCAGTTGTTGGCTGTGGGATAACGATGGGATCTGTAAATAATAAGACACCATCGTTGCCCACAGTTCGTAACCCTGTATCTACAACAAATATCCCTGTAATTCGTTTTCTACCATTCTTTAAACCTATTTTCTTCAGACCTACACGGATCACTTCGCCACTCTCATAGCATGCTCCAGAAATCACACCATCTACTCTACCTTCTTTCAACCACTCTGCTGCTATTTCTAGTTTCTTATTCCCAGTTTCCCAACCTGTTTCCCAAACGGTTTCTATTCCTTGGATATTAGAGTTGGTAAATAAGATCGGCTGTGCTAGCTTTTTATTTAAAATGACTTGGCACGCTTTTTGAACTCGTATATCATCACCTTCAGGAAACAGAATTCGGACTGGTTTCTTATTACGATTAGAAAGTTGCTCTATTAATGTCTCAGACCACATGTTCCCACCACTTTACTACCTAATTATTAGTATGGAAGAAAAGTAATACCTCTCCCTAGCGAGTTACCTCCGTCGATAATGATATATTCGCCTGTAATGTATTCTGCGGCTGGACTAGATATATAGGTTACTAACCAGCCTAATTCTTCCAATTTCCCTGTACGCTTTAAAGGGACATCCTCCGTAACATTACTTATAAAATCAGACCCCGCAAAGCTTGCCATTTCTTCGCTCATTCCCTCGGTGACAAATAAACCAGGTCCAATCGAGTTAATTCGTATATTATGCTTTGCCCACTCTAATGCGAGCGTTTTCATCATTCCATAAATCCCACTTCGAGCGGCAACAGAATGGGCAATTCCAGGAGCCCCACGATGAAGAAAGTTAACTAATATATTGGTGATACTCCCACCCGTCCCTTGTTTCATAAATTGTTTAGAAACTTCTTGAGTGACATAAAACGTCCCATTTAAATTATTATTAATCACTGCATTCCACCCATTTGGTGACAGTTCTTCTGCTTTTTTTGGAAATTGCCCGCCTGCATTGTTGATTAATATATCAACTCTGCCAAAGCATTCAACCGTATGCTCTACTAAATTTTTGACTTGCTCAGGATCGCGTATATCTGTTGAAATAGTAGATACTTCAATTCCTAAATGACGAAATTCTTCTGCTGTTTCTTGTAATACATGTTCTCTACGACCTGTTATGACTACCTTTGCCCCAGTCGTTCCAAGATGTTTAGCTATTTCCTTTCCTATTCCCGTACCACCACCAGTAACTATTGCAACTTTTTCACTTAATAAGGACTTTGAAAATACTTCCACCGCACACTCTCTCCTTTATACCGGATGAACCGGACATTTTTTCTCACCGAATGTTATATCTTTTGTAGAATAATAATCAAACCGTTCAATTACTTCGTCTCTTAGTTGATCAAATGGAATAATTTCATTAATGATCATTTCTGAGCCCAATGCATAAATATTAATATCCTCTGAATATTCCTCCCTTTTCTGAAGGATATACTCTTGGCGTTCTTCTTCTGGTAGTTCCTGAATTTTGTTATAATAAACTGCATTAATAGCGGCTTCAGGTCCCATAATTGCAATGGAAGCTGACGGAAGGGCAATAACGGTTTCTGGGTCGTAAGCTGGACCACACATTGCATATAAACCAGCACCGTAACATTTCCGTACAATTACTGTCATTTTTGGAACCGTTGCTTCAGAAACAGCAGTTAACATCTTAGCTCCATGTCGTATAATTCCTTTCTTTTCAACAGCAGAACCTACCATGTAACCAGGTACATCCGCTAAGAATAGTAATGGAATATTAAATGCATTACATAAAGTTACAAATCTAGCACCCTTATCCGCGGAATCTACAAATAATGTCCCACCTTTAACTTTCGGTTGATTGGCAACAATACCTACGGTTTTCCCGTCCATCCTTCCAAAGCCAACAACTAACTCTTGTGCAAACAGTTCTTTTATTTCAAACCAACTATTTTCATCTACAACTCTTTCAATTAAATGAACCATATCAAATGGCCGGTTCATATCTTTAGGAATGATTTCCTTTATTGAAGGACCCATTTTAGGTAATGCAGGTTCGGCACCTTCAACCTTTTCCTTGTAATTTTGTGGCATATAAGAAAGGTACTTTTTCGTGATTTCTATAGCATCTCGCTCATCCTTTGCTAATACATCTCCTAAACCACTAGTCGAACAATGCAACCTAGCTCCACCCATTTCCTCCATGGTTACTTTTTCTCCGATTACCATTTCAACCATTCGCGTGGAACCTAAATATGCACTAGCATTTTTATCAACCATAACTACAAAATCTGCGAATGATGGGATATAGGCCGATCCAGCTGGAGAAGGTCCGAAATTGATGCAAATTTGCGGAACCATACCAGACATTTTAATCATGTTATAAAAAATCTTTCCACTGTGTCTGTATCCTGGGAAAATTTTGATTTGATCTGTAATTCGACCACCTGCTGAATCAATCATATATAACATAGGAATTTTTAATTTCATGGCTAGTTCTTGAGTTCTTATCATTTTTTCAACTGACTTCTCTCCCCATGAACCTGCTTTAACGGTAGGATCCGCAGCTAAAAAGGCAACCTTACGACCATTAATTTTCCCTAAACCTGTAATGATTGCATCAGCAGCAAGACTAGGGTCCAGACATTTAGCAAAGATCCATTCCTCTTTAAGGGAACCCTCGTCAAATAGTAGGTCTAAACGTTCACGAACTAACATTTTATTTTGAGATTTCACACGGTTTCGGTACTTTTCTCCACCACCATTTTCAATTCTTTCCCTAACATCCAACATACTTTTTTCTTTTTCATGATTTGTCATTATCCATTCCTCCTATTTTAATACGATTAGTCCTTCATCTTCTTGAACAAACTCACCTTCATTTTTTACCACATCGACTACTGTTCCTGAATAACTTGATGTAATAGGAATCTCCATTTTCATTGATTCTAAGATTGCTACTTCTTGCCCAGCTTCTACTTGGTCTCCCTTTGAAACTAGTAACTTCCATAAGTTCCCACCCATATTTGCTTTAACGATCATTTTAGAACTCTCCTTATAATTAAGATTTTATTTTTAACTATTAACTTTCATTTCTTCTATTAACTTAGTTGTATATTCACCTTTTTTAAATTCATCATTACGCAAAACATCTATTAATAATGGAATGTTTGTTTTTATTCCTTCTATTTTTGTAGTTAATAACCCATTTTCCATGTCTTTTATCGATTGTTCCCGCTGCTCCGCGTGCACAATTACTTTGGCTATCATCGGATCATAGTATGGTGTTATTGTTGAACCTTCTATTATAGATGTATCAATTCTTAAATTATTAGGCCAATTCAGCTTCGATATCGTTCCTGGAGAAGGATAGAAATTAACTGGATCTTCTGCATAAACCCTACATTCTATCGAATGCCCTGAACTATTAATTTCACTTTGTAAACAAGGCAGCTTCTCTCCCTGAGCGATTCGGATTTGCCATTCCACTAAATCTAATTTCGTGTTCATTTCAGTAACAGGATGCTCTACCTGTAATCGAGTGTTCATTTCTAAGAAATAAAATGAACCGTCTTCATCAAAGATAAATTCCATCGTTCCTAAATTACGATAACCAATTGCTTTTGCCCCTTTTATAGCAGCACTCATAAGCTGTTCCCGTTGCGCATCATTTAAGAAAGGAGATGGGCTTTCTTCAATTACTTTTTGATTTCTTCTTTGAACAGAACACTCACGTTCATATAAATGAACGATATTGTTATAATGATCTGCAGCAATTTGTACCTCAATATGTCTTGGATTATTAATGTATTTTTCTAAAAATACTTCTGAGTTACCAAAATAATTTTGTGAACGATTTCGGGTCGTTTCAAATGCTTTTTCCAACTGTTCTTTGGAATGAATTAAACTCATCCCAATCCCGCCACCGCCAGCACTTGCCTTTAGCATTAAAGGATATCCAATTTGTTGTGCAATTTCTAAAGCTTCTTCCATAGATTGAATTGGTTCATTCCACCCTGGAACAACAGGAACACTCGCTTCACTCATTCTTCTTCTTGCTTCAATTTTGCTTCCCATCGAAGTAATAACATCACTCGTCGGTCCGATAAATGAAATTCCTTCTTCCTCACAAAGATTTCTAAACTCTGCATTTTCAGATAAAAATCCATATCCTGGATGAATCGCATCCACCTTTAATCTTTTGGCAACTGAAAGAATTTCTTTGGAGTTCAAATAACTTAAACTAACTTGTGGCGGCCCAATCAAAACAGCTTCATCGGCTTCATATACATACGGCATGTCTTTATCCGCTTCAGAATATATCGCAACTGTTTTAATACTCATTTTTTTACATGTACGAATTATTCGAATTGCAATTTCTCCTCTGTTAGCGATTAAGATTTTTTGAAAGTTCATGAATAAACCTCCGGCATTTATTTAGATAATTGAATTACTTTTAAAAATATTGCGATTTTTCAGTCATTTTATATCGTTCTTTATCCTTTTCATCCTTAACGCTTCGTTTGATTTATTGTTAATAGTTAAATACAAATTTTTCCTTTTCGTTACATATGGTATACATTAGAAAGTTTTTACATTTAAAAGTTCTCTTGCAATAATTAATCTCCTAACTTCTGATGTTCCTGCACCAATTTCATATAGTTTCGCATCACGTAAATATCTATTGACTGGGTAATCTAACATATATCCATAACCTCCATGGATTTGAACAGCCTCTAATGCAACTTTTGTTGCCGTTTCAGCAGTGAATAGTATTGCAGCTGCTGCCTTTTTAGTAATTCTTTTGTTCGTCGCGGCTTCAATCGCTGCATCATAGGTCATTAACCTTGACGCTTCTAGCAATGTATACATATCTGCTAGCTTTGCTTGTATTAATTGAAAGTTGGCTATTTCTTTACCAAATTGTTTTCTTTCTTGTGAATATTTCAATGCTTCTCGGAAGGAACCCTCTCCTATTCCAAGGGATAATGCTGAAACCATTACTCTCTCGATATCCAGACCCGACATCATAATTTTTACTCCTGCATTTTCATTACCGAGTAAGTTCTCCTTTGGAACTTTACATTCATCAAAAATCAATTCGCCAGTAGAAGATCCTCTATTTCCCATTTTTTCTAGTTTTTTTGAAACAGAGAAGCCAGGAGAATCTTTTTCAACTATAAAAGCAGAAATACCATGAGCTCCTTTTTGTGGATCTGTTTTTGCGTAAACTAATAATACATCGGCAATTGGACCATTTGTGATAAAGGTTTTACTCCCATTTAGAATATAATGATCTCCTTCTTTTCTAGCGGTGGTCTTCATGTTGACTGCATCAGACCCTGAACCAGGTTCTGTTAATCCTAATGCTCCAATTAACTCACCAGAACAAAGCCCTGTTATATATTTTTGTCTTTGTTGTTCATTCGCATTATGATAGAGGTTATGTGCACATAAGTTGGAATGAGCAACATATGAAACGGCAATTGCCGCACTATACTTGGCTATTTCCTCAGTCACTACCGCTTGTTCGACTGGTCCCATACTAGCACCGCCATACTCTTCAGGTATGGTTATTCCTAGAACTCCTAAATCTCCTAACTTTCGCCACATTTCTTGTGGAAACTCATCTGTTCTGTCAATTTGTTCAGCAATTGGTTCAATTTCTTTTTTTACAAAACTAGCAACAGTTTTTCTCAACATTTCTACTTCTTGTGTAAATTCCATTTTGTCCTCCTCAAACTTTCCATAAAAGAATATTTTTAAAATAATAGTTAATAAACTTCACTATAATTATTAAGGAATTTTCCTTACACTTCTACATTTGCAAATACCGTGCCAAAAATAAAAAACACCATTCTAACCTATTTTTGCTTAGCTTAAATTAAATACTGTTTACAAAATAGACACCTGTTCATCTTGAAATAGACAGTTTATGGAGACACCTGTCTACCCCTCATCACTTCTTCAATTTCAATTTACTTAATGATTAGGAAAAGAAACAATTGTACCGAGCTTTGCGGATGCAAAACAACTCCACTGGCTTTGCAACTGCTAGTTGAGGAACTTAAAAAATGCGGAAGGAACATGCGCTGATCGGTTTCTTGTCCGTAACATAGGTCATTTCCATTTTACACACAACTAACCATCTTTTTTACAAACCTGTAATGAAACCAGCAATCATTGGAATGATAATAATGAAGAAACTATAGGAGGTGGAAAGGATGACAAAGCGGAATAATAAAGGCGGCAGTCAAAATCAGAGCTCACCAAGTCGCCATGGAAAGTTAGACACCGAGTTTGGTCAAGAGGTTGCTACTGGAGATAATAATAAAGGCACTGAGTACAATTCCAGACGTGGTAGCAAATCCAAGCTAAAACACCCGAATAATCATTAAAATTGAAAAACAAAAAATAAGGCCTGTCCCCCCATTAAGTTAATGCTTTAATGGTAAGGGGACAGACCCTTCATTTATAACAATATTTATTGGTATTCAACTCTTCTGCTCTTTACTTCAATAAAGAAAAAACGATAACCTCTATTAAGCTATCACACTTTTGTTTAATAACACTTATAAATATAAAATCATGAAGTCTACATCATAATAAATATTTTTTTCTAACTTTAAACCTTTCTTTTCTGTACCAAAAACTTCAAATCCCAATAATGAATACAGTTTTTTTGCTGATTTATTTGTTGAAACCACCGCTAAATATACCTGTTCCAAATCCTCTATACTTTTTGCTTTCTCTATTGCTTCTTCCATTAAAGCCTTCCCAATTCCTAAATCCCTTTTGAAGGGAGAAACGTACATTGCTCCAATATGTGCTCTATGTCGTAGTTTATTTAAATTTTCTTGATATAAAGTTATAATTCCTACAAGTTCTCCGTTATCAAAAGCTCCGTAGGTAAAAGAGGCTTTCGATTGAAACTTGTTCTTAAATTCTTCAATTGAAAAGTCTTTTTCTTCTTCATAACTGGAAGCGAATGCTTCAGGTGTATTTTTTAGAGCTTCAAGTCTAATACTACGATATTTTTCTGCATCTTCTATTGAATTTAAAATTCTAATGTCCATTATTTTCTCCTTTAACCAATTAATCTATGTATAATTTTATAATAAAGTAATTCCTAGTTGTTAAATTAACCTCGTTACATCAACATCAGTTGGAGCTGGCGTTGTGACAATTGCTAATCTAATGCTACACGTTAGTGGAAACTACTAATCTCTTTGAGAAAAGAATTAATTTCCTATTTTCATTAACCATTCACGCAATTTAGCTTTTGGGTAATATATCTTATTGTTTATTATAATGTGTGGAATATTTGGGTGTTCACTAACCATATTTTTTGCATCTTCCTTAGAAATACCTATAAAATGATGAACCTCATTCTCTTTAATTAATTCGTGGTCATCACTTTCATCTAACGAATCTAATATATTTTTTGAATTTGGATTTTTAAAATTTTTTAATCCATCCCCAATTAAATATCCTGCTATGGCAATACCCATAGCTAACCAAATATATTCCATCCGAATTCCCCCAATCCTTAATTAGCTTACCTCTTTAGTTATTAAGTCCTTCTTTTTCATTTTGTACTTCACTAATTATTCCTCCATGTTTTTTTAGATTTCAAATCAATACTCTCCTCATTTCGCTTTGTTCAACTATCCTCCGTTACTTCAATAACAGAAGGACGTGATTACAACAGCTTCTAAACTAACGAGCCTTCGTTAATTTCAAGAAGTTATTCAATATTACAGTCAATATAAGGTAATGATTAAACCTATATTGTTTTGTTCACTAATTCGCATGTTATAATATCCAAAGACCATAATCCAGAATTTAAAACAACACTTGATTTAGTTATATCGATTTTTTTATGAAAAATCGGACCGTCTAAAACAAAAGTATGGTACTCTCCTAATTCTCCCATAACGCAACTACCTGTTTGATGGATCTCATCATAAAAGCTCAAATCAAGATATCTACCAGCCCATTTTTGGTCAAAATACTTATTAGACGCCCTACAAACTACAGAATGAAAACCTAATGATATAAATTCATAAAGAAGTTTGGAAGAGTGTTTTTGCGAAATCCATACAGGGAACATAGGCTCAATTCCAATTTCATATGCTACTTCCTCATTCCACTTTCTATCTTCTTTCGAGTACAAACTCCCAAATACAATTGCTTCTACTCCAGATTTCTCTTTTAAAAGTGCAAGTGACCTTTTTAATGACAACTCATATTCACCTGCTGAATCTACTAAAATTAGAGGTAATCCCAATGCGTCAGCTTGTAATTTTAAAATTTCTAATTGTATACCATGTGCGTGATTTCGAGCATCTTTTTCGGAAACCATGGATAATAAACAAATAATATCATGGTTTTCTTTTAGTACGCGATACAAAGCAAGACAACAGTCTTTCCCACCACTCCAGCAAACTGCTACCTTTTTCACTTTATTTTCTTTCAAATTCTCCACTACCTTTTAATTGATTTTTTTGTAAAAATCTTATCAATCATTTGACATTTAATAGCTATATCCTCAGTTAGGCGAATGCTCTCTGTTCGTAACCTAAAACCATTACTTTTCTAAATTTGCCTTCATTAATGAAGAAATCTGTTGCTCATCTGTATTTGAAAATTGTTCTAGTTTGTTAATAACTAGCTCTTGTCGCTGTAATGAATGGTTTTGACTTAACTTAGCTTTTCCTTCTATCTTATTAATTTTTATTTTAAAACCTTGAACTCCTTTGTTCATACCAGCGAGAAACTCAGCATCTACATCCTGCAATCTGTATGAACTGTCAGAAGCTTCATATTTCCATACCATTTCTTGTAAGGAATCCATTAACTCATTTTCGTCCTCTAAAAGCTCGACTTCTCCATAAACATGAACTGTCACGTAATTCCATGTTGGTACCGCTTTATTGGTCTCATACCAAGATGGGGAGATATAACAATGAGGACCATGGAAAACAGCTAGAACGGTTTGATTTTTGATATCTTTCCACTGCGGATTAGGACGAGCAAAGTGTCCATATAAATATGTATTCTCCTTATTCAAAATTAGCGGTAAATGAGTTGCAAATGGCATTCCATTGTGCCCAGAAAAAAGAGTCGCAAAACTATGTTCTTTCATAATGTTGTAAGCAATTGATTCATCTGTGATTTTAAAATGTGAAGGAATATACATACTAATCCACCTTTCAATAAAATTATAAGAGTGTTTTGGTCATTATAAGGTCCATTTGTTCTTCATCACCCATATAAAAAGAGTGGGACCCAGTGTGAACAAACCCCATTTTCTTATAAAACACAATAGCATTTTCATTATTTTCCCACACACCAAGCCAGACTTTCTTTTTACTTTGTTCCATTGCAATTTCCATTGCTTTATTTAGCAAATATTTACCAAGCCCATGTTTTTGAAAGTTGTTCTTTATATAAATCCTCTCAATTTCAAGTGTTTCCTCGCCCATTGGTTCAGACTGAGCATCATTGGTATTGACCTTAAAATATCCAGCGACTTCATTTTTAAGATAAACAAAAAAGAATTCCGAAGAACTATTAGATAATTCCTTTTCCAGCTGTTTTATGTTAAATGCTCTTTCCAGATAGGCTTTCATATTCTCAGGTGAATTCTGATCTTTAAATGTATCATTAAATGTTTCACAACTAATTTCTTGTAGTTTACGTAAATCTTCAAATGTGCACTTTTTTATAGTTATAGTCATTTTAATCTGTTCGCTCCTTTATATGATTAATAGTTTCTCTTGTTCCCTTTTTTTACTAACTCCCAGTCTTTTTCGATATTTTTTCTAACTCTTTGAAGATGATGGAAAAGGCTTTCTGCTTCACTTTCAGAAAATCCCGCTAATGCGACACGATTCGAATAATCATTTTCTCTTTTTATTAAAGGATAAACATGTTTCCCTTTGTATGTTGGAAAGAGTTTTTTAATTTTTTTGTTATGTTGATCTTCTTTCTTTTCAATAAAGCCATTCATTTCAAGTTTTTTTATAGCACGGGCCGTTGTTGTTCGGTCTACTTTTATCACCTCAGCTAACTTTTCTTGAATGATTCCTGGGTTTTCACATATTCGCACAAGGTACAAATACTGCCCTTTTGTAAGGTCATATTCTTTAAATTCTATATTACTTATAGAATCTAATGCTCTTGCTATCATTCCAATTTCACGAAGAATTTCCTTCATATTAACTCCTTAGTACATATTTTTAGTTGCATATACAATAAAAATGACGTGTATTAAATTTAGCCTAACTTTGTTGCATTTGCAACAAAAAGTGATGGTAGAGAGGTCGAGTAAAATGAAATTTATTTTTTTATATTAGAAATTTTAATTTTAACGCTTGGTATTTCTTTTGGAAAAGGGACCTGTCCCCCACCGAGTTAATGCTTTAACAAGGTGAGGGACAGGTCCCTAACTTATTCGATTTTACATCGCCTCACCGTTAAATCTTAACTTCATTAACATCAAACTATTATTCTGCACACTTCAATGCCCAATTCCCTCTGATTACCTACTTCCCTGCTTTTCAATCATAAACGTAATGAACACGAATAGTAAAAACGCTAGTAACAAGAACGTTCCACCGACGATATAAAAGACCATAACAAACGTCTGGTTCAAACCTAATGGGTTGAAATAGTACATCCACATTCCTAATGTCAATCCGACAGCCCCTGCCATCCCAAAGATACTATGGATTGGTACGAGTTTTTTGTATTTCACTTGAAATACTTTATAGAAGATTCCCCAAGCAAACACAGAAAGCCAGCCTACTAATAAACTATGAGCATGAATCGGTCGCATCGAATAATCCATACTGCCTGACATTTGCGAGCCGATAAAGGTACCGATAATACCGAAGATCGCTGCAAATCGTATTAAACGTATACTCCAAATTTGTTCCATTTTTCATTCCCCCACTTTTCAATTTATATTTGGAAATATAATCGTGAATGTCGTGCCTTCTCCTACCTGACTATCCACTTTAATTTCTCCACCGTGCAATTCAATAATTTGTTTGACAATCGCTAAACCGAGTCCTGTCCCGTCTTTTTTTCTTGACGAATCGACACGGAAAAATCGGTCGAAAATTTGAGTGGTGTCTTCTTCGGTCAAACCGATTCCCGTATCTTTGAAAATGATCGTTAGTTCGGCTTCAGATTTTGTTAAGCTAATCCAAATGCTTCCTCCATGCTCATTGTACTTGATTGCATTGGTTAATAAATTGTCCCAAACGTTGCTCATTAGTTCAGCATCCGCCTTCATCTGTATCGGTGGTAACTGATAAGATACTTCAATTTCCTTTTCTTCAAGTCGCCATTGATATCTTCGGATTGTTTGTTTCATTTGTTCATCGAGCCTGACATCAGAAAATTTCATCGGATACGCCTTTTGATCAAGCGATGTTAAAAGCATGAGCTGCTTCGTTAAATTCGATAGCCGTTTCGATTCATAATCGATGATTTCTAAGTATTCGCGGCGATCTTGCTCCGATACTCCATCCGCCCTTAAAAGCTCTGCGTAGCCTTGTATATTCATCAGGGGCGATTGAAAATCATGAGATACATTGCTAATGAACGATTTACGTGCTTCGTCATTATGCTGTAATTGCTTCTGCATCGTGTTGAAGCTTTCAACTAATTGTCCGATTTCATCATGACGTTCCACCTTTAATGAGTAATTGAAATTCTCTCGGGTAATTTCTTGGGTCGCCTCGGTTAACTTCGTAATCGGTTGGATGAGACGTTTGGTAAACCAAATCACACCACTCACACTCACGATGGTAATCGCGACAATAAAACAAGCGAAAATGATATGAATATCGGAAAATAGCAACTTATTATCTGGACGCAAAAATAATCCGTATTGTTGTCCATTCATCGTAAAGGGCACCCCAACTGTATTTTTAACATCATTGGAGAAATGCCCCATCATCAGCATCTCATCTGCGAACTCATTCATTCCATGATAAATTTCCTGATCCTCTAGTACCTTCATCGCTTCATCGGGAACTTCTGTTTTCTTAAAAGGCTCGCCGAAATAAAATTCTTCTCCTGCTTTATTGAGCACATAAATTTGATAGCCTAGATTTCCAATTGATTCTAAGTAATGTTCAAAAGAAGAACTATGAGCATGCAAGCTGACAAGGTTAGAAGCAATTTCTGTCGCAATCTCTACATTTTGTTGATCAATTTTTTGCTTCGTCGAAGTCATGTAGATTGCATTCGCTAGAATAAATCCGATCGTAATACTAATTGTTAAAATCAATAGTGTCGCCACTATGAATTTTTGGTATAGAGTTTTCATTTTGTGACCTCTAACTTATAACCGATGCCCCGAACCGTTTGAATTTCGACTGAAGCCGCGTATTTTTTTAACCGTTCGCGAATACGGTTAATATGCGTATTTAATGTTTGTTCGCTTCCTTCATAATCGACGCCCCACACTTGTTCGATGAGTTCGGCTCTTTGTGTAATTTTATTTATGCGATTGGCTAACAAACTTAGAATTTCAAACTCCTTTAAAGGTAACAGAATGTTTTTATCATTGATAATCACTTCGAAATTTTTTCGATTAATCATGAGGTTTCCGACTTTAATGACGGTATCCATCGCTCGTTTAAAACGGCGTAGAACGACCGCGACTCGAAATAGAAGTTCCTTCACCTCGAAGGGCTTGACGATATAATCCTCGGAACCCGATAAAAAGCCACGTTCTTTGTCTTCGAGCTGGCCCTTTGCCGTTAGCAGAATAACGGGGATTTCAAAGTCCACTGATAAGATTTTCGTCAATTCAAAACCGTCCATCTTGGGCATCATCACATCCACTATCGCTATGTCGACGGTTTTATCTTCCAAAAGAGATAACGCTTCTTCCCCGTGATTAGCTGTAAATACTTGATAGCCTTCTCGACTTAAATGGATTGAAACAAGTTGTTGTATATACACATCGTCATCTACAACGAGAATTCTCATGGTCTAACCTCCTAAACAGGTAGACTACAAAGGAAATTCCTTTGTAGTCGAATTATTATTGATTATGAGAGGTTTGCTTTTCTTTTTCAAATAATAAGATCAAAGATGGAAGAAGCATGCCGCGCACTAGGAATGTATCGATGAGAATCCCGATCGACACGATAAATCCGAATACGAACAAATCAGCGATCGGCATCGTTGTTAACACAGCAAAAGTTGCCGCTAAGATCACACCAGCGGATGAAATCACCCCACCAGTATTGCGGATCGCAACTTCAAGAGCTTCTTTTACTCGCTTTGTTTTCCTCTCTTCTATAAATCGCGACACGAGGATGATATTGTAATCGACTCCTAATGCTACTAAGAAAATGAAGGCATACAAAGGTACACGGGTACTCAATGCCTCAAATCCAAACAAGACATCTACTAGGAAAATCCCTAGACCTAGAGCCGATACATACGAAACCAAAATCGTCCCCATCATATAACTAGACATCTTAAGCGAACGAGTAAGCGCAAATAACAGAGCTAAAATGAGGATCGTTTCTAAGATCACAATAAGAATGATATCTCGATTATTCACATCACGCTCATCAACAAGCTTGGCTGTCACGCCACTATAATGAGCTTCTCCAGCTATCGAAAGCTGCTCTAATAGCACTGGTGACTTTTCACGTAATTGATCCATAAATTGAATCGCTTCATTCGAATATGGATTGATTGATAACGCAACACTCAGCTTCAATGCCTTTGCATCCTCGGTTTGCGCAGACATTCGAACCGATGCGACTTCGTCAAAAGCAGTCCATTCCTTGATGATATCTGACGTGTTGTTTTCAGTTAACGCTTTATCACTTACAATGAGCATTGTCGTCGGTGCCAGTTCCCCTTTGTCATATCTGGCCTCCACAATTTCGTATCCGACACGAGATGGTAAATCCTCAGGGAATTTTTTAACCGTGTCATATTCAAAATCGAGATTAAACACATTCAAAGCGGTAATCAATAGAAAAATCGCAACGATTCCTCCAGAGAACCCAGGCTTGTTAACAACAAACCGTGCAATTGGACCCCAGATTCCGTGTTTCACTTCTTGTTCCTCGCCGTATTTCGGAATTTTCGGCCAAAATGCTTTACGACCAAATAACGTAAATAACGCAGGAACTAACGTGATTGATGCTAACATAATAAAGAATAACGCCACACCAAAGATCGGTGCAAAGTTTTGATATTCACGGAAATTCGCAAAGAATAAAATAAGCATCGCGGCTAAAACGGTTCCTCCAGCAAAAAAGACCGGTTCGCCAGTAGCTCGCATCGCATGTTTCATCGCATCATATTTGCTTTCACATTTGTTAAGTTCTTCACGATAACGGGAAAACACAAATAGTGAATAATCGATGACAGCCGCAAAAAGTAAAATGCTCATGATAGAAGTGGTTGAATTGTTGATTTCTAAACCACCTGCGCCAAGTAACACCACACTTTGAATGACGACTTGGTATACAATCACCGTCGCAAGCAGTGGTATGAATGCGAGTAACGGTGAGCGATAAATAACGATCAGTAATAGTAAAATAATAACAATCGTTGCAAAAAGAAGAACAAAATCGGCTTGCTCAAACAGCTTGACCGTATCACCTGCAACCCCTGCAGGCCCCGTAATATAAAAGGCTGTACTTTCAAGCGAATCAGCAATCTCTGTTCCAATCTCAAACACCCTGTCATTGATCTCAGCATATTCACTGTTTCCTAGATCCATTTCTAATTCCATCGGGACAATCATCGTTGAACCATCTTCAGAAATAAAGGAAGCTAAAGCCTGAGGTGAAAGTTTACTAATATCTAAAATCGTTTCGATTCCTTCGATCTCTTCCGCTTTGATCCCGTTCAAAATTTGCTCAACACCTTTGGTATTGATGTCTCCCGTTTCTTTATGGAAAACAAGAATACCTGGTGTTCCTTGCTCATTCGGAAATAGTTCTTCCGTCTTTTTCTCAGCGATCATCGATTGAGCTTCATCGGGAAGCGCTTGGAAATTTGTGACCTTATAATCGCCTAGCATGGGGCCAGCACTTAAAGCAAGCATCAGCACAAACCAAGCGATGATCGTAATCCACATTCCACGTTTTGTTGAAACCCAATCGGTAATTGGATATAACAGTTTTTTCACAAATAAACCCCCTTCATGTCATTCGTTTTTTATCTTAATCTATGAATATAAACTTAAGATCAACTTTTGTTTACATTTGTCGAAAGTGAAGTCGTAAGCACATGAAGTGAAACTTCCATCAGTGAGGGGATTACGGCCAATTGGTTGCCAAATAAATAGAAGTTTGTCACTTCCTCCTTATATCGTTAATGGAACCGATGAGATGGCACAAAAAAAACACAACGCAACATATGATCTGTGCGATGTGGCTTTAATTTTACCTTTTATTCATACATTCTCTTTTCTGGAACCACCCCGCGTACGCCACCACGAGGATTGTCCATATCTCCATCGTAGCGAGGAATGAGATGAACATGGACATGAAAAATCGTTTGTCCCGCCGTTTCGCCACAATTGATGCCAATATTGTAGCCATCGGGTTGAAACTTTTCTTCTAATAATACTCGTCCATCTTCAAGCAGTTCATTGATGGCTTCGCGCTCAGCACTAGTTGTATAAAAGAAGTCACTCACATGTCGTTTCGGGATAACGAGTATATGGCCTTGATTTACTGGATATTTATCAAAAATCGCAAAAGCTAATTCATTAGCTAATAAGATGTTCTCTGACTTGCAAAAAGGACAGTCATTTGCCATGAATATGCCTCCAATACATATTGGTTTTCTAATTTTAAAACCAAATTTAACTTTTATCCACGATTTATTATAACGAAAAGCCCGCCCTCTATTAAGTTGGAGATTATTTCCTACATCATTCAGGTGCTAACTCAATCAATAATCACTTGGCCAGTTACATATTTCAACCATTTAATTTTATAAGAGCACCCCTAACTCCTATTTTAACCTAAAGTTCGAAAAATGAAATTTTGTTTACAATGTGGTAAAATTAAAATATTCAGAAAAAGTTCAGAAAGCGAACTCGTTCCAACAGCTGGAACATCGGGGAATTAGATGGAGTTTCGACTCCACGTGATTAGAACTTCCCACTTACGCTACGCTAAGAGATGGGGGTCTTTACCCTAATAACTTAACCAGGATAAACTGATTTCAAATCAGTTTCCTAGATTTGTAGATTATCTTTAGAGCTTGTAACATGAATTTGTATTTTTACCATTCTAAAATAAACCGTTAAGAGGTCAAACACATGGAAACAACAAAACCAAGATTATGGACTAGAAATTTTATCATCTTGTCATTGATCACTTTTTTCACTGCTCTTACCTATTTTTTGACGATAACAACAACAGCTGGCTATGCGATGGACTCTTTTAATGCCTCCGAAGGAATGGCTGGGCTTGCCGCAAGTGTTTTTGTTATTGGTGTCCTTACGTTTCGTATCCTGACAGGTAAATATTTGGACATCATTGGTCGGAAAAAGCTGCTTTATATTGCGCTGATTTTAAGTTTATTTTGTACAATGCTCTACTCCCCAATTGAAAGCTTATATTTATTTATTCTTATCCGTTTTCTCCACGGTGCTTTAGTTGGGGTCGTGCTGACAGTTATGCAAATTGCGGTTATCGATATCATTCCTATTCAACGACAAGGAGAAGGAATCAGTTATTATACTTTAAGTTTTATTCTAGCTACAGCTATTGGTCCTTTTCTTGGGCTGCTATTGACTCAGTTTGCAACTATGCAGTTGATTTTTATTGGTTGTACGGTTTTGGCTGGAATTGGTATATTATTAACCTTATTTACGACATTTCCTAAAGTAGAGATCACCAAGGAACAACGCGAAGAAATGAAAGGCTTTCATCTTAATCAATTTTTTGAAAAGAATGCCATTTCTATGTCGTTATTAATGACGGTTTTAGCTTTAACTTTCTCAGGTATTATCACGTTTCTCGCTTCTTATTCCATGGAAATGAATTTAACGTATGTTGCTAGCTTCTTTTTCATTGTCTATTCTGTCTGCATCTTCATTTCTAGACCAATCACAGGCAAAATGTTGGATACAAAAGGCGATAATATTGTGATGTACCCAGCGCTATTTCTTTTTGCGGCGAGCTTACTAGTTCTTGGTCATGTCAGTAATGGGTATCTTTTAATTCTAGCCAGTATATTAGCAGGGCTCGGATATGGAAATTTACAATCTTCTATTCAAGCGATCGCAGTAAAAAGATCCCCTCGACATCGAGCGGGACTTGCAGCTTCCACTTACTTTGTCTTTAATGATATCGGTATAGGAATCGGACCTTTTCTTCTGGGATTTTTAATTCCGCTTATCGGTTACCAGAATATGTATTTTTCGTTGTCGATTATTGTTGTTGCTTGCGCCTTTGTCTATTATGTTATCCACGGGAAAAGCTCAGTAAAATTAACCGATCCTCCTATCTCTCAAAATACTGGAACGTAGATAGCTTCACACTAGAGTTTACCAACATTAACCCACATAGCTTAAACCACGCATATAAAAAAACACAAACATTCTCTCTACCAAATGTAAAGAGAGTGTTTGTTTTATTTAATCTTTACTTGGAAAAATCCTTTAATTAACTCTTCCATTCATCCCAATAAATGTTGATATAATCGGTTGGAACTGCATTATTTTTGCTATTAGAGTTTACCACGTTGCCAGTTTGCTTTACCTTAGTAAAATTTTTTGAATGCGATTCATTGCTTTTCATTTCTCCAATAAAATCTTTGTTTTCCATCCATTATTCTCCTTTCTATCCATACACACCTTATTGTTTCACCAAATAATAAATTTTATTTTGATAAAAAAAGGTGATACTAACCGAAAAGGAGTGAAAATCGATGACAAATATTATGGACGGAATGGGCCAGGCTCGGTTTAACTCAGGTAATCCTAAACAAACCACCCCCGAGAAAAAGAACACGAAGGAAGAAAAGAACATGCCAACCGTTATAAAAAATTTGAAAAATGGATCATAGCAAACTTAAAGAGAACTAGAAGTATATATGATACATTTGGTGGTCAAGGTACCCCCACTAACGGTTGACGGCAATTCATCTCCACCTGATTTGTTAGGCTAACGCCCTTAACACAAATCAGATGGAGTCTTCTTGCCTAAAAGGATAAACAAACGTTGTTTCAAAAAGCTTTGCAACTTTTCGAAGATATTATTGAAAAAAATCCAACATGAAATTAAACCTATACATTCAGTCAAGTTAGCGATTAGAAGATTATTTGAAATGACAGTAATCTCTGATCATATCCAAAACAACTAATGATAAAGAGAAACTTCAAACATCATGAATTCAAATTTTGCTGTATTAGATTGGCATTTTTAAAGGTTGTAATTGAAATGAATGCCGATGAAAGGTTGCACAATCCGATGGGTACATTACATGGATTAAAACACAATAGACTCGTACTGTGCAACTACAATAATTCTTTAGGAGTATAGTATTCGCATTCCAACTTATTAAAATCTTTTTTATCCCATGTTAATACAGGAAGTTTACTGTTAGATTTGCTCGATATTAAAGCATCAGCAAAATCAACATTCTTATCCGAATACATTTTCAGTGCAATGATTACATTATCTTCCTCTACTTCAACATTTTCAGATTCAATTACATCTAATAAATACTCAGTTATTTTTGGTTTATCCAATTTATAGAAAGACTTTAGCAACCAACAACTTTCAGCAATTACGACAGTAGGGATTACTAAAGTTAATTCATTTTTTTCAACCTTCTCTACAAGCTTCACTATAGTATTAAATTTAATTGGATCATCTTTAACTAGCAGTCGTATAAGAACATTTGTATCAACTAGAAATTTATTCATGTTCGAATCCCTCTGATAGAATATGTTTAGACGCTTCTTCGTGAGCAACTTCTCTCATTTTTTCAAGGTCAATTTCCTCTTTAGAAGTAATTCTGCCAATTGCTTGACTTAATAATTTTTTCTTAACCGGTTCTATTCTTACTTCATCGTTTTCTATTAAAAATTTAAATTGGTCACCCTCACTTAAACCTAACTTTTCTCTAAGTTCTTTTGGTATTGTTATTTGTCCTTTACTCGTCATCTTCCCGCTAACTAATTCCATTTCAACTTCACCCCTTACTTTATTTTTAGTATTACTATCATTATAAGTATTACTAAAATATTTTGCAAATTCAATTGAATAATAAAATTCAAATATGCAACTTTGCCCTTTTCTTGAACTTTCCTACTGATTATTAATTTTACCCGTTTCAACTAGCTGTTTTAATCCTAAGAACATTAACTTCTAGCTTATTAAAGCTAGAAGTTACTAAACGCAAAAAGAATGCCATGAACTTCATGACATTCTAATGAAGAGTAAAGAATTTTTCTTAAACGCTTGTATCTTATACTCTAGTGCGATGAACCGTTGTTTGAAGCATTTTTTCTAAAAACTTATGAAAGTGGCAGAAGCATTGCTAATTCGTCACTTTAACAGGGATTTGCAATTCATTGATTCTCGATCCGTCTTTTGCACTTTCTTCAAAAAGGATCACTCTACCTGATTGATTTGCGACTTCATCAAATTCAATGATAATCTCGAATTCTCCCCAACCAGGCGCACCTTCAGTAGCTGTCGTAAATCCTTCATCGAGAATAAAATGTCCGTCTTCAAATTCGTATAAAACCGTTGCTTCATATACCCTCGCTAATCCTCGTACAACAAAACGGTCTTTTACTTCCGTGTTTGGAGCAGGTTCATAAATTTTGAAAGCAACGTTTTCCAATACAATTTCAGGTGACTTTTTTTCATCAATCCATAGGTAGCTGTTTGGATCGCCTGCAACGATTGGATCACCCGTAAAAAGATGACCGAGCAACGTTTCACCGACTCTACCTTCTACTAGGATCTGCGTTCGATCAAAGCCAAATTGCTGCATGATCATCGACAGCTGTTCAGCAATCATGAGTTCTCCCGTTGAACCGAGATTACTTTCCTGAATCGCTTTTGAAAAACTAACATGAGCAACCCCGTCAACGTCTTCAACATATTCAATGATCACTTCCGAATCAATTAATCCTGTTAATTCTTCGTGATCAGGACCTTTTAACCAAGCTTCAAGTGCAGTCTTTGCAACATTCTCTCCTGTTCTAACATCTATTTCTGTTTCAATCCGATAAGTGCCCATTAAATCATGGTCTGAGAAGTATAATATCACTTGATGGGTTTCACTCTTTTCATCAGGTGTTGGCACCAATGTCGACTCATCAAGAGATGGTTCGTCACTCAATTGCTCTTCTTCATCTCGACCATTTTCCTCCTCCTCTGAAACACCTTCTCGTGCAGGAACTTCTTCTTCTAATGGGATGTTGATTTCCCCTTCATCTTCATGATGGGGTTGTTGTTCCACATCCTGTACGCAAGCGCCTAAAATGACAAAACAACCTATAATCATTATCCAGCGCAACCAGTTCCTCATCTCGATAACCTCCCTGTTTGTTAAGCATGATCTCTCCCCTGTTTTTTAATATGCAACTTTTAAATGCACGGCTTAAAAAAGGTGTTTCAGAGAAGAAATAAAACATTGTCCTATCGGATAACATTATTGAGTATTGAGACAACTCTACTCTTGATGGGATTTCAGTGGGTGAATCAAGCCTTCACTCCATTGTATGTAAGACCTGAATGGGATATTAAGTGAAGTATTAATTTACATGTAATACTATTTTGATTACAGGAGGGCTTAGCTGAATAAGAAAATAATAAGACAAGTGCTTACTATCTAATCTTTTTACAAACATAAACCATTTGATAACTATCATCTGATATAGGGGTTTCATTCCAATCTTTGTAAACACTTACTATTTCAAATCCATTTCCAAATAAAATACGTTCCATTTCTTTTGGAAAGACGTATCGTAAACTTATATTTGTTCTTACTTCATCGACTACTTCTTCATCATTATTTATAAATTTTCTTATTGTTGTGTTGTGTTGCACTTGATTTATGGAGTCATATTGACTAATCGTATATACATCAACTTTATTTTGAGTCTCACTATCTATGTAAGTTTTCCAATATTCCTCTGAACTTGGCTGTAATAATTCCTCTGTATTTGGAAACCTTGTTCCAAATATAAAAGTTCCACCCGTTTCTAAATGCTTATTTACAGAAAATAACAACCCATCTTGAGCTTCGTTTGTAAGGAAATGTTGAAATGAATTCCCTACGCAATAAATCAGATTACTTTTTACATTCAAATCTAATTTGGAACAATCTTGTTCTATCCACTCTATTTGTAAATCAAGATTAGATGTTTTCCTTTTTGCTTCATTTAACATTCCTTTATGAAGGTCAACTCCTATCAAGTTATATCCCTTACTTGCCAAAGGAATAGTTGCTCTTCCTGTTCCACAAGCTAAATCAATTATTAAACCCTCTGTCTTAGATGCCCATTTATCTATGAATTTTACATCTTCTTTATATACTTCATTCTCTTGATCATACAATACGGGGTTATCGTATTCTTCAAAATTATCTAATGTTGATTTCTTTGTCATTAAATTTCTCCCTTAGTAAATATAGTTTTTTAGTCAATTATAAATAAATTATTAGTCCACTGTAAAACTTATCCTCGTTACTTTCTGTAAAGCTTTAAACAAAGTCGGTTAAAAATTAAATACCTTTGTTTCACTGTAAGATTTAAAAACGAAAGACGACCACCCATATAAGTGATCGCCTCTAAGATGTTTAATCAATTACCAGTATCATTGCACTGCGCAGCAAGTGAGGTTCTTCTTTAACATAAGCTCCCTCTAGTTTAACTAGAAACTTCTATAGCAAGACCATATAACCTTATATAGATTTAAAAAAAACAAACGTATAAAGCAAAAATTGGTGGGATGAGTCCAGTTTAATACTGCCTTCACACCAGCCAATTAACTGCTTAGTAAAACTCTAACTTTTTGGGAGCACACCCGTCTAACGTCCTACTTCGCTTTTCCCTTGAATGGGGACACTTCTACTGTTCCCCCATTCCATCAAGATTCTTTGATTCAAAGTTATCGAGCAATTCACGCACTTCATCTGTTGACTCCGTGATCATTAGTTGATTTCTTAATTTACTTGCTCCTTGAATTCCTTTGACATATATCTTAAAAAAGCGATGAAGAGCCTTAAACGGACGTAGCTCTAATTCTGAATATTTATCAAGGAGATCCAGATGTATTCGTAAAAGATCAAGTAATTCCTTACTGCTATGATCTTTCGGCTCTTTTTCAAAGGCAAATGGATTATTGAAAATACCACGGCCAATCATAACCCCATCAACACCATATTGATCTACGAGTTTCAAGCCAGTTTGACGATCAGGAATATCCCCATTGATCGTCAAGAGTGTATCTGGTGCTACCTGGTCACGAAGTTTCTTAATTTCAGGGATGAGCTCCCAATGAGCATCTACTTTGCTCATTTCCTCTCTTGTCCGCAGATGAATGGAAAGATTAACAATATCTTGTTTCAATATGTGCGTCAGCCATTCGTGCCATTCGTCTACATCCGTGAAACCAAGCCTTGTTTTTACACTTACAGGCAATCCTCCTGCTTTTGCTGCTTGTATTAAATCTGCTGCAACTTCTGGACGACGGATAAGGCCACTTCCCTTCCCATACCGTGCCACATTAGGTACAGGACAGCCCATATTGATATCCACCCCCCTAAACCCAAGTTTCGCCATACCAATACTCATTTGCCGAAAGTATTCAGGCTTATCTCCCCATATATGGGCTACAATTGGTTGTTCATCCTCTGTAAAAGTCAAACGTCCGCGTACACTTTGGTTTCCCTCTGGATGACAATAACTCTCACTGTTTGCAAACTCTGTAAAGAACACATCAGGTCTGGCTGCCGCGCTTACTACATGGCGAAAAACAACATCCGTCACTTCTTCCATTGGTGCCAGTATAAAAAAAGGTCGTGGTAAATCACGCCAAAAATTATCTTTCATATTCAAATTCAAATCCTCTCATTTAGGGATACCAGGCCAAATCCTTATCCCGAAATTAAAACCAAAATGTCCCTGCTTCTTTTACACTTATACCATGCTTAAGCAATTTTTATCAAACAGATAGGTAATGTTTATTTTAACTGCACATTACGAATGACGATGATTGGATATTTATGTTAAAATGCATATAGAGATTGTGAGGAAATGTTCTTACACGAACTAAGCAGTTTAGTGAAGAAGTCATACTTGGAATAATGTTAAATTCTTTGCTGGTCTTATCCTAAGCAATATTTGGTATATTACTATTTTACTTGCATTCCTATTAGCAGTTATATTTACAGTCTTTATTCAACAGGAAACCAGAATTGAAGAATTGGAAAAGAAAGTAGAAAAGTTATTGAATTACAAGCCAGAATAGAAAATTTATTTGCAATTGAAATGTTGATATTTAATGTGGATTAATTATAAATGATTTGGCTAATCTGCAAATTCGGTGATTGTTGAATTTTATAATTAAAGTTGTTAGTGGCAGCACTGTTGTAATGGCAGATCCTACTGTTTTGTAGAAGATTGTAAGGGAAGCAATTCATAACATGAGAGGGTATAAAAGATGGACTCATTACTTTGGATATAAATGCAAGTAATGGTCCAGTTTATTATACTGGGCCATTTTTCTATACAAAAAGCACAGCATTCATACGTGAATTCCAACATCAAATAAACGACCAACTATTGTTGTTCGTATTACTTATCCAACATATATGTAAGTTAACTAAAATTGTTTAATTTTTATACAAACTTTCTTTTGTAGTATTCACGTAATTCTAGTGCATTATCTTCCCATTCTATTGGTCGACCATGGATTAATTGACCAAGGACATCTAAGCATCTGTGCCATCCTGCAGCTATATATATCGCCATTGCTTGATCATCAAACGTATGGCAAAACGTCATGGTGCACCCTTGATCCGCTACATGTATGCTCATGTCTAACAAATCATCAACTTCCCGAAAACAAAAAGAATATGGAGGATTTAATTCGGTAATAACTGCCTCATAGATTGACCCTTCACCATCATCGAACTTTATCTTTCCACCAACACAAAGATCTATATCTCCAGTTGCAAATGGATACCACTGAGTGAAATGATCAGGATCCGTTATAGAACGAAATACTTTTACAGGACTAAATGGATATTTACGTTCAAAAACCAAAACGTTTCTTTCTTCTTTTTCATGGAGACTGCCATAGTTACTCATGAATGTTACCACCTTTATATAAGAGTGCCATGAAGAGGGCCTGAATCAACAAAGTTATAAAATACTAGAAAATAATTAAAATCACCGAAACCTATTCGAATGTTAAAATACTAAAAACTTTGGTATTCCTAGATCAAACCATTATTAGTGAGGTCTAGATGGGTCGAATCCAACTATCCCATTATTTTTTCCTTTCAGGAATAAAAACTGTAGCAATTGTCCTTCTACGCCTCTTATGGTTTGGTTCGTTATCTGAATATCTTTTTACCACAGCAACGAGGTCCTTCTTTAAATTAGAAAACTCATCATCATCTAAAAATAAATCAATGTGACGATAACCAAACCCATCTTTCTCCATATCTAACTCATCACCCTCTAAATACTCTTCAACACCTTGCATGAGATTGGTGAAATAAGTCATAAAATATTTCATATGTTCTTCCTTACTCAATTCATGGGCTTCCGAAGTAGAAAAAGTAGCAGAGTCTCTGTTTAATGAATATGTTCGTTCAAATGTACCTCTAACCTTCCTCTCATTTGAAATGTATATCACATGGCTATCTGTTAACACCTTTAATTGCCTATATAATGTAGCTTGTGGAATATCAGGAAGCCACTCCATTAGTTCTTGAACTGTTAGTGATCGTTTTAATAATGATTGAATAATTCGCATTCTAACTGGATGTAAGATAACATCTCCCTTTGACACTTTTTTACCTCCCTGCATGATTTCTCTCTAGCCAATTCGTAATGATATGCATTAGGTCGGGATGTAATCGTTTACTCGCTTGCGCTTGATATACGCTTTTTACTTTTTGAATGGAAACATCACCTTCTTGATACCTTAAAATATGATTCATTCCTTCAATCACATGTACTTCCGATGGTCCATTAACAAGTTCAGGTACTTTATAGACATTTTCAACTTTCGTTTGTATATCTTTTGTACCATTGATCGCAAGGACAGGACAAGTGATATTTTCCATTGAACCATAAAGGTCAAATTGGAAATGCTCTCTAAACCATTTAGCTGGTAGCTTGGCAAAAAGTTGAACTCGAATTTCATCTTTGTCACTCTTAGACATTTTAGCGAAAATCTTTTGAGTTTTCTTTTCTGCTTTATTTGTAATTTTTAATTTTTTTATTAACCAACCTTTGATTCCTGACTCATTATTTAATTCTTCATAAGCTAATTCTCGCTGATATTTAGTCGCTTCTTCTATTGTATCAGCAGCTCCTGCGATAAGAATTAACCCCGCTAGTGATGCTCTCTCATTAAGAGCCGTCGCTAATATTGTTCCTTCACTATGACCTAACACATATACCTGCTCTTGATCAACGTTAGTAAGATTTCTTAAAAACTGTAATGCACTTTCAGCATCATCAACTAAATCCCATAATCCAACTTTGTTTAATTCCCCTTCACTTTCTCCAACACCTCTTTTATCATAGCGGAGGGAAATAAATCCTGCTTCAGCTAATCCATCTGCAATCATTTTATAAAGATTAAGTTGTAATTTAGGCATGTTCCCATCCCGGTCACCTGCACCCGACCCAGCAATTAATAAAACTGCTGGAACCTTTTGTTCAGTCGATTCGGGAAACGATATTGTTGCACCTAACAAGGCTTTTTCTTCGATTTTAATTCGTTCTTCTCTTCTATTCATCATAAATTACCTCCTATATGGGCCACTGGTATAATATTATCATTATCAATAATGATAATATTATACCAATAATGACCCATTTAGTATACTGTGAAAATTTTGAATGGTTGTTTTAAACCGACTTATTCATCTATCCCCCATAAAACACCTATGTTAATTCTTCATTTATGTCTAGATGTGTTTTTCTTGAGAATGGCTTGTTTTCACGTTAAAAGTGTTTCCTCATTCAATTATATAACAAAGCAAGTGCTTTCTAGCGCTTCGAGTCGGCTTGCGCAAGAGTATGAGAATGTGTTGGCATAATTCAATTTCCTTCAATTTTCAGTTCATTTAGCTTTATGCTTTGTTACTTGATAAAATAGAGAAATTTACAACGCGATGTTCATATTGTGTTAGATAAAAATTTTTCTTGCCGATCAATATAGCCCTTTTAATAGAGTAAATGTTAATGTGATTAATGTAATTCCAGGTATGAGTGCTTGAACAGGAGAAACATATACTTTGTCATTAAGAGGAGGAACAACTATGACATAAAGAAAAAACAACAATTGTATTATTTAGTGGCGATTATGACAAAGCAATGCATCTCTCCCGATTCTCCTAATCGAACAGAAATATAGTATTTGTCACATTGACAAGGTACTTTTCGATACAATCGGCCATCCCCTATGAATCTTTTGTCCTTTATTCATTGTATCAAAGAGTAATTGTGAATAGGGATGCTTAAGTTGCTCACGTTCCCAATGAGTGAAGGTCTCTACAATTTCCCCTTGGTACATTACCGCAAGGCTCCCTCCACCAGGTTCTAATTCAACCTCATTTTTATCAAAAAATTTAACCCCTAGTGCCGAAGCCATTCCAGCACCACCATCATTCGTCGCACTACCGCCAATTCCGATTGTTATTTTTTTACATCCCTTATCCATTGCACTTTTTATTAACTGTCCAGTCCCATAAGTAGATGTTTTCAACGGATTAAGTTTATGAGATGGCAACAATGTGATACCTGGAGCTTCAGCCATTTCAATAATTGCCGTCATTCCATCACCCAACATTCCCCACTTTGCAGTAACAACTTCTCCAAGAGGACCTTGCACATGTTCTGTATAAATCTGGCCATTCGTATTTGAAATTAATTCGTCGATCGTTCCTTCCCCTCCATCTGCTAAAGGTTAACAATCGATAGTTGCTCCTGGTAACGATTGTTGAACTCCCTTCTTCATACAGTGTGAAACATCGAGGGCTGACAAACTACCTTTAAAGAATCAGGTGCGATTAAAACTTTCATTGGTTTCACCTCATAACTATTATTATAATTCTACTGTACTACATTTCAGCCGAAATACCTTTTCCTACAAAAGAACAATTCTAAACCTATAGAATATGTGATAGTTTAATAATACAACTGAAGAAAACGGGAGCTCCATAGTAAGGGGCTGAGAGGACAACTAGTACTGTTGTCGACCGTGAACCTGATCTAGGTAATGCTAGCGGAGGGATTTTGTAGAATACATATGTCCATTCGACCGCTTTTTGGCGGTCTTTTTATTTGCACAGCTCCATTCATAGTGACTATGACTGATGACAGTCGAGTTAACATGGCCAGCTGCAAAAATAAATATGGATTACTAACTATTCTTTCATATTTTAATTTCCCCTCCTCCATGATCGGTTCAAGCAACATGAACTAAATCAATCTTAGGAGGATTTTTTTATGTCAATGCTTAACCCATTTCCAAACAGTAAGAAAGGTTTTATTGATATAGATAAAACAAAGGCTGTAGAAATCTTTGATACATCAAATAAAGAACCACTACGAGCAAGACAAGGAAAAAATGTAACACAACTCCACTATGCTAAAAAAGGAATCATAACTCCAGAAATGGAATTTATCGCCATCCGTGAAGGGTTAGACCCTGAATTTGTGAGATCTGAAGTGGCTATTGGAAGAGCGATTATCCCGTCAAACATCAACCATCCCGAAAGTGAACCGATGATTATCGGTCGTAACTTCCATGTGAAAATTAATGCTAATATTGGTAACTCTGCCGTTAGCTCATCTATTGAAGAAGAAGTTGAGAAGATGACTTGGGCAATTCGTTGGGGCGCTGATACGATTATGGACTTATCAACTGGGAAGCATATACATACTACAAGAGAGTGGATTAGTCGAAACAGTCCAGTTCCAGTGGGGACAGTGCCTATTTACCAAGCACTCGAAAAAGTAAATGGAGTAGCTGAAGACTTAACATGGGAAGTTTATCGAGATACATTAATTGAACAAGCTGAGCCAGGCGTTGATTACTTCACAATTCATGCGGGGGTTTTACTACGCTATGTTCCACTAACAGCTCATCGCTTAACGGGTATTGTTTCTAGAGGAGGTTCCATCATGGCCGCATGGTGACTTGCTCACCATCAAGAAAACTTTCTCAATACTCACTTCGCTGAAATTTGTGAAATCATGAAAACATATGATATCGCTTTTTCATTAGGTGATGGTTTACGACCAGGTTCGATTGCTGATGCTAATGATGAATCTCAATTTGCTGAGCTAGAAACATTAGGCGAATTAACCAAAATTGCTTGGGAGCATGACGTTCAAGTGATGATCGAAGGACCAGGCCATGTTCCAATGCACAAAATTAAAGAAAATATGGATAAACAACTTGAAATTTGTAACGAGGCACCCTTCTATACACTTGGTCCATTAACGACGGATATCGCACCTGGATATGACCACATAACTTCAGCAATCGGTGCTGCAATGATCCCCTCATACGGTACTGCGATGCTTTGCTATGTCACACCGAAAGAACATTTAGGCTTACCGAATAAAGATGATGTCCATGAAGGTGTTGTCACTTATAAACTTGCTGCCCATGCGGCTGACTTAGCAAAAGGTCATCCAAATGCACAGAAGCGTGACGATGCGTTATCGAAGGCGCGCTTTGAATTTCGCTGGCGCGACCAATTCAACTTATCACTCGATCCTGAAAAGGCAATGAGCTTCCACGATGAAACATTACCAGCAGAAGGTGCTAAAACTGCTCATTTCTGTTCAATGTGCGGCCCTAAATTTTGTAGTATGAAAATTTCACACGATCTCCGTCAAACCGCAAAAGAAAAAGGCATCGATAAACAAACATTATTAATAGAAGAAATGGATAGGAAGTCAGAAGAATTCAAAAAACAAGGAAGTAAAATTTACCGTTAAATGCGTAAGTGAGAAAATAGTGAAACTAAGATGTAAACGGACTGAGATACCGCTATTGAGTATTGTTTGAGTTCTTTTCTCATAATTTTCATCAAATAAGGTCTTCTGTGCTGCTAGAATAAAAAGTGGACACCCCTTTAACGAACATCATTATTGGATATGATGATAATAACAAGGAGGGGTTCCCCATGGGTGAACATCGGCAAAGGTATAATGAAGAATTTAAACGACAAACAGTTAAATTTGCACAAGAACAAAAGCAAAAGAAAACGATGAGAGATATTGCACAGGAATTAGATATTCCGCTTAGTTGCCTACATCAGTGGATGACTCAATATCGCGAGTTTGATAATGAATCACTAACAAGTGAAGAGCGGCTTCGTCAGTTAGAGCAACAGCTACGTGATAAAGATCGCCAATTAAAAGAAAAAGACCAAGAGATAGCCGCCACAAAAGAAGAATTAGCTATTGTAAAAAAGGCGGTGCACATCTTCAGCAGACCACGGCCATGAGGTTTGAGTTCATTGAGAAGCATCGCTTCGAATTCTCGGTGATGAAGATGTGTAAAGTGCTAGAAGTATCTCGGTGCGGCTTTTTCAAGTGGCTAAAACATGAGGTCAGTAACCAAGAACAACGTAAAATAAAGGTTCAAGAGCGCATCAAATACCATTTTTACGATAATGACGAGTGTTACGGTAGTCCTAAAATCACTCAAAAGTTATTAAATGAAAACTACACTATTAGTGAGCGTACAGTCGGCAAATACATGAATGAGCTTGGATTGCGTTCTTGCGTTTCAAAGAAATTTAAGGTAGTAACAACTGATTCTAACCATACGAATCCAATCGCTCCAAATAAGTTAAACCAGGAATTTAACATAGCTACTCCTAACAGAGTCTGGGCATCAGATATCACTTACATTCCTTGTCGTGAAGGGAAGTTATATTTGGCCACTGTTTTAGATCTTTGTACTCGTGAAATTGTAGGCTGGAGTCTGAAAAGTCACATGGCAAATGAGCTCGTTTTGGAAGCGCTGGGTGATGCATATGAGTCTAAAAAGCCAGAAAAAGGATTAATTCACCATTTAGATCGTGGAACACAATATACGTCTAATGACTATCGCCAAAGACTTGAAAGCTATGGTATGGAGGCAAGCATGAGTCGGACTGGAAACTGTTATGACAACGCTTGTGCAGAATCATTTTTCAGTATTTTAAAGAAAGAGCTCGTACGAGGTCGTCGATTTAAAACCAAGCAACAAGCGTATAACGAAATTTATCAGTATATCGAGTTTTTCTACAATAGAAAAAGGATTCACGGGTCTATTGGATATGTGCCACCAGTTCAATACGCAAAACAATTTACCGGACAATCAGCTTGATCTTACGCACTAGGTTAGGCAGTGAGGTTCCTTCTTCACCTAACCATCTACCAGATGATAGAGTGGTTGGGTCAAGCGGTTTGGGCTTGATGCATCCACGGCATCATCTATGCTTTTAAAAAATGAAGAAGGGCCTACTGTTTTTGTAATATGACAAAACTAAAATTCGTTATTTAGGTGTCCACTTTCTTGACATAGGTCCAGAATAACAATTGAATTTTATTTATACAAACCATTAACTAATATATCTAGGGCATACGGTACTCTAACCCCTTCTGCAGCGGCTGACAATGGAATGACGATAAACTCTTCATTCTCAATAGCAGTGACATTTTCAAGCGCTGGGTGTTGAAGCAACGTCTCTTTTTTCTCTTCAGCAGTTGTTTCACCATAATCTACAATGATGATTACTTCAGGGTCACGATCAACTACTTCTTCCCAACTAACTTCAGCCCAGTTTTTATCAATCTCACTAAAAATATTTTCCGCACCAGCTAACGTAATTAATGAATTCAAGAAATTTTGTGCAACAGTAAACGGTGCTGTATCTCCACTATCAAAGACAAACACTTTCTTTTTTTCTGTTACTTCTGGGATGTTTTTCTGAATTTCTTCCAACTCTTCTTCCATTGAAGCAATTAATTGTTCTCCTCTTTCTTCCACATTGAAAATACGGGCAATATTGCGAATATCTGTATAAATATCATCAATGGATGGACCGATTTTTGTTGAAGACTCGTGTAAATAGGCGTTAATACCAAACTCTTTTAATTGCTGTACTGTCCCAATATTGTCTTCACGAAATGCACTTGCCCAGCCTGCATAAGCAAAATCTGGTTCTTCTGCTAAAAAGACTTCTTGTGATGGATATTGATCGGATAATACTGGGATCGCCTCATACGCTTCTTTAAAGTCAGGTAATACTTCATCATCAAGGTATGCCGTACCAACCATAAATTCTTCTAACCCTAACGCTAACATCACTTCTGTAACGTGTTGATTTAACGTGACCGCACGCTGAGGTGGCTCTGTAAAGACTAATAGTTCCTCATTATTTTCAATTTCAACTGTTTCATATACACTTTCTTGAGTTTCCTCATTTGACGTTTCTTCCGATAGAGACCCTGTTGTTCCTTCTGCTTCTTGGTTTGAACTCGCCTCTTGTCCACATCCAACTAATAAGGTTGCTGTTACTAGGCCTAATAATATCGTCTTCATTTTATTTATTTTTTTCATCTTCATTCTCCCTAATCGTATATTTTGCAATAATTGTCCAATGGCTACTTTGCTGTTGGTTTGTTATATCTCCTTGTATAGGCAATGGATACCCGCCATTTGTCCATACATTAGATTCATAAGCACGTAAATTTCGTGTTGGATAATTTAATTCTTCCTCAAGTGTTTCATCTCTTTTTAATTGAGCAGTGTTTTTAACTAAGTGGGGCATTAAGCTAGTGACCATAGTATTTGGGTTTGTCGTTTGAAAATTTTCATGCATTCCGAGTACTTCAAACCCTTCTATCTTTAATAAATAACTTAATTCTCGAGGAAGAATTAAACTGTACTCTCGGTCTACTTTAAATTCTGATTGTTTCATGTTTCGCTCATACGTTTCATACGTCATCGTCGTTTCGAAAATTTGTCTAGATAAAAATGTTTTCCCATGAATCGTTTGATAAATTCGTTTCTTCCCCCATTGTTTACATTGATGAAAATCCCACTTATTTTCATTAGGTGGGAGGATAATATCGATTGCTATAAATCCTTCATTAACTAAATGTTTTTTCACGTTTTGAATTATTTTCACCTGTTCTTCTGGTAGAACAAAATGTTGTAAGAAACCTTCTGTTAAAAGAACGTGAGTAAACTGCTCAGAACTCGAAAAACTTAAAGCATTATCTTGTAATAACTGAAGCTTAGAACTCTCACTTAATCTTTTCCTTCTTTTCTCTGCAATAGATAACATCTCTTCACTAGTATCAATACCTGTTATATCTATTCCTAAACTTGCTATTTCAAAAGCAATTCTTCCCGTACCCACACCAAATTCTAATACACTAACATTCGTAAAAGCAGCGAGCCAGTTTTTATAAAAATCCATTCCACTTTTACCAGTAAACAGATCGAAATACTCTGCTTCATGACTAATGTATGGTTGAGAATTTTGCCTTTCATGCCTTTCTCCTTGCATAGCGCATCGATTACAAAGGGTACCTGCTAATTGTTCAAAGGGAGTTCCTTTAGGAATTCCGTTTTTGGTATCCCCATTTGACTCTTCATATTGAAAGCTACAAAAATTACATTTAAACTCTCCCATTCCATCCCTCCTAATGGCTTGAAGCTAAAGGTTGTAGGCTTACTGCTTTGGATGAGTTATACGTCTTTGAATGAAATAAAACATGGATTTTTCCTGTGAGTGGATGCCTAATGATTGTCCCATCTACATGAAAAACGTCTGCTAGCAATTGTTCAGTTAGTATTTCTTCTGGAGGTCCTTGTGCAACAATTTTCCCTTCGTTAATGACCAGTAATTTGTCACAATAAGCTGCTGCTAAGTTTAGATCATGGAGAGCAGCTAAAGACGTTAACCTTAATCCTTTCACTACATCAAGAAGATGTAATTGGTGGTGGATATCAAGGTGATTAGTAGGTTCATCTAAAATAAACAATTTTGGTTGTTGAGCTAGAGCTCTAGCAATTAAAACTCGTTGTTTTTCACCACCGGATAAATCAGAGAAGTTTTTATATCTATAGTGTTCAATCCCTACTTCTTTTAATGAACGAGTGACCACTTCTTCATCATGGCTATTGTCTTTTTCTAAAAATTTTTTATGTGGATGCCTACCCATTTGCACAATATCTTCTACTGTAAAATCAAGCGGAACGGAACTTTCCTGACCAACTACTGCCACTTTTTGAGCAAACTTACGATTTTTCCATTCACTTGTATTCGATTGGTTAATTAGAATTTGACCAGTATAAGGTGTATAAATACGATAAATGGTTTTTAATAAAGTAGATTTACCACTACCATTCGGTCCAATCACGCCTACAAACTCACCATCATTTACTGAAAAATTAATGTCTTCGATAATTTGTTTTTGCTCAATTTTCGTAATGACGCTTTGAACTGTTAACTCCATTACTTATCACCATCCCCTGTTCCAAAAGAATAGTTACTTCTTCGCAACAACCAGATAAAAAATGGTCCACCACATATAGCTGTTACAATTCCTATCGGCAACTCCTGAGGAGCGACAACTGTTCTAGCAGCAACGTCTGCCCAGACTAAAAAGATAGCACCTATTAAACTACTTACGATTAATACTCTTCGGTGGTCAGACCCAACCATTAAGCGGACAATATGCGGAACCATGAGTCCAATAAACCCAATCGCTCCACTAACAGCCACCATCACTCCTGTTAATAAAGCAGTGAGTAAAATTAGAAATTTCTTAAATACATCAATATTCATCCCCAATGTTGTTGCGGTAGCGTCTCCCATTAAAAGTAAATTCAGTGGACGATATGACAGAATTAAAACGACCACACCGACTAATAAACAAAGAAAAGGTATGAGTAACTGCTCCCACTTTGCCCCTGCTAGACTGCCCATCATCCAAAACATCGCATCACGCATTCCTTCTTCTCGTGGTGCTGAAATGACAATATAACTTGTAACAGCCGATAATATCATCGAAACAGCAATTCCAGCTAGTAATAAACGAACAGTTGAAATTCTCCCACGCACTTGCGCAAGCATAAAAACAAGTAAGACGGAAACTAAGGCTCCTAAAAAAGCAGCGGTTGACAAAGCATATTGACCAAACAGTTTAAAAGCACCAAAAATAATGACGAGCGTGGCACCTACGGATGCTCCAGATGAAACCCCGAGAATAAACGGGTCTGCTAATGAATTACGTACTAATGCTTGGATCGCTACACCGACAACTGCTAAACCAGCACCGACAATGGCTCCTAATAAAACTCTCGGAAACCGAATTTCCCAAATGATCTGCTCTTGCGCTTGTGACCAGTCATTGACGATGAAATCACTTATGTATGGTATTTTTGCTAAAGCAATTTTCCATACGGTTATTGGCGAAATCGACACAGGTCCGAGCATAACTGCAACTGTCATTGAAACGATAAGGACAAAAGATAAAATAAGTACAAAAATGAACTGTGAAACCCCTAGTTTGTTCTTTTCACGTGGTATCGTTAAAGAAGTGTAACACTTTACCTCTACTTTCATTTCATTCCCCCTCCCCTCAAAAAACGCAATCATTACGATTCGACTTAGATTTTTTATCTTACATTATCACAAGATTTTTTATCAAAACCATGTTGGAATATACTCGCCATAAATCTCGAACTCTTCCTTCAAGTCCAAGTATAGGAACAGACCTATAGCACCTATACTTGGCAACTTATCGTGGATCTTATTATGAAATTGAGGTCTCGATTCCGACTTCACTAAACCATTGAATTTTTTCTCGTAACTGACGATATTATCAACTAAAATGATAGCTGGATGAGATACGTTAGCAAGTACATTTTTAAAATTCAAAATTTTATATCTTAGAAGGAGCATATTTGAGGGGTTAAGGGTTATTTAAGAAAGCCCTAAAGATTCAAAAGGCAAGACAGGATAATTAATTAAATAATTAATTAATAAAGAACCATTTTAATCTAGAATCTTAACTTCTTAATATAACATGAATAAGGATTTGTTTCCCAAAGTTAAAATTAAATAATATCCTCATTTTAAAATCCAATCTCTAAATTTTTATTTACACACCGATGATAGAATTGAGCCATAAATATTTCTAAAAAGTGATAGTTTTCCTCAAAGAATAATTAGAAATCGTTTATTTTTTTAATACTCCTTCCACTGTATTATTTGTTCTTTCAAATTTTTCAGTTCCATAAAAGTGACTAACTTTTGGTTCATATGACACTCCTTCATACAAAGATTTTACAAAAGCTGGAGCATCATCAGGTTGAAATTGTTTATACCATCTCCCCTCTGGATACTGCACTACGACACAGGTATCTTGACATCGACCATTACACTTTGTTCTCGTTGTATGGATCATATTATCAAGTTCCCTTTGACTAATTTCCTTTCGGATACTTTGCGTTATTTCCTCGGCTCCGTTTCTCATACAAGTAGAACCGTTACAAATAAGAATATGATGTTTTAAATGTTCAAAGTTCCAAGTTGCCATGAGTATCTCTCCTTTTTTATGATAAACTTCCCCTTACTAACTAAGTTCTCATTCTAACAAAGTTATCGTTGTCGTTGTAAAAGAACGAAACTAAACTTATAAATATTTTATATTACAATAGGTTTTTAATTTAGATTTTTCTTTTCAGGAAAAAAGTATATTTTATTGTATAAATGGGACAACTCAATGTTGTCCCATTTATACAGCCTTATTGATTAATAAAATACCTCATCTCTTTTTCCAGTAAGAAATTCATTGGTACGTGTATCGACATCATGCTTGTTTAATAGTCCAGTTTCCAACACAAGTCGCTCCAAAGCGGATAGCCAATGTTCATAGTAATTCCACTCAGTATCTTCCTTCTTTTCACTTTTCTCCCACGCTTGGATCTCCTCAATTAATCGACTTCGGAAATCCTCCCATGTTGAATAACGCTTTTCCTGGTATAAGGCAATAGCCATACCAAACGAGCGGTTTTCCCAAGGCTCTTGGAACTGTAATTCCCCGTTTTTTCTAGGTGGTGCGACTTCCTCGGACATAGATGAAATTACTGACTCAGGTCCATTATTTTCGCATTTTTTTTCCATTATTATCACCCTATCTCACTTTGGATTTTGTTGGCTCTACTAAAGCAACACCAATCATAGAATCTCGATTAACGATTTCTGCAAGTTCTTCTTCCGTCATGCCTTCCGTTCCCTCAGGTCTTTGTGGTAATACTAAAAATCTCATTTCAGAACTACTGTCCCATATTCGAATTTCAACATCATCCGCTAATTCTAGTCCAAATTCTTTAAGGACCTCCCTTGGCTCCTTTACAATCCGAGAACGATAAGCCGGTTCTTTGTACCATGCAGGAGGTAAGCCAAGCAAGGTCCACGGATAGCACGAACATAGTGTGCAGACTACTACATTGTGTACAGTATCTGTGTTCTCTACTACCCGTACATATTCTCCCTGCAACCCTAAGTATCCAAGTTCACCCAATACAGTTTCTGGTTCTTCCATTAATCTTTGTTTGAAAACAGGATCTGTCCAAGCCTTAGCTACTACCTTCGCTCCATTCATTGGGCCAAGCCCATGTTCATAGTACTCTACTACACTACTAATCGCATCAGTGGAAAGTAGTCCTTTCTCTAATAGTAGTGATTCAACAGCTTTTGCCCGCGCCGACCAAAACGTCTCTGGATGTGGATGGTGATGTCCATTATGATTATGACCCATAGTAAAATCCTCCTATTTTCTATGATTAGTTTGATGCAGCTTCTAAATAACCTTCCCAAAGATCGATATTGCACACATTTTTTTCCTTTATACCCCATAATTCTTCTGCCTCAAAACGTACTCGATAGAGATATTGCGGATTTTCTCCTCTTCCATGAGCGCTATCATCCGGAAAAACATGGGCTCCGTATACCTCATCGATTACTCCATACTTATTACGTACATAACCGGCCAATCTTGTATGACCAGAGGTATGCAAGTCTCTTGTCTTTACTCTGTCTCCTACTTTAAATCGAGCAGGAAGCGCTACCTCACGTTCGTAAGATCCTCCGTGTAAAGCCACTTGTTCCACTAGCTTCACTAATTCGGGATTATTTCTGCTTGGTATTTTAGTATCGGGATCATTGAGGAAAGTTTGTGTCCGGGATTCAAGTTCTTCGGCATCCAGCACTCCTTTTTCTACTAAGTTTTCTGCGATTGTCGCAATCCAGTGACCATAATATCCTGAAGCCAGATAGTCTACCGGTCTCATTCGTTCAATACCATGCCTAAATTCATCAAGGTTATACATTCCTTGTCCTACAGTTACAAACAAAAGCCCAAAAGCAGTCCTCTCCCAATCCTCATAGAAAAGACGCTCATTTTCCAAACGAACAACTTTTCCGAATCCGTCCTTGCCACCCAAATCATGGATACCATCCATTTAAATACCCCCTAAATTATTCCAAGTTTATTTTTAATTGAAACAAACTAAAATTTTAGGATTATCAATTTGCCTCAAGGTTACACATTTGTAGCAGTGAGCTTGCTAATTGTCTGAAAGGCATGGGCAACACGTAAAACTATGTCATCTTCACCAACTCTTCCCACAATCATCATCCCAACAGGTAACCCCTCAGATTTTCCACAAGGGACATTCATTGCTGGATGCCCCGTAATATTAAATGGTGCAGTATTATTGATCATTTCTAATGCCTTGGTAATAATCTCTTCTCTTGGTGCATCTGAAGAAGGAATTTTTGTTGCCTTCATCGGTACAGTAGGCATGATTAGCACATCATAATTTTTGAGAGCATCATCATAAGCTTGTTTTAATTTTCTAGCTATATTTTGTGCTTTAGCATAATACTTTCCGTTATATTGTTCATGCATATATTGTCCGAGCAAGATTGTCATCTTAGTTGTTTCTGAAAATTCATCTGCTCTCGTTTTACGTGCTTTACCAACAGCATCTAGATATTTAGTGCTATAATGGCCCTTCCAATTGTTCCCCATACTATTTTCTTTTACCATTAAGGAAGTAAGACCTTCTATACCAATTCCATTCCATACATGAACACCGTCCCTATGCATTGGGATAGATATATCTTGTACAATTGCCCCAGTATTTTCTAAAGAAAAGGCAGCGTCTCTTACTAAACGATCTACATCTTCTTCAGAAAGCCCGTCCCAACCAAACCCTTCCTTGACGATTCCAATTTTAATATTTTCTGTATTACCAATAAGTGAATCTGTATATGTTTTTATTTCTAGGCCTGATTGCCTTGGATCTAACCCATCATCACCTGCTATCACTTCAAGCAACAAAGCCACATCCTCAACCGTTCTAGCGATAGGACCAGCATGATCAATCGTCATTTCAATAGGAGCAATTCCAGTATAAGGAACTAATCCAAATGTAGGTTTGAGACCATAAACACCACACCAGGAGCTTGGTAATCGAATAGATCCTCCCTGGTCACCACCTATTGCCATGTCAACTTCACCCGTAGCAACCAATGCTGCACTTCCACTAGAAGAACCTGCCGTTGATCTTGTTATATCGTATGGATTTAAGACTGGTCCCGTGGCAGAAGTGTGACTAGCGCCAGATAGGCAAAAATCTTCACAAACAGCTTTACCAACGATTTCTCCACCTGCATCTAGTATTCTACTGACAATAGTAGCATCCTCATCAGGAACAAAACCTTCTAAAATAGCTGAGCCATTCATCATAGGTACACCTGCAAGACTTACATTATCTTTTAAAACAATTTTTTTGCCTACTAATTTTCCAGTACTGTTCCCTTTTACACTAGTTTTCCAATACCATGCATTGTATGGATTTTCTTCACTACTAGGTCGATGTCCTGAAGTTCGTGGATATTTTACTGGAAGATTAGGTTCTACGATTTGATTTAAACGGTTGTAGGATTCAAGGGTACCCTCTATTAATTTTTGATATGAAGATAAGTCATCATTTGTGAGGTTAAGATTAAATCCTTCTGCAATTTTCTTTAACTGTTCAATAGTTGGTCTTTTAATAGCCATTGATTAGCCTCCTTCAGCAAGTAGGTAGATTGTTAAGTTTTACTATAGACAATCATTGTTGTTGATCTCCGATAATAACTGTTTTTAAACATCCATCACCTCCTCAAATCTACTTCTTATTTTTTAAAGCTTCTTGTTACCCTTTTATAAAGATTACTATTCCCTATAAAAATCGAGGAAGTTTTTATAACCTTTATGGACTTTTCAATAGTTATATTATCTTAGGTATTATTTTATTAAACCTTGGTATCAGTATCTTGACCATAAGCGAACTTCAACTTGTCCATTAGTGCACACTTACTCGTAAGACGATAAGATACCTTACATTTTTTTACAATCTTTAACGGAGAGAGTATCTTTCCTTTGCAAACTATGGAACTTTGTTTATGTTTGATATTAGCCTTCGAAGCGGGTACTCACATATGAAATGCACCGCATAATTTCACTTTGTTATATCCTCTCCTACGATGGAAAGGTACCAAACCATCACCTGAAGAGAGAAAAAAGATGATAATTTACTAGGAACTCAATACAACCTCTCATGCTCAAATAAATTCGCGAATCCTATAATATTCTGTCTTGCTCATCCTTTCACAAAGTATAATATTCCTAATAACCCCCAAAAGCAGATAAGGTTGAATTTTCTGAAATTTATTTGACGTTGGGACTCAAATATATTATTGTAATTACTAAATAGCAAAAATAATAAGACGGGGTTTTACAACATGAAAGTTAGGAGGTGGAGATAAACGGTTGGATTACAACATCAAAGTGTAGATAGAGTCTTCTGATAACAGGTCCAAACAATCAAGGCTTTCGGGAATTTAACAATTCGACTTTTGTTAATATTGCTGGAGCATACATCCTTACACTAACAATTAATCCAATATAATTGTGGGAATTTCTTAGGATTCTTACGCTCCCTGTTACAAGAAACCCAACCACAAGTGATTCATAATTTGGTATATATGGTAATTTAAGCGGCTCACTTTTGTTATGTTTCCACTGGCTTTTTCTTACAAATACATTTTTTTGCATGAGATAATATCACACACTGCTTCTTCTAAATAATAATGCATCTTAAAATTATACACTAGTTAAACTTTAGAATTTACAACTTAACTGGAGGGATTAGATTGAAAACAATATTGACTACTAAACAAGTAGAGGAACGGGAACGTTTCGAATATTGGCATGATATAGTTGGTAATATTGTAAGGCAAGATATGTTTCAACTATCCTCTCAGACGTTTTCAGGTCAAATTGAAAGTGGATATATAGAAGATGTACAAATTTCTGAATTAACTTCGTCCCCATACCATGCTGTTCATTCGCAGCGTCAGTGTGAGGAAGATAATTTTCTCATACTTTTACAAACTGAAGGCATAAGTTATACCGAGCAGGATCAACGTATGGCCAGACTTCAGCCAGGTGATTTTATCCTGTTTGACTGTACCAGACCTTATGTATTTCATGGTGAGCAACCGTATAAACAACTTATTCTCAAGTTCCCTCGCTCGTTGCTTCATGCCCGCTATGGTCAAACGAAGCTGGTTACATCAGTAAAGATGCCTGGGACACAACATCCAGTTAACTCCATGGTATCGACATTCTTAAGAAATTTGGCAACCTCTTATCTTGATCTCGACCCCCTCGCCAGGATAAGAGTAGCAGAATGTACTATGGATTTACTGGCGACTGCATTTAGCACTGTCTCCAGTGTTAAGCTTAACGAGGTTTACTCCATGACCAACTTTCATCGGGAGCGTGTCCGATCGTTTATCTCTGCCCACTTGGCCGACCCAGAACTCACGCTTTCCTTGATAGCCTCCAGCCTAGGAATTTCTATCCGATACCTTCACAAGTTATTCGAACCTGAAGGACAATCGGTAGCCGCTTTTATCCGTGACCGACGCTTGGACAAATGTCGCCGAGACCTCGGTGACCCTAAACAAATTCAACGTACCGTTACAGATATTGCTTTTCAATGGGGCTTCAATGATGCTGCCCACTTTAGTCGCACTTTCAAGCGCCGTTTCAAGGTAACTCCAACTGAATACCGCACCACCGCCTTGAACACATTCAGCGCTCAAGTATAGTAGTAAACTTCTGCGAATAAAAGCTTCTGTATGTTGAGCAACATGGATTAACTTAGTTAATATAACCTTTATGTCCAATCGTTTGCCATATGGAAAAAATTATTACCCCATCAGTAACAAATACTCTTTTCTGTTATAGACCAAGTGAGATTCATATTGAATTCATCGCCAATTCAAAAATACCTTACCCGGGAATTCTATCATTGGCGATTATTGTGAATTGGTAAAGGTATACTTCATGTATGTATAAGTAGATTATTATTAAAAAGAGAAGTACTGGTAACACTTCACCCTGCAACTGCTACCTTAAGAGTGGTAGTTGTCCATGCATCTATTTATTTATGAAAGTCACCCTTTTACCTCCTACGGAGCTGGGCGGTTTTTCATTGTCAGGTACCCACCACACAAAAAAGACCCTACCCATCTCCAAAAGATGGTAAGGTCTTCTAGAAGATTGCCCGATATTCATTTTTTCGTACCCATTTATTCTTCTTTTCTCATTTTTAAAACAAGCTTTATAATGGCTAGACAAATGAGCCAGATAAAATTTTAATTCAAAACGGTCCTCTTGGACGATATGGATTAATGGTTTGTTCTCTTGTTTCATTTTTCTCTTCTCCTTCTTAGTAATCTTGCTGTTAGTATTTCCATGCTTGTACTTTACTAGACATGCTCATTATTAATCTTTAAATAGATTGATAATAAGCATGTCTATTATTCCTCTATTTTTCTCAAATTAAAGCTAAGAATCCCTAATCAGTAAAAAGGATAAACCGACTCCTCCTGTTTACGCGGAATCATCAGCTTATCCTTTCATGGATCACGGTATATTAGTGAAAAAGCGACAACATCTTCTTTAATACTTCATTGTTTACGGGTCAACAGAAATTTGTCCTGATCCCTTAAGATTACGTTTACATATCTCTTAAAAGTCATAAGCATTTAATGCATTCACACTATGTGCTAAAGCCGAGCCAGCTTTTAAGGCAGTCGCTACAAAAATAGTCTCTGCCAGCTCTTCACGTGAAACCCCTAATTTCTTTGCACTTTTTGTATGGACTTCAATGCAATACGGACAACCTGTTACATGGGCAATCGCAATCGCGATTAATTCCTTCTCTCTTTCGCTTAGGAGCCCTGGCTTCATTGCTTCCATATCAAATCTATTAAACGCACGAAAGGCTTCAGGACTTAATTCATTAAATTCCTTGAACCGGGACATATTAGATTTTTGATAAAGATCGCCTTCATTGTCGCCATCAAATGCTGGTAATGCATTCAACCCATGAGCGATGGCAGAACCCGCTTTTAATGCGGTCGCAACCATAATCGCTTCAGCCATTTCTTCTTTTGACGCTTCTACCTTTTTTGCAGCAGTTACGTGGGCATCAATACAATAAGGACAGCCTGTAACATGTGCAACCGCCACAGCAATTAACTCTTTCGTTTTCCTCGGAATCAGCCCGTCAGATAGAGCTAACTTATCAAATTCAAAAAATGCTTTAAATGTTTCTGGGGAAAGCTTTGATAATTCTGATAATCTGCGAATATTTGATTTTTGATACAAACCATTCGTTTCCATTTTTCCTCACTCACCCTTATTTTGAATTTTTGAAATTCCTAATGTATTCGCCACCGACCCATTGAGTCAAGAACATAATCGATGAATCAACAACAAACTAAATGAGCTTGAAAATAACCGCAATACCAATACTTAATGCTGAGTCGGACAATGCACCAGCTTTGGCAGGATACTGAACATGTCCCCAAGTCCCGTTTTTGTTGATGATCCCCCGCTGTCAATCATGTAAATCTATGCCGTTACATACGACTATTCATCGGATAATCAGAAGGATGCCACATTAGCAATTTCTTCTGGAGCTCCATAACTACCCATTGGAATGGACGAAGTAAACAATTTCACCACGTCCTCGGGAGCATCTGGAGTAGTGTTCAATTCGATTAACTCCTTGGCAAACTTTTTTGAAGATCAATTGTTCTAGAGACTACCTCAGATAAATTTTATTTTTCTATTTACGATAAATTTCTTGCTGTCGTAATTCCGCCCGACGGATTTTTCCTGAAGTAGTTTTGGGTAATTCAGATACAAATTCTATTCGTCTAGGGTATTTGTATGGTGCAGTTAGCTTTTTTACATGTTCTTGAAATTCTGCAATAATATTTTCTTTATTTGCATCTTCAGAATTTCGTAACACAACAAATGCTTTTACCACGCTACCACGTATCTCATCTCGACTTGCAACTACAGCACACTCTTGAACTGCAGAATGCTTAGTTAATGCATCTTCTACCTCAAAAGGCCCGATTGTATAGCCAGAACTAATAATAATATCATCACTTCGGCCTTCAAACCAAAAGTAACCATCCTGATCTTTAGTTGCTTGATCTCCTGTAATATACCAATCTCCACGAAATGCTTTTGCAGTTCGTTCTGGATCCTTGTAATATTCTACAAATAATGCAGGTGTACTTCTATGGACAGCAATATCCCCTACCTCACCAGGTTTTACAGGATTCCCCTCTTCGTTGATAATATTTACTTCGTTACCTGGAGTCGGTCTACCCATTGATCCTGGTTTAATCTCCATTCCCATCATTGTTCCGACTAAGAGTGTATTTTCTGTTTGTCCATATCCATCACGGATATCTATATTAAAATATTTTTTAAATGTTTCTATAACTTGACGGTTCAGTGGTTCACCTGCAGAGACTAAGCTTCGAAGTGCGGTTAATGAATATTTTTCAATATTGTCCACCTTTGCCATTAGGCGGTATTCAGTTGGTGTACAGCATAAAACTGAAATCTGGTGGTCTTGTAATAATTTTAAGTATTTGTTAGGATCAAAATTTCCATGGTATACAAAAGCTGTTGCCCCTAAACCGATTGTAGAAAGGAAAGGACTCCAAATCCACTTTTGCCAACAAGGAGCTGCTGTTGCCCAAACCTTATCACCTTCCTTAACTCCTAACCAATTCTTTGAAACAGTTTGTAAATGTGCAAATGCCCATCCATGAGTGTGTACCACAGCTTTTGGGTTACCTGTTGTACCAGACGTATAAGGTAAGAAAGCCATATCATCACGTTTTGTTTTTACTCCTTTATAGATACATTTTTCATCCCTCACTGTATATTAGTTACGGGCCACACGATGATGTTACACAGGAGTTCCACAGGCTTGGAATCCTTAGTCTTGTTCATTCAAACGTTTAATTCGTTTTTCTTCTTTTTACCTCAAATCCGTGAAGTTCAAAAGATCAAAATCATCTGCCTTTGATAAATAGGTATTCCGCCGCTTCACCGTCAGATTTTTTTATACTAATAGCCTTCTCAATTCTAAAAGAAAGGCAGGTTTATAGCTTATATCCGCTAAGTCCCCGAGTCTTCATTAAGTCCCCCTGTAAGGTCGATGTTACTTATAGTTGGCTCATTGAACTCTGTTTTTCTCTTACACTCCCAATAAAATGGTTTGCTGCTTTTAGCACATAGATGTTCTTGTACAACCTGCTTGGATCATAATTATTAAAAGCTGAAGCAATACCAGCTGGACCTATATGGAAATCTGTGATCTAACGGTTACCACTTATTGAACGCTCCTCTTTTCTTTTCATTTTTTAAAAACACTCCGTCATACATAATATATTCTTCAAATCGGGTCGTAATGAAAAATACAGGCGCTAACTCCATGAGGTTAGCGCCAAATATTGAAAAACCATTTTGTTTTTTTAGTGTTGGTGTTTTTCCTCAATATCTTTTACGTTTCTTCTTTTATAGATCCCCTATTTAGGCAACTCATTAAAAAACATGAAGGAGAGTGATATTACCATGCCTGTCGTAAGAGAGACACATGTTATTTATACCATTCAGCCTGGTGATACGTTATTTTCAATCGCTGCACGGTTTGGCAGTACGGTCTCAGGGATTCAAAGAGCCAATCAACTAATTCCGCCGATAACGGATTCAAACTTAATTTATCCTGGTTGGACTCTCGTAATACCTGTCCCTGCCGAACGCCCATTTCGGACCATTTATATAGTTAAGCCCCAAGATGCGCTTTATCGGATTGCCCAGCAATTTTCTACTCATATCGATCTACTCACAGGAGTTAACCGCCTTCAAAATCAGAACCTGATTTTTATAGGGCAACCGTTGTGGGTTCCAGCATTTGTCTACGAAATTGAAGTAGGCGATACATTAACTAGCATTTCAAGACGATTTCAAATCCCTGTTGCCAATTTAATAGCGGCAAACGACGGAAGGCCTGGCTTCTCACTTGATTTAATTTACGTTGGTTTTCGTCTCCTTCTTCCTCTTCCGTCCTCTCAAAATATTGTAACTATTCGTCCTTTACCAGGGGATATTATTCAAAGCGGGGTACGTATTGAAGGGTTTGCAAGAGTATTTGAAGCCAACGTGCTGATGCAAATTCGCGATGATAACAATGTGATTATTTCAAATGAACGTTTTACAACCGCATTGGATGGCCCACCTGCATACGGTTATTTTTCTGGAACGGTTCCCTTCGACCAACCACCGACCACTCGCGGTGGCGAAATATGGGTTTATTCCCATAGTGCAGTAGACGGTAGTATCATAGATCTTGTCCAATTAAGAATCTATTTTATGTAAAGCTTTAGAGAATAAAGATATTAATCTTATTGCATAATTTTAGGGAACCTCATTATAGTGGGTTCCCTTTATTCTTCAATTAACCTCGTAATAGCGTGTTTTCACCTCTGAAATAAACCCGTTACAGGGTTTCTAAGAGCTTCTAGTTCGGTTTACCGTCGACAGAACACTTTTTCATTTAACGAACCCAAAAGGTCTGAATACGCAAGTAAAAGCCTCTAAAGGATATCTTATTTTTTCTATTTCCGCCAAAAAGTTGAACACTCTGCCTTATCCAAAATATTAAACTCGATCATTTTCTCTAGTAATGAGAAATCAACTGGACTATTCCACTTGATCCGTACCAACTCCTTGGTGTGACCATAGCCCGCCTGTACAATTTCATTTGAAAAATGATTAATCCCTACCCTTTCAGGGGCAACAGCCAAATGATGTTTGGCTACGCTAAAGCCAATAATATATGTGCCGTGATCAGTAAACATGGGCTGGTTCCACGCAATTTTTGGCATTAAACTAAGAAATTTCTTAGTTACCCAAAACAAAACTTCTTCCGTTTGGGCCTGATGTTGCGGGTTATCAATACTCGCTAAATATTCTGTAAAAACTTCCATGTTGTTCTCTCCTAAAAATTAAAAATTAGGTCGTACAGATAAGTTTTTCAACCCATACGTATTTAAAACTCCTCACATAATCGCTCAGACACGAATGTCATGATGACAGACAATTAACGATAGAAGGCCCATTTTAAATAGCGTGAGGATATGTACAATAGCTCGCATTATATCGGCGAACTTTTCCAATTATGTCAAGGTTTTCTTCTTCCTCTTGAAATTAGGGTGAAGCGTTGATTTCATCGCCTCCATTAATAATACATTATTCTGGATAGCTGCATCAATCATTGCTCGCGTTTCTCGAGTGTTGGAAGCCAGCGTTTTTTCACTTGAACTACCCACCACTTATCGGCCTTAAGGTAATGAGAATATAGGAGCTAACTCTATAAGGTTAGAGCCTGATTATTGAAGAACCATATTTATTGTTTATTGAGCCCATACCGTATATACCTGATCCACTGACAACTTACTAGAATTGCAGAATTTTTTTTCGCCTTGAATTACTTCAGTTCCTTAAAAAGACGTGGTTCAACGACATTATTGAAAAAATTAAGCGACCATCGAAAATGACAGCTTTTTTTACTATTTCTCCATACTCTATTAAGCTCATAAAATTACTTATCATTTATATCGGGATGGATATTTGTAACACACAACCCCACTCTTTTTCAGGATAGAGGTGTAGAGTTCCACCTAATTGTTGAATTCGCTCATTCATCGCCGAAAGTCCAAAACCATATTTCTGCAACTCCAACGGTTGTCCATCATTTTTAAGGAGAAATCTAACCTTATCCTTTTCAACACTTAACCTAAAATGAAACCTCTTACACTTTCCATGTTTTATGCCATTCGTCAATCCTTCTTTTAATGCTAAAACAAGCGTACTTTTTTGTTGATGCGTCAGGTTGGGAATGGCTGACAACTCCGTATCAATGTGGACGTCTGTATATTTACACGTTTCTTGGATCAGTTCTTGTAACGATGTTTTTAAATCAAAGCTCCAATCATTAGCCTTTAGCATTCGTACTGAACTGCGAATATCATCAATGCCTTTACGAACAAGGGTTTGAGCGAGATCCATTTTGTCTTTCGCTAACATTAGATCTTTATCCATTAAGCGTTTGCTTGCTTCAATTTGTAAAATCGTTGCTGTAAGTGTATGACCGACATTATCATGTATTTCTTGGGTGATTCGGTTCCGCTCCTCTAACGCTGCAATTTCCGCCATCGCTGTGGCACTTTCTTGGATTGATTTTACAAACTGATGGTGAGTTTCCTTTAATTCATTCGTTCTTTCCTCAACTTTAATTTCTAGTTCCTCTGAGTATCTTTGGATCTTTCGGTTAAGCTCTACATATTGACTGATAAAAATACTAATACAAGCTGTTACTAATACATAGTTTGCAATTAGTCCAACCTCAATTCTGAGTTCGGCTATTTGTCCAATAAGGCCGATGATATATATCATGATAAAGCCAGTGACACCCAGAATGGAATATAAAAGCACTTTCCTTTTTGTCTTCACATAAGACAAAACCATGAATATTGAGATTGAAAGCATACTAACCATTAGGAGAACATTCAATCCGACCATAACCGCAACAAGAAATTGTGGCCATAAAGTTAGAACAAAAAGAGCGAACAAACAGAAGGCTCCATAAAGCTTCCACGACCAAGCTACCAGTTTTTTGTACCGTATATCCAATAATTTTGAAAAAAACAAAAAGAAAAAAATCGGGCCAATCATAGATATGAATGCATTTAGATAAAAAAATAGAAGTGCCTCATCCAACAGAATTTGTTTAGTTTCTAACCTTAACAATCCACCAATCGCTAAGGATAAGGCAAAACCTGCAAAAATAAGGGGTAGCGTTTGTTTTCTATTAAACAAATAAAAAATCATTGAAAAGAATGCCATTACTATGAGCCCGATATTTCCAATAATCCGGATAAGATCCGCATAAAGCATTTGTTCTAAAAACTGATGCTTTGCACCAATTGATACGGTTTCTGGAAAATTCCCCTTTAGTTGTATAAACACGGGTTCATTCTCATCAATTGAGATTAGATCCCACCGTCGGTAATTTTGAATTCTTGGATCAGATTCTTTTTCACCATACGAATAAATAAGATTTTGATTTTGATAAACTTCAAAAAATGCCGGTGCGGTATTCAAATATAAGTACGGATCTTTATGGCTATCTGTCGGAGCGTCAACTTTTAACCATATGAAGTTATCAGTGTTGGGGTGATTTGTACGTAAAGGCTTCCAATTCACTTCTTTACTGATTTGTTCAATCGTCCCTTCTCCATCATAGATAGAGATATTACTAGGTAAATAATTAGATATGTTGCTTGCCGTCACCGTATAAAATGGAAGAAGCAACATGATGAAGATCATCAACAATATTCTTTTCCCCATGTTACTCCCCTTTTATGCTCGATGAATTTTTATTTTAACCAAACCGAATATAGGAAAAAAACTCCAGTATCGTTTTTATTTTAATTTAAACTGAAATCTCTATTAAAGCAACTACTTTTCAAGTGAATTGAACGAGACTCGTTATTGTTGACGCGCGTAAATAACATCCTAAATCTTTTGAAATACTATTTTTCAAAAGATAAGGTGAATTGTAATTATATGTTAAAATGAAGAAGAAGTTTGTGAAGTGATGTTCTTATACTAGCAACTAACAAGGTAACGAAACTTGGCTTGTTACACAAAAAGAGTTGATGTAAGGATGGGAAGATGAAGAAGGGAATTTACTTAAACCTAATTTTATTTATTGTATTTTTAGCAGGAACGATAATCACGATATTTATAATCTATAAAGATATTCATTCACCACTTGCTACTAAATTTATTATTGGATACGCAATCTTTCTTCTTTTATATAGTTTGCATTTAATTGTTCAAGCCCTTATAAATATTAGAAATTTGACTTGGATTCAAATTAGAAAAAGAGTGTTTAAGTTTATTATTTTGTTCACAATTTTAAGCGTTGTATACTTTCTTTATTATTATTTTTTCAAACCATCAGAATTGACTATTTGGAATTTTGCTACTCCTTTCGGTTTATCTATTGGGTTAACTTTTTCTGATTTAATGTTTTTCAGAAAAAAATAAGACATCCATGTTACGAAGGTGATTGATTAAGAGATTTAAATACACGTTTGCAAACCGATATAGTAACGAAATGTCATGAAAGTTAGTCTTAATACAAAATTTCAAAAAAATATTTGTCATACATAATAAGGGGTATTGACTATGAAGAATTTTCTTTTAGGAAGTATAATAGTTGTTTTTTTATTATCTTTATTAGGATGTCACCATAACTCAACTTCATCAGATGATTTTAATACACAAAAGGAGATAATACGAGGTTTTGTCGAACCAGAACCATCAAACTGGGTAGATTATATTAAGCCTATTAGAGAATATATGTATCATAGAACTCAAGCTGTAATAAATAATGATATTCAAATTCTATGGCAAAAGTATCCAGAGTTAAAACATAATATAGACCTTGAGCAAGGAGTCAATATAGAGAAGTATGAACTGAAACCCTTAAATGAAGGATTTGATTTGCTAGATGCTAATTACAATATTGAAAGTTACGATCGAATCAAAGTGAAATCAATCAATGAGGATGAAGTAATTGTTTTTGTTCACGGAAGCATTGGTTATTTAAGAAATGATTTTGAAGAATCGGGCGGTGAATATTTATTAAAAATATTCTTAAAACAGATTGATAGTCAATGGACGGTTGTAAAAACTGACGAATACACTCTACCTGAATACAAAGAATGGTTACAAGAAAAAGAGAAGCAATAAATCTTTAGTAAGCTTACGGATACTTCAATTGAATAGACGCATTAATAAAACGCTCAGAGCATTCATCTCTGAGCGTTTTGTTAGTTAATTACATGTTATTTCTACTGTTACTTTAAGTTTAAATCATAAGTGTCCTTTAGGTATTTCTTTACTTCTAGATAATAGTTCCATCTATCCTCTTTGCTGATACCGTTAAAATCTGCACCTTTTCCCATTTGTTGCGCCACTTCTGATACGATATTAACGCGTGATTTTCCAGTGCCTATCACATTAGGTAAGTTGTTTTCTTTTAAAATACTAGTAGCAACTGCTGGTGCAGCAGGACTTTCCTTAATGTTTTCTACAATGAGGATGACGAATGTTAACACATCGTTTTCATAGGTTATAGTTATCTCTTGCTCGCCCAGTGCACTGCTGTCAAAACCACTAATCATTTCTTGAGTGATAGCTACCGTCTCTTCTGTACCATCATTGTACGTTGCTAGTATAGTCACTCCTTCAATTGATAGTTCTTCTGCGCCTTTTTCATAAACGAAGATTTTTGGATCTGAAATAAAGGCTATACTAGTAACCTGTTTGGCAATAACTGTCACCTGAAATTCAGTAGCAACGCCTTCTACTGAGACTGTTATCGTTTGAGTGCCTAAAGTTGATTTGTCATATCCACTAACCATTTCAGCTGTTACTTCCACATCTTTCGTGCTTCCGTCACTAAACGTTACTCTCACGACAGCACCATCTACCTCTAAGTCTTCACCTTCAATATACGTCACTAAGTTTGGTGCTGTTACTATTTCTAGATTTACAGCCTCAATCGGTTGCTGTTTCGCTGAAGTTTTCCCCACCATTTCCAGATCAAATACAATGTCTGAACTACTTCTTCGATCTTGGTGAATTGAAACCGCCAGTACATTTTCACCTTTTCTTAAAAGAGTAGGAACTACTTCCGTTGAATAGTAGTTATAATCTTTTCCTATTGTGCTAGCTGCTAATGTTAAGTAACCAATTTCACCCTCAGGCATATTATTTCTAAATACTTCGACCCCATTTAAATAAACAACAGCCCCATCATCCCTCAAAATGCTTAAGTTTAAATCAAACACCGCGTCAGGATTTTCGATTTCAATTGTCTTTCTAAAATATGTTGTAGGGTATTTATTACTAGAGCTAGGGCCGAATCCGACAGTTGTCTTTTCCCCATTATATCCACCGTAACCAAGTAAGGCTGGACCTGACTTCCATTGACGATCGTCATAATCAGGATGTCTCCAGTCAGTCATTTGATCAAGCGACGTATATTGATTTGAACCGTCATCCAAATACTTCCATTCACTTCCTTTTGCTACAAATGCCTCTTCTGTAAAAATTGTTAAGGTGTAAGTCGTTTCATTTCCGTTAGAATCTGCTACTTTAATAACCGCCTTGCCATTATTCAAAGGAATTTCATTGGATGGTTTGCGATTGGCGACAACTTCCCCGTTTACTGTAATCGTTGTGTCTTCAGTAAATACCGTTGGAATGAGTTTTAACGGCTCTTCTTTACTTCTTTTCACAAAATATTCATAGCTATTGTGTTGAAATGCGCTCGTTAACTCTCCACCTTCGACCTCTAAGTTAGCTAATTCAGACATGTCTGGGGTAAATGTTTGTGCCGCAGTAAACTCCATATCCCAATAAATATCGGAGCTGTTTGGTCGATCTTGTCTAACTTCAGCAGCTAATATGTTCACACCTTCTACTAAATAAGCCATATGCGTCTCATCTAACACAAAAGTTTCAAACTGATTTTCATTAGCGACTCCAAAACCGCTGAAATCTTGTAAGTACTTATTGTAAGGTACTTCACCTTCTGGATGATTAAATCGACCAATTTCTTGACCATTTAAGTAAAGAACGACACCATCATCAATGCCAAACCCCACCATTCCACGATCGCCAATTTTCGATAAATCATCAATAGTAAATTCAGTTCTAAAATAATAGGTCGCGTATTTACTACTGGAATTGGGTCCGAAATCAATAAGTGTGTTTACACTTCCAAACGTCGGACGAGATTCACTAATTGGGTATCCTAGAGGGGCCGCCCCAGTAGACCAAGCACTATCTCCAAAATCTGCAGTTCTCCAAGCGATGCCTTGATCTGAACCGTTATCAAGATATTTCCATTCACTACCACGTTTTAATAGAATAGTATCCTTAATATGCTGTACTTTTAAAATGACTTTGTTACTCGTAACAGCCTGTCCATCTTGTGTCACTTCAGCCCAAACTTCTACTTGTCCATTATAAGCTCGATTTGCGATCGTAACTAAGCCATCAGAGTTAATGTTTAGGACGTCTTCTGGACTCGTCTTGTATTGTAAGCTTTCTGAAGAAACAGGTACGTTGAAGCCGTTCTCGCTTACGCCTCGCAAGCTTAATGTAATTTCATTCGGCACAACAGTAGACGGCGTTGTAGCGAGTGTTTGTTCTTCAGTTGAAAGCATTAGTTCAGACAGTTCTGGTGGTGCGATGGAAGGATCTTTTACGATCGTATACGTATCAACAATCTCCATCGTATCAGTAATATAAGCAGTAATCGTAAAACTATTATCTGTGACTTCTACATGTGAAAACGTTGGGACTCTCGGTTGTGAAACTACAGCTTCATGTGGAGCTGGAGCTCTTAAATTATAGTATTTACTTCCACTAGCTGAGTTGTTCGTAATATACAATGTTCCTGTTGGATTTACGACTCTACCATATGGATCCACGGTTTGTTGAAGTTGAGGTTGATCTCCTAGCATATGATAAGATCTTGTATAAGAATGGTCATGCCCAGCTAAAACAACATCGATTTCAAGCTCATCGAAGACAGGAAAAAGGTTGGCTCTTAAATCTGCCGTTGTACTACTTGTTGAATGATTAGCCGAACTATAAAGAGATTGGTGGTTAATGACAACTTTCCATTCAACATCAGGATGGTTAGCAATTGCTTCTTGCATAAATGCCTTATGACCTGCACCACTTCGAGCATTCGTATTTAACACCATAAAAAGTGTGTTGCCATACGTATAGTAGTGATTACCACCTGCATTGGTTGAAATATATTCTGGCGAATGATTCGGGGTATTGAAGTGATATTGATAGTTGATTTGATTATCATGATTTCCTTGAACTGTACTCATAGCAAAGTTTTTTAATTGTTCTGGAGCGAAATAGCCATCATAATGCGCCTCACTTGTTGCGGTTTCAACTTGATCACCAACAGAAACTAAAAAGTTTACATCTGGAAATTGGTTTAACGAATTATTAACCGTATTGACCCACCCTTGTGCATTCGAAGTAACATTACCCCCTACTCCGATTTGTGGATCACCATACATTAAAAAACTATATTCATCAGTTGCTTGCGTCTTGAATTCATATACAGGACTCCAATGCGCATCATTTCCGTCACCTAGTCGGTAAACATATTCGTTCCTTGGCACAAGGCCTGTTACAACGACTTTATTAGAAGAGAAACCTGTCACAGCGTTAGTAGCTGTACCTTCAAATGTCGTTGCTTGCTCAATTGGGAATTCATTTCCTACCATGTCCGATTTTTCCGCAAATTGAACAACGGTTCCTGTAGGTCCTCGGGGTGAGTACCAAGCAAAATAAAGCTCTGATTCATTTCTACCAGGGTTGATCGCAATACCTGAAATAGAATAAGTAGATGCATTTACAACATCTGTACTTTGAATCAATACATCTTGTTTCTCCATTTGTTCCTGATCCACACTTACCATCTCATTAGCAAAAGCAACACCAAAACTACTAAACATTAATGAAAAGATCATGATGAAAGATAAAAAGAAAGCGACTGAACTCTTATTTTGCATCATATTACTTCCCTCCTCTTATATTGTGGCATCTATTACCGCGGTATAATACATGCACATCTGTAATACTACGGCAATTCCATTCGATAAATAATAGAGTTTCAGTAAATTTTGTATGAAAGAATGTAAATTTAATGAATAGTGTGTAAATTAATAAATTAAAAATTTTACATTTTCAAATCGACGAAGAACTAGCTTAACGATAAGGTTTCTAGCCCGAATCTATCACAATATAACTAGCATCACTTTAGTAGACTTATAGAAAAAATATATCTTTTTTCACTTTTACCCCTTTACCTTTTAAGCCTTTTGAATTCATTATAGACGAAAAGGCTAGTTCAATACTCCTGAAAGGACAAAAACGTTTATTTACAGGAACTTTAGTAAAAATTTACACAACAATTAGTGCTCCTTAACAGTCTGCTTGTACAATAACTTAATAATCGTGCTAGACTCGGAAAGGATAGGATGCATGTTGAAATGTGTAAAACAATATTTCTTATTATTAAGTTCATTACTCGTTTTAGGTCTCATATTGTATTGGTTTAATACAGGAGAAAAAGTCATTTTTAATGAACAAAGTGGATCAGCTTACGTCCATTTTGAAAAAGCGAAGGTCATCGATATTATTAGTGAGGATATAACTAAAGATGATACGATTAGTGGCTTATATCTAGGATCGCAAGAAATTGAAGTAGCAGTTTTAACAGGAGAATATAAAGGAGAAATCCATACAATCAAAAATTACCTCAGTACGCTGTATAATGTTTATGTTGAGCCGGGCTCTCGTATTATCGTCTCTGTAGATACCGCCAGCTCACAGCTGTACATTGTCTCAGTTTATAATCATTACCGAGCACCTATCCTTTACGGTTTAATTTTTGCTTTTATCACCATTATGGGGATTGTTGGCGGACAAAAAGGACTGAAAACGATTGCGGGAATTATTTTTACCGTTGCGATCATCATATTTTTATTTATACCGATGTTGTATAAAGGCTATTCACCGATCTTTTCATCCGTATTAATTGTAGTCCTTGCCACCTGTGTGACGCTATTTCTACTGAATGGATGGAGCGCAAAGACAATATCAGCTATCGTTGGGACGACGATTGGCGTAATTATCGCTGGGGTGATTTCTATTTTATCTGGACACTTTGCCCGTGTAACAGGATTTAACACCTACGAAGCAGAAACGTTAATCTTAGTTGCGCGAGAAACGAATATGCAAATTAGCGGGCTGCTATTTGCGGGAATACTTATTGCTAGTTTAGGAGCGATCATGGATATTGCGATGTCAATCGCCTCGTCCGCTCAAGAAATTCATTCCAACAACCGCAAAATAACTAATAAAATGCTGTTTCAATCTGGAATGAATGTGGGCCGAGATATGATGGGAACGAGTGCAAATACGTTGATCCTTGCCTTTACAGGAACATCTTTAAATTCAATCTTAGTGCTTTATTCTTTAAATGTACCTTACCATCAATTAATGAACATGGACCTTATAAGCATCGAGATTATTCAAGGAATTGCTGGGAGTATTGCGATTATTTTAACGATTCCTATTGTCGCATGGATCTCCTCTCGACTCATCCCTGTATTTGAAAAGAAGAAACAATTGAAGTTAAAAAAGACTTCGTGAGCACAGAAAAAACAGTTTTCGTTAACATACTTAGATGGAAGATTACCCCTTAATGAGTTGATTTTTATCAACTAAACACTGTTACGCCAAAAGAGGATGCCATATTGGACACTTCCATTTTCATTTTTTAGAAAAATAAAGTTGTTCTTATACAGATTTTTTATTGTTTACACCGCCTAATACAATGACACTTTTTTCATAATAAAGTGAAACTTCAATCAGTGAGGGGGTTCCTCTTCCCCCACTGATGGTTAGTTGAGGCCCACACGATGTCTGTCGGTCACACAGACGTTGCCACAGGACGTGGCGCATTTAGTCTGTGTTCATTAAGCTTGTACTGGCAGTTTATCCCCACTTATCCTTCTTTGATTCCTCGAAGTCTTGAAGTGGGGGTATTACAGCTAGTTGTTGCGGGATAAAATGAATTCAACCTTACTGCGCGTCTTCTGGAATTTGATTAATCTCATCCTCTAATTGTCTTGAGCGTTTGGCATTTCCTTCAGCAAAATTCATTAGGCGATTTTTTAATACGTCATCATCGTGAGTCCGTTCAGCTAAAATGAGATACGATTTCATCATTTCTTCCTCTTGTTTAAGATTTTCCTTTAAGATCTCTTCTCTTTGATCTTTTGAAATTTGATCTTCACGATCACCGTCTCGGTCGTAATCTACATCATGGTTGTATGTCATAGTGGACACCTCCATTTTCATTTTTAGAAATTGAAGGGTTTCTTATACCATTTTTTTAACGCTTCTCTTCATCCGGAAAACCTCATGATGTGTTAACCGTCTTATCCTTGGTCCTTTAGAAATACCTTCCCTGGCAATTGTTATAATCAAGTGAAACTTCCATCGGTGAGGGTTTGCCTCTTCCCCCACTGTTGGTTAGTTGAGGCCCACACGATGTGGCTCACACAGACGTTGCCACAGGACCTGGCGCACTTAGTCTGTGTTCATTAAGCTTGTACTGGCAGTTTATCCCCCACTAATCCTCCTTTGATTCCTCAAAGTCTTGAAGTGGTTGTATTACTGCCAGTTGTTGCGGGATAAAATTTTTGCTAATGATAAAAAAAAGTGTCGTTTATTATGTAGTCATCATATATTCTCATTGTGTCCCGTTTTTAACTTTAATTTTTTATAAATTAGTTGATCATTTTTATTTACCATGATCCCAATAAGTATCAACATAGCTCCAAAGAACATCTCTAATGTAACTGGTTCTTGGAGAGAAAAATAGCTAGCAACTATACCGGCAATCGGAACAAGCAAGGAAGCATTCGTTAATGTATTTGTATCTAGCTTTTCTAACAAATAAAACCAAACGGAAAAACAAAATGCTGAAGCTAATATCCCAGTAAAAAGAAGTAAGGATATGCTTGTTACATTCACAATAATTGGTTCATTTCTTTCCATTAATAAAGCTGCCAAAAATAACCCGACCATACCAAACAACATTTGATACGTTGTAACTGTTAACTGATTTTCACCAGCAAAAACCTTTTTATGGTAGATGTTAGCGGCAGCCCAAATGACTGCTGCTAATACAATGAATCCTTCACCCATTAGAACCATCATATTTTGATTTTTCCAAACGTCTATACCAATAACAAAAGAAAGCCCCACTACACCTAACCCTACTCCGACACCTCTTATCCATGAAACTTTTTCGTTTAAAAACTTGCTAGCAAGAATGGCACTCCAAAGTGGCATAGAATATAGAATAACTGATGATTTTCCTGCATCTACAAATCTCATTCCTGTCATTACAAAAATATAAACTAAGGTAGTTTGAAATATTCCAAGTAAAATAAGCGGTCCCCAAAGTTTTTTTTTCGGCCTAGGTACTCTTTTCCAAAATAGGATGAGCAGTAACGTTAGAGCACCTATAAGAAACCGAAAAGCTGAGAAGGTAAATGGGCCTGTATATTCCAATGACATTTTCATTGTTACCCATGCATACCCCCATATAAGAATTACTGATAGAAGTAGTAATTTATTAGATTGATCCGTTTGAAGAAAGCTTTTTGCCTTATTGAAATTTACAAGTTTATTCATTTTCATGTTTCCTCCCTGTACAAATAAAATATATCCATTATTTGGAATTACTTTTGTTTGTACACTGTAGTTAAATTACACCTAAAGCGTTCAGAAAAGTGGCTTATTCAACAGACTTCTCTTACATGGTGTTAAAGTATATCTTCCCTTTCGATAATTAAGTCAATAATTCCTCTTATTTGTACTTATTAATTGTTAGTTTGAACCAATCGGGCACTTACTGAGAAAATGACTGCTATACTACTATAAAAAAATCCAATCGCCTCTAAAAAGGGACGATTGGACCGCGGTACCACCCAGATTTATGAATCATATATTAAATCACTAAAACCATACTAAATACAAGTCAAATTTGTTCAACTATCTTGTATTATTTATTTTCAGCAATCAACCACCGCATGCTTAGATGCACCAAATGCTGCTCCTGCAATAGCTACTTTTCCATCTAATTTCATATGTATGACCCCCTAGTTTATTTTCGATATCTTACTCCCTATACTTTAACTGTATTACGTACATTGTTATAGTTACTTTCTATCCGATACGGGTTAATGTGAACAAATACTTTTTTTATATCCCTATGGTTAGCTAATAGACCCTGTTTGACTTTCTTTGAAATAAAATGCCCCTCCTCTACACTTATATGAGGATCTACACTCACTTTAATATCGATGACAATGTAGTGTCCATGTGTTCTAGCCAACAACTCGTCAACTCTTTTCACACCTTCGATATTAGTTACCGTCTTAATGTAAGGTTTCGTTTTTTCAGGACCAAGAACTTGCTCCATCATAATGAGGCTTGATTCCTTTGCCAGTGAGAATCCTACTTTAATAACCAAGATGGATACGACCAATCCTGCTAATGGATCTAAATAAATGAATATAGGATAGTTATACTGTTGACCTAAGATGGCACCCAGTACACCTACAAAAGCTGCAATTGATGATAATGCATCTGAACGGTGGTGCCATGCCTCTGCTAGTAACGCTGAACTGTTAATTTTTTTTGCAAGACGATACTTATATTGAAACAGCACTTCCTTTACGAGTATCGAAATAATAATAGCGCCTAATGCTATCCCTTTGGGAGCAGGAGGTATTTCACCAAAAATTATTTTTAATGAAGATATCGCTATTTCTACACCAATAACGATTAATAGAATAGCGACAATGATCGTCGCAATATTTTCGGCTTTTCCATGCCCATACGGATGATCTTTATCTGGAGGCTTTTTAGCCGTACGTAATCCTGCAAGAACGGCAATTGAGCCTACTACATCAGAAGCTGAATGAGCGGCATCTGCTATTAAAGCTCGACTTCCCGACAACCAACCGATAAACCCTTTCATTATTGCTAAAACTCCATTTACAACTATTCCTATCCATGTTGCAACCTCTGCTTGTTTAAAACGATCATCCATCTATATACACCACCACAAAATTAATGAACTATTCCTCTTTTTATGCTTTTTTATACTATCAGACCAATATCGAGTGGGTCTACAGCAACGTTTTTGCGGGGTGACAAGTTATATAACACGAGTAAAATAACTTTCATTCATTATATTTTTTTGCCTTAAGTCAAAATTAATCGAATAAAGTGAAACATCCATCAGTGAGTGGGTTTTCCTCTTCCCCCACTGATGGTTAGTTGAGGCCTACAAGATGTGGGTCACACATACGTTGCCACAGAATGTGGCGCCTTTAGTCTGTGTTCATTTAGTTGTTACTGGCAGTTGTTACCCGATAAAATAAAAGACACCTCAAATGAAAAGAGATGCCCTAAATAAATATTTTTTTGTGCAAATTTATTGTGGTAAATAATCTAATTAAACTGTTGTTCAAACAGAAGAACGTTCAACTGTTCCTACCGCTAATCTACGAACAACAACTGACAATGCCTCGATGCAAACAAGAAATTGAGCTACAAGTAAAATTTGACAATGGTACGAAGCTAGAAATTGAAAGATAAGTGTACATGAATACGGTGCTTACCAAGTCAAGGTAAGCACTAATTGTTTAGTCTAGTAAAAGGAAGAAAATACCCTTCACCCTCTACGAACATGCATAAGTTGACGTAAGTATACACGCCTCATTTATAATACTCAGGTAAAAGCTCCTTTAACCAGGGGCATCTGTTAAATCATCTATGTCAGTGGAGCCAAAAACTAATAAAAAGAGAAAAATTGCGAGAAAGATTCCACCTGTTAAACCTATTCCGTCAAAACCTTTTCCCTTATATTCATTACCATAATCATTTATTTTTTTCTGCTCATTATTTATCTCCCTTTTTCCATTCTCTTCTGAAAAGCATCAAATACATCATCAAGTGTCATATCTCCATTTTCTTCGAGAAAATCAGCTAAAGCATTAGATTTATCATTTCCAGTCGTTAAGTATTTTCCAAGTAAAGTTACAACTACAACTGGCGAGCCGCGAAATAGCTCAACCGAATCGACCTTTAGTTTACCCGTTAATAGTAAAGCAGCTGCGATTAGATCTAAGTTTTTCCCTTTGAACAAATCCTGGATCGAACATTCTGTAATAGGTGGATTTTTAGAGTATGAAGGTTCAGAATTTGGAGATTGTTGATATAGTTTTTCATTATTTCCGTATCTTCCGAACAACATAAATCCCCCCCTTCTGTACAGTTTATGTTTTGTGTGCTCTTATGTGATAGTGAACTACCCACCACTTACCACCCTTACGGGTTGTTTGAAGTGGGGGCTTCTTGGGTAATCGCCACTTTTGGTAGCTGACGAATTTGACCAAGCTAACCCTCTTGTTCCAAGAGTTTATATTTGCATTAGGCAGTTGCTAATAAGCGTATGCCTTCTTTTTTGATATTTAGCGCCGAATTGTAATCTCTATCAAGATTTAGCCCACAATCGCACTGATAGGTACGTTCCGATAATCGTATTTCTCTTATCGAACCACAACTCGAACAAGTTTTAGTAGATGGGAACCATTTATCTATTTTGACAAGTTGTTTCCCTTGTTCTTTTAGCTTGTAGTGTAAGAAAGAAGTGAACATTCCCCAACCGTTATCAGCGACACTTTTCCCGAATTTTAGAGCTTGTGACATCCCTTTCATATCCAAGTCCTCGATAATAACCGCATCATAAGATATAACTAATGCTTTCGATTGATGATGTAAGTAGTTTTTTCGTTGATTGGCGACTTTTTCTTGGATTTTAGCCACTCGAATACGTTGTTTGTTCCAATTTGAAGACCCCTTCTTTTTGCGAGAAAGTTTACGTTGTTCAATTGCTAATTTATCAATCATTTGTCGATAGAAACGTGGGTAATTGGCTTTCTTACCTGTTTCACTATCAACAAATAACCCATTCATCTCAAAATCTAAACCTACAACATTTTCAATGTCCTTACTCTTAATCTCTTTTTCGTACTCTGTGAGAATGGAAATATAGTATTTTCCTGATGAAGTCATAGAAACTGTACAAGATTTGATTGTATGGTCAGAAGGAATGTTTCGATGTTGTTTGATTTTCACCATTTTTAGTTTCGGTAATTTGATATGACCATCCAACAACTGAATATTCCCATTTACGACATTCGTTGTGTAGCTTTGGTTATGTCGCTTACTTTTGAATTTTGGAAACTTTGCATTACCTTTGAAGAATGCTTTGTATGCCTTATTCAAGTTTAGTTGTGCATTTGCTAGGGCTAATGAGTCTACTTCTTTTAACCATGCAAACTCCTTTTTATATTTAGCAGGAGTCGGATGCTTCACCTTTTCCAATGCTTCTTTATCATCTTTCAGGTTTTCGTACGTTTCTTTTCGTTCGGCTAACATTTTATTGTAGACAAAACGAACGCAACCAAAAGTTTTGCGTATCATCAAAGCCTGTTCATCTGTTGGATACAGTCGAAACTTATAAGCCTTGTTTTGTTTAGCCATATCAAATCACCTCACTTCATTCCTTGATTTTCAATATAATTTTTCACCATTTCAATAGGCGAACCACCAGTAGTCAATAAACAAAAGCTTCTTGACCAAAACATTTCTTTCCACAACTTTTTACGAACATGAGGAAAATCCTTCTTGATGAGTCTTGAACTTGCACTTTTGTAGGCGTTGATAAATTTGGACAATTCACTATTAGGTTGTGCTTTGAAAAGAATATGTACATGGTCAATATCATGGTTCCACTCGACTAATGTAATATTGTATTTCTCACTCAACGACACGAATTTATCTCTTGCATAGTTTGAAATAGTATCATCAATGACCTTTCTTCGATACTTCACAACTAATACAAGGTGATAATACATCAAGAATACTGAATGGTTATTACTATCTAACTTCATTGTTATATCAATCCTTATTCTTTATAAGACTGATTATAACATAACGAGAAAAAAGACAAAAGAAAAAAGCCCAACCGAAATTCATCTCCCCCTTACCGTTGGGCTACGCCCTTCACACGCTTGAAGAGGGAGACTTCTTTCGGAAAGACGTTAAAGTATTAGAATAAAGGTGGAGAAATCTGGATTAAGGAAAAAGAGATATTTAACATTGTTGCTTGATCATCTTTCCTTTCTTTTTCCCCGATTATTCTTACTAAAGGATGAGAATGAGGCTAGGATAAAAGTGCTTTAGTCAAAGAAAAATCCGAACTACGATTCGAAATTCTTCGGTTAGAATTTGAATTAGTTCGGATTTTTGTATTTATAGGCTTCTTTAACCTGCTATTATTCGCTTTTAAATTGAGCTTTTTGGTTATGTCCCAGCCTCTTTCTTTTTATGCTTCATTTTAAGTATCGCTGTAAAAAATGCTATTAATTTACGTTCCTTATCGTGTCTTTGTCTTGTCTTAACTCATTCGGGCGTTGGTCGAAAAAAAAGACAGCTTCGGTGCCACGACTCTTTATTCATCGGGAACCGTCCCTATTATTAGGAGCGACTAGCTCCGACAGCTAACAGATCCTCTGGTTCTTTGCTTTGAATAGCTTTCAAGATATTTTGTCCTGGATGGAATTCATAACGCTCATTTAACCATTTCGCGAATGCTTTTAACGAGCTAAATAGATCTTTTACTTGGGTTTTACTCATCGTTTCATATAAGTCCACATACTGTACGGATATCATATGCTCCCAAAAAGTAGGACTACATTCTTTCCAGCTCGTGACAGACGATTGTTCTAATAAATACTGTAAATCAAATAAGCTACCTCGATATTTTCGCACCGTCGCTTCACTTTTACCTACCGTTTTTTCTTTATAAAACTCGAGAAAGTCGTTGGCAAAAAAGCTGTTTACGCTAGTTGGCGTGAAACCAAGCTCTTCTAAAAATGGAATGTCTTCTTCTCGAACAAGGTTATTAACGTTTTTAAGGGCTGAGCTTCTGCTAGCGCCCCCCGTCACAAATGGTGATAAAGGTAAATTGAGTTCTTTTCTAACCGTATTAAAATCAGCTGTTACTTCTACCTCACCTATCTGGCGGTACACATTTTTATACAAATCATATTCTGATTGCTTTAACCAAACATCAGCTACATCTTCCTGACCTGTTTTCATCAAAGACCGTAGAGAATGATGATCATACATTGGAATTGGTGCATTAACATCTAACAACACCCGATTTTGTGCATACAGTGAGAAGTAGCGTGGAATACTTTTGTCCATCGATACGACCATGTTTAAAACTTCGGCATGGAACGGTATCTTTATCTTGTTTTCCTCCACTTTCAAAAGCTTGACGGCTACTTTCTTCTCAAGTAACGTTTGAAATTCAGAAACTCGGTCTCCTAATATACTTTCGAAGCGTAACTTTCTATTTTTCACTGAGATCATTCCGTAGACCTTTCCAAGACGAAGGGGCATAGCTAATTCACTATCTTCGTAAAGTTGCCATTCCCCAATCCAACTAAATTGATATTCATTTTGTTTATGATGATCTAACTCAAAGTGTTTCGATAAATACGAAATGACTTCGTCTGCCGTACTTTCAATTTGATAAAGGACCTTATATTCAGTGAGTTCTTTTTCCTGCATCTCGCCTGTTTGGTTTTGAGCTGAGAGCAATTCACCTAGCAGTTCAGGATAATACGACATCATCACTTCTTGAGGCGAGAGATTTGTTTGCTTGGAAAGTTCTTGTATTTTCGTCGCCACTTGACTTACCTGTCGTGGGCCAACGAATATTTTCACTCCGTTGAAATAATATGTATGATTAAATAATTCAAGTAATCCGAATGTACCGTACCACGGTATTGGTGTTGAAATATTTTCAGAATGCGCAGAAACTGGGTATTGTTCCTTCGTTAACATATCTTCAAACATAACAACGTTCTCTTTCCACTCCACCGCTTGAAGTAACTTCGGTTGCAACTCTACCCAAGTTTTGGCCATTTGGGAATCAGCTGTTGTACTTTCATTGGAAAACCACTCAATTGTCCGCAGTCCATTTTCACATCTATGGAAGAAATACAACCAGAATCGAAAAGTTGAATGCTTAACCTTCGGATCGATTTGATAGTTACTACGTTTATTAAACTCTGATTCCAAACGAACCAGCTCTTGATAGGGTATGTTTTTATCAACAAATGCTTCTAATTTTTTCACTAGATTGTGTTTTTGTTGCCTAAAGCGTTCTTCCACCACTTCATGCATTTGAATGACATTTTGATTGTTCATACAGCACTTTTTATACTTTTTTCCACTACCACATGGACATGGTTCATTACGACTTACACTCATTTTCGTACTCCTTTATTTCTTAAATGATGATTAGACTTCATTATTTTAGCATAAATGAGAAGAAAGCACCTGTCAGGAAAAGGTAAAAGCGTATCACCTTTTGTGTTATCATTTTCATTTGTCATGATAAGGTATACAACGAATGTAATGTTTATCTGAAACTCCACACGAATAAATTCGGTGGGTTCTAGGTACTTGAGGTACTTCTTCTATACCTATGAAAGCTTGATATAGATACTCATTCCGTTCCCTTAGACTTTCATGGACAAGGCTTGTTCTAATGAACTACCTTAACGTCCTGTCGGCTCGTTTCAAAACCGTTTATTTGAACTGAATGCCCTACAAGCCCATGCTTGCTAGGGTTTTCGTTTGCTTTAAGCGTTCGATTTCTTTATTGTGCAATTCCTTGAATATCGCCCAATACTCCACACATCGCTCTCGATCAATCTCTTTCAAATTGTCCTTCACGTTCATAATGAGGTACCCACTATACAAATCTCTTTGAACTTTCCCACACTCAAATTCATTCCAACGCTTGCTCACAGGCTTTTTCACATACGAATGATCAAAATGGTTATATTGACTTGCTTTTACTTTGTACGTGTCAATCTCTTGAAGCTCTTTTCCTTCGTACTTTAATTTGTTATCAAGAATGGTCAACAACATACTAGGAGCCTTATTCGCTAATGACTTTCCGAAACGCTTTTTACGATGGATACGACCTGTTTTTTTATTTACGGTGGTTTGTTTTGCCCTTGCTTGAAGTCCTTTGTAGTTCATGGTCTCAACCTTAATATCGTCACCTAAAGACAATATCCAATTTGCCATACGGTTATGGTCTTGCTTACGAATATCAGCGATTTTACGTTGTCGTTCTGCTAACTGACGTTTCGTATTGAGGTAGTTGTTACTGATCATCCATTTTTCCTTCGTTCTCTTGATGGTTCCATCAGGATTGTATTTATGAGGGTTATTCGCTCGTCGTTGTCGGTCTAATTTTCGGAGAAGAATACGCTTTTCACGTTCAATGTTATTGATATTCGGAGCGAGTTCAAGGAGTTTGGCTTCATCTTTACTAACGACAGCTATGGTTTGAGTGCCTATGTCTAGCCCAACTTTCCCTTCGTTATGTGGTTGTTTGAATGGACCCGTCGCTTTATCCATTTTCTTAGGCGGAACACCATCAAGGACGAACTGAACAAAATAACGATCTTTTCCACGGATGACTTTACGGACCATTCGGCAATATTTGATTTTATCAAGTAGTGCAATATGGGCGTATTCATCATGATCTTTAATAACAACAGGAATGATTAAACCATTCCAATGGATATGTTCATCCATATAACGGATACCACTTTTGTTCGTTTTTCCTTCAACCGACTCTAGCTCACCTTTTCGTTTAAAATGAACCTTCTTAGCATTTTTGTCATACATGAACTTCTCAAATGTTTTCCAAGCTCTAGTCGCAATTTTTTGAGAAGTATGAGCATCTATATTTTTCTTAAAGTGATGTTGCATCGGCTTCACAAACGCATGAAGGGAGTACTCACTTAATTCGTACCCCTTATTTAACTGTTTAAGTGCCTGAGTACGTTCTTTTGACTTCGTTTGTTTTATCCAATACTTAAAGCCTTTGTCTTGTTTTAATCGTTTATAACGTTTCAAGACTTCGCCTAAACATCCATTATAGATATTTCGAGCCATCTCTAATCGTTTAAACAACCTATGTTCTTGCCATGCTTCCGTTTTTAGTGGAAGGTTTAAAATATACGATTGTTTAGCCATACAATCACCACCTTTACACATTTTTCTGATTTTCAATATAACGTTCTATCGTGTCCTCTGAAATAGGACCAACGGTACAACAGAAATAACTTCTTGTCCAAAGAGAAGGAAGTCGGCTCTTTAGTTTGGGGAACTTTTCTCTTAAAACTCGGCTACTTCTACCTTTAAAATCTTTAATGATCTTATGAAGCAATAGTCTAGGGTCAAATTCGATAAAAAGATGAATATGGTCTGGCATAACTTCTATGTATTTAATGGTTACATCTTTTTCTTTCGCTACTTCGTATAACACTTTCTTCAACTCGAAGGCAATTTCTTCTGTCAAAACCTTACGTCTATACTTAGGACAAAATACGATATGATACTGATTTTTATAAACGATACCATCTTTATGAATATATCCACTCAACATAATCACCTCTATTAAACTATACCTAATTATACCATATCATTAGTTTATTATCTAATGAATTACTACAGTTTAATGTTTTTTTAGTATATTCATAGAGGGCGCAATTCATCACCATCAATAAATTAAAGGGCTTTCTTGCGCTAATGTTGTAAAAATTAATAGTCTTGTGAGGTTACAGAAAAGGAATATGCTATAATAAGTGAGGAGGTGATTTAAATGAAAACTGAAGAAATGTTTCGTTTATTCATGGAACAGATTAAAGAACTAAAGCACGATATTAATAATGTACATCAAGAACTGAAACATGATATTAATAATGTACATCAGGAACTAAAACAGGATATTAATAATGTAAATCAAGACATTAAAGACATGAAGAATGATATTAGTGCTATGAAAGGTCAACTCGATCGTATTGAAGAAGCACAGCAACAAGAAGTGTTTGGGATGTTAAAAGTAGTTGACAAAAAAATAACAAATGTTTCATATGATATTGATTATTTGCGCGAACAATCGAGTCGACATGACATGGATATTGAACGAATAAAAAAACAAATTCGGAGCTAATTGGGGCCTGTCCCTAACTGTAGGAATAGCCCCCTCATCCACGTATTATTATGATGTTTTTCCTACTTAAATACACCCACACCATTTGCTGATTTCACATCAACCGTAAGAGTAAATCTTCGTCCTGTAATTCCTTCAAGTATATCTTTAATAAAATTGCTGTATCTAGTTTCTACCCAATCACGTTGGAACTCGTTGTCTGCTAATATTATTAATGTATCTTTATCCATTTCTTTGTATCCCTTAAGGTTAGCCAACCATGTTTCAAAGCTAGGTTTCGACATCTTCGCTTGCGCAATAGTTAACACTTCATTAAGGAGATCAGGTGTATCTTCTTCATTCAAATTACTATTAATCACTTCATTTTCTGGAATTGATAGTGAAGCAACAACTTGAGACAGTTGATTGTTCGCATTAGATTTACTTTGCGATAAATATTCTTCGATAAGAGAGCGAGGAATTTGGTCAAGTGACTTTTCAACACCTAATTGAAAGGTGAGCAACTTCAATACACTTTGTACCTCCTCATCATGATAAAGAAGTTTCCCCTTTCTTGGCATTTCCCACTTTTCAGGGAGAAAACATTTTACGGTATCGTAATCGACAAGCTGTGGCTCTAACTTCAACTCTAATTCAGGTGTATTTTTTTGTGATTCAAACTCTGGTTGAACGATAACTTTTTGTTCACCCATTGGCATTCTTTCCTTATCAATCTCATCGTTCATCTTCCCATCGCCCCCTCATAAGAAATCATTCAAAAATAATGTTAAATTACATGCAATTCTTCTGCAAGTGTAAAAACGTTTTGGGTTACTTCTTTAGTTATTCCCAAACAATTAATTGGTATTTCTCTCCAATATTATCATTTCAAACTTTCACAAACAGCTAAAAAAACTCCTGTTAAATAAGTATATTTAACGCATTCTAAAAGATGGAGTGAGTCATATTGTGAAACTAATGACTTCATGGAGGGAAAAGGCTTTACATAGGGATTGAAAAGTAGCAAAACAGATGATTTTAAAAAGATTTTCTTTCATTGACATTCAAGAATTAACTGGCTATACTATAGCGGAAATGGAGTGTTAAAGGGACAACTTAATCAGGTTTTGTAAAAACTCTTACGTAGAAGTGAGTAGCTAACCATCGACAGAAATAAACACTCAGACCCAAAAAACAATGAAAATATTCAGAAATTTCTTCACTCCATCAAAACAAGTAAAGGTGAAAACTGAAAAATTTTTCCATCATTAAATTTTTTTAAATTTTTTTATTTTACCTATTGAAATTTATAAAATTAGTTGTTACTCTATAAAAGCATTATTGGAAAGCAAAATATTCCATATATCACTTCTTTCCATGCAGATAATACTGACCACTTCCATTTGGAAGTCAAGGCCATACGGACAGCCGGGTCTAATGCCGACTGGCAACTTAGTTGCCTTATTGATTGAGTTAAAAGCTCAAATTTTATAAGTTGGTTACTTTATAACCAGTGCATTTGCACAACAACTTGTGAAACGGTCAATAAGAGTGCTAAAAGTAATTATTTGCTATATAGACTCTGAGCCTATTATGATATATTTTGAATATTAAGAGCTTTCTATTATACTGTTTTTGGACTTTTATGATAGATGTATACATATGTCTATATCATAGTATACTTATGCTTTTTAATATGATTGATAATGTCTTAAGCAAGTGTTGTGCGCAAGTGTTGCGTGTTACACTTGTTTTTTTGTTTCAAAAAGTTACTTTAGGGGTACGTCTCAAGTAGTCATACACTCTTGTGTGTTGTGACATCCCCTCTTTAATTTGAAAATTCGTTTAGTAAGGAGTTTTGTAGAATGGGAAAAGCACTTATTATTGGTTGTGGTGGCGTAGCATCAGTAGCGATCCACAAATGTGTACAAAACAGTGAAGTATTTGAAGAAATTTGTATCGCAAGTCGTACAAAATCAAAATGTGACGACCTTAAAGCGAAATTAGATGGTGGAAAAACAAAGATTACTACTGCACAAGTTGATGCAGATAATGTTGATGAGCTTATTGCTTTAATTGAAGAAGTTAAACCCGATGTCGTAATGAACTTAGCACTACCATATCAAGACTTAACGATTATGGATGCTTGTCTTGCAACGAAAACAAACTACTTAGATACAGCAAATTACGAGCCAGAAGATACGGCGAAATTTGAATATAAATGGCAATGGGAATACCGTGAGCGTTTTGAAAAAGCTGGGATTACTGCCCTATTAGGAAGTGGATTTGACCCTGGTGTAACTGGAGTCTTCTCTGCTTATGCTCTCAAACATTATTTTGACGAAATCGAATATATCGATATTCTTGACTGTAATGCTGGAGACCATGGGTATCCGTTTGCTACTAACTTCAATCCAGAAATCAACATTCGTGAAGTTTCTGCGAATGGTCGTTATTGGGAAAATGGTGAATGGGTAGAAACGAAACCGATGGAAATCAAGCGTGTCTACAACTTCCCTGAAGTTGGCGAGAAAGATATGTACTTATTGTATCATGAAGAACTTGAATCTCTTGTAGAAAACATTCCTGGCTTAAAACGTATCCGCTTTTTCATGACATTTGGTGAAAGCTATTTAACTCACTTAAAATGCCTTGAAAATGTCGGTTTAACGTCCATCGAGCCAATTGAATACGAAGGCAAACAAATCGTACCGCTTCAGTTCTTAAAAGCGTTGTTACCAGATCCAGCTACTCTTGGGCCACGTACAAAAGGAAAAACAAACATCGGTTGTATATTCCAAGGGAAAAAGGATGGTAAGGACAAAACTTATTATGTATATAATGTTTGTGACCACGAAGCGTGCTTTAAAGAAGTCGGCTCACAAGCGGTTTCTTATACAACTGGCGTACCTGCCATGATTGGTGCGATGATGCTAATGACAGGTAAATGGAACAAACCAGGCGTATACAACATTGAAGAATTTGATCCAGATCCATTTATGGAAGCATTAAACAAATGGGGACTTCCATGGAAAGAAAGCTTTGATCCTGAGCTAGTAGATGGGAAGCCTGCAAAACAAAAAGAGCTGGAGTTTGTTCGTTAGATGAAATTTGAAGAACTACCGACACCATGCTATGTAGTAGATGAAGCACTTCTTGAAAGAAATTTACAAATCTTAAATGGGGTCATGCAACGCACAGGATGTAAAATTGTTTTAGCACAAAAAGCATTTTCCATGTCTCACTTCTACCCTCTCATTGGAGAGTATTTAAGTGGTACGACAGCTAGCGGCCTATACGAAGCGCGTCTAGGGCACGAAGAAATGGGCAAAGAAAATCATGTCTTTGCCCCTGCCTACCGTGACGATGAAATCGATGAAATTGTTTCGCTTTGCGATCATATTATCTTCAATTCTTTCTCACAGCTTGAAAAATTCAAGCATAAAGCACTTGAAGCAGGAAAAAAAGTCGGCTTACGCATTAACCCGCAATGTTCTACTCAAGTTGGCCATGCGATTTATGACCCTTGTTCTCCTGGTTCAAGGTTCGGTGCTTCAACAGAGCAGTTTCGTCCTGACTTACTAGAAGGTGTGACTGGGTTACACTTCCACACTCTTTGTCAGCAAAACTCGGACGATTTAGATACAACGCTTCGAGCTGTAGAGGAAAAATTCGCTGAATGGCTTCCGCAAATGGAATGGATTAACTTCGGTGGTGGCCACCATATCACGAGAGAAGACTATGACATTCCATTACTCGAAGCTAGTATTAAAAGAATGCAAGAAAACTATGGCTTAAAAGTATATTTAGAGCCAGGAGAAGCCGTTGCCTTAAATGCAGGCTACTTCATTACATCCGTACTTGATACCCATCAAAACGGAATGGACATTGCAATTCTTGACACGTCCGCAACTTGCCATATGCCAGATGTATTGGAAATGCCATACCGCCCTCCCCTATTCGGTTCCGGAGAAGCTGGTGAAAAGCCATTTACATACAGACTTGGTGGGCAAACATGTTTAGCAGGTGACGTCATCGGCGATTACTCGTTCGATCAACCTTTGAAAAGCGGCGATCGCTTAGTATTTGGCGATATGGCCATTTATACGATGGTTAAAACGACGACGTTTAACGGCATGCCATTACCAGCAATTGCGGTAAAAGGTAAAAATGACGATTGTAGAGTTGTACGTGAATTTGGCTACCAAGATTTTAAAATGAGACTCGCTTAAGAGATTCATTAATTCGTCAAAAGGAAGTATATACAAAGCAAGATAAAACCAGATTCTAAACAGAATCTGGTTTTTTATGGTATAATAGAGCAAACGTATAAAAAGAGGCTGATCGTTTGTTGTATAAAACAGTAGAGTTCCAAAATGTCGTGGGCCAGAAGGTTAAAGTTGTTGATATTCCTGTCGTTGGACGCAGTCATCGCTATTATTTCATGATTCAAGCTCGTTTACAGATGTTTATTACTCCATTGTACAATCAACCACAAACAACAAGCTGCTTTTCCTTTCGTGACTATCTGAAGAGAAAAATGAAATGGTCTGACTTCCAAAATTTATATACTAATGATAATCAGTGGAACAACAACGAATCACTAACCAACTTTCCTACACCTAGTAGAAACAATCACTTTTCTTCAAAAAGCTGAAATCCAGAAGCGTAAAAGCTACTGGATTTTATCATTTCTTATCCCAATCGCAAGACAAGACTTTTACATTCCAAAACCTTTAAAAACCTATGTCTAAAATCAATCTCCCTGACTACATCTTGGCTTAGAGCTTCATCACATAATGCCCCAACGTTCATATGAACGGCTTTACCCATTTAAATTTTTCTCAATTAATTTTCTAACATTAATTTTTCTAGTTGTAACGGCTCAATATATTTTCCTGCTTTATAAGCTCTCATATTACCACCTGAGATTTCATCGATCAAAACAATTTCTCTACTGTCCCCAACACGGCCAAATTCGAATTTTATATCATATAATTCTATTTCTTTTTTCGCTAATTCTTCCTTTACGACATTTCCAATTTGCTGTGTTAAGTCTTTTAACACCTTGTATTCATCTTTTGAAAGAATACCTAACATATGAAGAGCATCTTCCGAAATCGGTGGGTCTTGACGCTCGTCGTCTTTTAACGTCACTTCTACAAATGCATCTAATTCTTGTCCTTCCTCAGCATACATACTGAAGCGACGCAAGAAGCTTCCCACTGCTCGATAACGACAAATAACTTCAAGCCCTTTACCAAACACCTCAGCTGGTTTTACTGTCATTGTTCCTTCTTCAATGTTTGCATCAATATAGTGTGTTGGAATTCCTTTTTCTTTTAATGCTTCAAAAAAGAAAGCTGTTAATCGAAGACCCGCTTTCCCTGCACCTTCGATTGAAAGTCCAACTGTGTTAGCACCAGGGTCAAATACCCCGTTTTCACCTGTTACATCATCTTTAAATTTTAATAAATAATTGCCATCCTCTAAGCTATAAACATCTTTCGTCTTACCAGTATATGTAAGTTTCATCCATCCTTCATCCTTTCTAGTAGTAAACTTCTTTCAATAACTATTATGAAGTAAATTGTCATATAAACCAATAAGATGTCAGAAAATATTTTGTTAAAAATAAAGTAAAACTTCCATCAGTAATGTTTTCCTCTTCCCACTGAAAGTACTTTGAGTACAATTCAAATTTAACAAGCTTACTTTTTGCTTTTCGTTCTCAAGGAGTATTAAGATAATAAGAAAGAAGAAAGAGGTGTTGAGATGAAATCTGAAGAACAATACTTTGTAGAAGGAACATCGATTCAACAATATATGGATGAAATGAGTAAGTTAAAAGATGAGAGTTTGACTGTATATCAGCAATTCCATCTCCCTGCTGATGGATTCGTTGAAGAACTTCAGCAGCATCAACTTCATTTCTTAATAATTACCGAGGACTGGTGTGGCGATGCAATGATGATTAACCCTGTCCTTCGGAAAGTGGCGGAGGCGGCATCAATTGATATGCGAGTTGCGTTACGAGATGCAGACACCGATCTGATTGATCGTCACTTAACCAATGGCGGTCGTGCCATACCGATCATTTTAATTTTAAATGATGAAGGACAATTAATCGGAAAGTGGGGCCCTCGTGCTCCCCAAGCGCAACAAATCGTTGATGAAGTTCGAGCGTCACTACCACCTAAAGACGATCCTTCTTTTGCCACAAAACAAAAAGAAATTTTTGCTTCGTTAACAAAAAGATATGTAGAAGATCCCACTCTTTGGTTGTATGTTTATGAAAGTTTTAAAGAGACGATCTTGGCTATCCTTAAGCCCTCTAAATCGATTTAATCCGACATCTACTTCTGTGGCATTCCACTTCAAATAGGTACATATGTTGATTATCATTATAGTAATAAAACAGGAACCGATCCATAGGGTTGGTCCCTGTTTTATAGATTTGAGAAGAGTAAAAACCAGATATAGGAACTTTAAAAATTCCTGTTTTTTGTGGCCAAAGGGACTTATCGTTCACCCAAGATTGCCATCCTTCCCACAGTTCGTTTCTCACCCTAAATATAAGCTTTCCTACAGGATCAATTGTTCCAGCTGATACACCTTGTAATTGTTGATAAGCAATAAGTTCATTTATGCAAACGAAACATGACGGAGACACTGACCGTTACTTCGTTTGAACCCGACTATTTTTCGTACTATAATAAAGAAAACCATATAAGGAAGGGTGTATCATGACCAAACATCGTATCTATACAATGAGTTTCGCAAGTGTCTATCCACATTATGTTACGAAGGCGGAGAAAAAAGGACGTACAAAACCAGAAGTCGATGAAATCATCCGTTGGTTGACAGGATATAGCCAGGAAGAGTTAGAAGCGCAATTGGAAAAGCAGACAGACTTTGAGACCTTCTTTGCGGAATCTCCCCAACTGAATCCTTCGAGGGCTTTGATTAAAGGTGTGGTCTGCGGTGTCCGAGTAGAAGACATCGAAGAACCAACTATGCAAGAAATTCGCTATTTAGATAAGCTTATCGATGAGTTAGCAAAAGGAAAAGCGATGGAGAAGATTTTGCGGAAAAAATAATTAAAAACAAAGAAACACTGACTCTATTTATAAAATTAATAGAATCGTTGTTTTTATTTTCATTGCCTTACACCACCTAAGTAAATACATGTAGTTATCTCCTGATAAACTACAACCTTTTTTTATTAACCTGCTAGTCACTTAAAGTACAGTTATTAATACAATCCTACCCCCCTCTAGTAAAGAAAAATATCTGTAATACTGACGATTACGCATCATTTCATCCCATTTCTTTGTTATTTAATAATTGGAAAAATAAAAGGGTTCCTGGTATCACATAACAGGCACCCTTTTATAGGTTAATCTATTTCTATGACTTAACAAATGTGTTTAAAAACATTGGAATGAAGAAATTCGTCTAAGATCAATACCGAAATATACCCAATTAAATCCAGTCCAACGCCAACCTGAAACAGACGTTCGTCCTACAAAGACTGGGTAAAACCAAAACTGTTGTCTATTAGTTAACCATACATAGGTGAAGCGGAACAAGCACCCACGTATAGCACCTGGATCGACTGCAAACAAACCAATTTCTGGTGCGGCTGGAGTATATGCTGGTGGTGGTGCAGTTGGTGGTCCTCCTAGTCCTGGGGGTCCTGGCGGCGTGAAAGGCGGTCCTGGCGGTCGTCCAGGGGGGCCAAAAAGTCCAGTAACTCCTCCTACAAAGGGTCCCCATATTTGAAACTGTCTTTGTTGATCAAAATCCTCAGTCATGTTGTGATCTTGCCACTGTTCACCATAAGTTGGATATGAAACATTTTCATATCCGCTTATTCCACATGAACAATCTTGGTGATAATTATATTGATTCAAATGAAAGCCTCCCTCTAATTAGGTATTTATCATATAGGTCAATATCATCCTATGCTGGTAAATACCCAAAACATCTTGTCCCTAAATAAATAGGCGATCGTTTAGAGGTATATATATGGGGACCTTGATCCCATAAAATTAAGTTACTTTCACCTTTCTTCTTTCATAAAATACAAGAATATCGAAAATATTGCTAGGATTAATGGTACGTAGATTGCCCAAGGGAATGGAGGATGCTTACTCAAAAACCATACCTCGGGATAAAGTAAAATGGCACTGACCAACATCCAAATCCAAGAACGCATGATAAGGGCACATACAAAAAGAATGACCGAAGCGATAAGCAAAGGATAAAACAAACCTAAAGTTCCCAACAACAAGCCCAATACCTCTTACAAATCTTCCCTCCCCTTACCTTTTATTTGTTTTCCTTAAGGTGGCTTTCATCGTCCATTAACGCTGTTTTCATCATTGGCATCATTAACGTATCAACGATTTGCTCTACATAAGCACGGTTAAATGGTTTTCCAATCAACAAATTTCGATACGTGATTAATGCTGGCCCGATGTCAGCCAAAAGGTCTAGTTCACATTCTTTGAGGGTGTAATTTTTCCTTAAAAAAGGCTTTACAACCGATTCGATAGCATTTCGGTGGCGCCTGTAGAAATCTTTTTTAAGTGTTTTTTCTAACTTCTCATGAGAAGAAGCAGCGGAGTGAATGGCTGTCATAGCCTTTTGGTATTTATTATTGTCACATTGAAAAATGAAAGAAAGCATATCCACCAATTGACCACGCAATCCTTGGTCTTTGTTCAGCTTCTCTTCCAGCTTTTCAAATGGACTTATTGATCTAGCCGCATCCAAGACTAGTTCGGTTTTCGATGCCCAACGTCGATATATCGTTGCCTTTCCCACTTTTGCCTTTGCTGCTACAGCGTCAATAGTTAACGAATCATAACCATTATCCGCCAACAATTCCAGAGTGGCTGTTAAAATCACTTTACTGCGGGACAAATCCAGTGGTCTCCCGCGCTTGCTCTCTTCTTGTTCCTCATTCTGTATCGACATAGGGGCACACTACCTTTCATCCCGTTAAATCGCTTTCATCCTTATTGTTTATTTTAGCATCGTTTTCAGTATGAATTCAAATACGATACTGTTGCGTTTCGTATTTGATGATGGTACTATTATTTAGCGGAACGATCGCGTTTCGTATATATGGCTAGATTGGAGGATAACGGTATGGCTATTACAGCCCAAGATAACGTAGAAGCTACAGAAACGAAGAAACCCGAGGTAAACCCGATTCCAATCGTTGCTGTGCTTCTTTCAGGCGCATTTGTCGCCATTTTAAGCGAAACAATTTTAAATGTTGCCTTGAATGCCATTATGGCTGATTTTGGCGTGGCATCAAGTACCGCACAATGGCTGGTCACTGGATATATGCTTGTAATTGGTACATTAATTCCGATTTCGGCTTATTTTATGCAACGCTTTACGACGCGCCAACTGTTTATTACAGCGATGTCATTATTTACATTAGGAACGCTGATCTCGGGGGTTAGCCCGATATTTGCGATACTTTTAGTTGGTCGTTTAACACAGGCAGTCGGTACCGCAATTATGATTCCACTATTGATTAACACTATTCTCGCCGTTATACCTATCGAACGCCGCGGGGCAGCAATGGGGATGGTTGGGCTTGTGATCATGTTTGCCCCAGCGATTGGTCCGACAGTGTCTGGTCTAATTGTAGAAAACTTTACTTGGCGTTGGCTATTTTATTTTATTCTTCCTATTTCGCTTGCTTCCTTATTATTTGGAATGAAAGTGTTGACGAATATTACTGAGACATCTAAACCGAAACTTGATGTGCTTTCCTTTCTCTTATCAACGCTCGGTTTTGGCGGTATCGTTTACGGCTTTAGCGCCGCTGGAAAAGGGGACGCAAGTTTTGCCGATCCGCTAGTATTTTCATTTTTACTAGTTGGTTTTGTTTCACTTGGTTTATTTTGTTGGCGCCAATTAAAGGTGGAAACACCCTTATTGGACATTCGAGTGTTCCGTTATCCGATGTTTTTAATTGGTGTCTTGATGGTCATGCTCATCATGATGACGATGTTTGCCATGATGCTGGTCATGCCAATTTATATGCAAGGAGCTCTATTATTCAGTGCTGTAACAGCAGGGCTCGTATTATTGCCAGGTGGATTATTGAACGGTGCGATGTCACCAATAATGGGACGGCTATTTGATAAATTTGGGCCCCGCCCGCTATTGATCCCTGGAACCATCATCCTTGCCGCAATTGTTTTTACGTACCGCTATACTGTACCTGGAATTCCAGTATGGGTAGTTGTTATCCAACAAGCCATCCTTATGGTTGCAGTTGCAATGATTATGATGCCTGCGAATACAAATGGATTGAACCAGCTTCCTCCAAAACTATATCCACATGGCACTGCTATTTTTAATACTTTAATGCAAGTGTCTGGTGCGATTGGAGCTGCGTTGTTTATTTCCGTCATGGAAACTGGTCAACAAAGTTATTTTAATAACAATGGGATTATTAACCCAACTGCAGAAGAGGCGATTGCTGCACTCACCTTTGGCTCCCAGCAAAGTTTTGCGACTGGTTTTTACATGGCGTTAGCGACAGTTATCCTTGCCCTATTTGTTCGTAGGAGCAAAACATCCTAATAGCATAAATCAAAAAGATGTGTTTCATAGACACATCTTTTTTGATTCAGTAAAAAGTTGAAATTCGTGCTATACTATTGTACCAATAAAACAATTATTCCTCCGTAATTAATCCATCTTCGAATGAAATGTATTGAAATTGTGTTCTACCAAACTTTTTATAAGTCATTCTTACTTCGCTAATATCTTTATCAAAATTACTATCTGTTAACTCCACTCGTAAAACTAAATAAAAATCATCAATAACTTTAAACCCTTTAACAGGAATTAGTTCCTCAATGATCCCTTCTTTAATAGCAAATTCTTCATCAACTTGTCCATAGCCTCCTAAATTTATAAATGGTTCAATTCGTAATTGGTCATCTTCTTTCGCAACAATTGTTCCATCTTCTTTAATAAATTCTATCTTTTCAAGTGTCGGATTACCAATACCTTCCCATCTAATAAGATAATCAAGGTAAAATGTTTTACCTTCTATAAAATGATTTTTTCCTAAGGTAGTATGACTCCACTTTGTAAACTCTCCTTCATGACTTACATACTCAAAAATCCATACAAAACTAATCGCTAGTATGACGACAATAAACAATATAAAAATATTTTTCTTCATATATAAATCTCATCCCCGCCCGCCATTTTATGAAAAACCATCTTTAATCTATTGAATAATATGAGATTAAGTAAAATAACATTAACTTTATATTAGTTTAGTTGATTTTAGTAATTATAGTTTTTTTAATATGTTCTTTCACCGCTAAGTCAATGAGGCCGTTAGCACCTACTCGTATTTTTTTTCTGTACAGAATACGCCCTCCTTTCTTTTCTCCAAATCCCTAGCAATCTCCTCTAAAGGACCATTCACTTTCCCTACTTAGAGGAGACTGTCTATCTAATTTTTTGTGGATCTCATCTGTGCGATACCTCTTCCATTTCTAAATTTTTAGTTACCATTATAACTTGGATCACTTTACCGCTGAAACGTTTCCTAGAACCATTTATAGTTTGTCTTCATAGAATACTAGTAGAAAACAAGCAAAAAATTAGACTAAAGGAAGGGAAAAAAATGAATCTAGAAAGGAATTTAATTTTACTGGCTGCGGTTTCCTACCAAGCTAATATGAGAATTCACCGTCGCGGTAAATATACAACTCCTCATGGTTTTCATGAAGTGTCTTCATTAGCTAGTGATGAGTATCCTTTAGCAGGGTTTATTATAGAATCGCCTCATGAGATTATTGTTGCTTTTAGAGGAACAGAAGAACCGATTGATGTGATCGCTGATTTAGATTGGATTCGAGTTCCGTACCCGTTCGTTGACAAGGCTGGGATGACGGAACGGGGGTTCACGAGAAACTATCAAAGCATACGAAAAGATGTGATCAAAACGCTGAGAAACTTATCTTCAGATAAAAGATTATATATTACAGGACATAGCCTAGGCGGTGCCATTGCTACACTTGCTGCATTAGATATTGCCTCTAATACACCTTTTACACAACCTCTTGTTTACACTTATGCATCACCTAGAGTGGGAAATCCTGAATTTGTTAAGGCTTATAATCAAGTCATTGATCATAGTATTCGAGTCGTAAACACCAACGATATAGTTCCTCATTTTCCACCTACAACTATCCCACTCCTTAATATCTCGTACCGTCATGTCGACAAAAGATTTCCTATTCATTTTCAAACATTTAGCATTCGAAGAAATCATGAAATTGAATTTTACTTTAAAAGATTATGTAACATGTTTAAAACCGTCTGTATCGATGTTTGTCACAAAAACAAAAAGCTCTGTCCTCCTTCAAAAGATGGTATTTTCCTAGAATTTGATTAATAATCAATTTTGGATAGTTCCCTCATCCCAACTGATAAAAGAGCCATTCTAAAAAAGATGGCCCTTTTCTACTTTTAAAAAACCATTTCTCTTCATTTCTTTAGTAATAAACATGTGGATCAGCTTAAGACTGTATTTCTATATCAATTATTCTTCAAACAATTTTTCTCCACGGTGAAGCCTGATCGCAATTTTCGCTGTATGGGACGTATCCCGCGATGTTGGTGCGTGAGCTGCTAAATAACGAGTTGCGGCAATGATCAATGTTTGCTGTGCCCGCTTTGAAATCACAGAGTCTTCCTCTTCCCAAAGACGGTGCTCTACTACTGCCCCTTCATACATTTGGAACGTATGGAATTCCGCATTTTCCCTTAATAAGGCATGGCCGAGGATGTTAAAGAAATCCTTCACATCTCCACCATTGTTTAAGAAATTCACGACCCATTTCGCGGCCTCATCTGTTTGTTGTTGTTGATCTAAGAGGTCTAGAAATACATTAGGGTCTTCCTTTTTCCCCGATGATGGATCCGCTGCAGGTATTCGTGCCGATGGAATATTAAGAAAACGATCTAAATAGATACTCATCGCCCCGTGAAAAATAGCGCGGGTGAGTTCAGTTGTTGTTGACCTCCTTAATGCTTGGTGAACAGCATGCGCATGCGTAAACGTATGAAGCACCGTGTCCCAATCTCTGAATTCGTTTTGAACATGAAAGCGGGCCACCCTTTCCGCCGCTGCTAGCGTTACTAATCGGGCAAGACGAACAGGTGATATCCCTTTTTGTAATACATCCATTAACATCTCTACTGTTCTTACAGGATCATCGCTCAATAACTGTTCTAGGATTTGTTCCTCATTCTCAAAGCCTGATTGATCATGTGCATTTATTTCTAGATTTTCTAACGCCTTGAACGCTTTCTGTAACGGTTTCACCAAATTAACCGGGGCCTGCCAGCTATGAAATTCCTCACTTCGACTAGCATTCCTTAATTCTGGTAATAAGGAAGTGAGAATATATTCTTGTTTCTCGTCTTGCAACTGCGACAGCATTTCGAAGGCTTTGTTATGGAAATCTAAGGTGTGACCAACATTCATATAAAAATGATCAGTAATAGCCGTCATCATCATGTCGGATAGCTGTTCTGTCGTTGCCCCTAACTTTATAGCTGTTAACAAGACCCTTTCCGCCCCTTGGATATCACGAACCTCAATATTATTTCTATACCATGTGGCTAACTGAGACATTTTTGGAAGTTCGTTATCTTCGTTTAAAGGTAACGGGCCTAATAAAAATCGTGTCCCCATCCCTGTACTTTCTCTCGCTACATGCACTAGCCCTTGATATAAGGCAAGGATTTTTCCTGTCTTATCGAGGTACGGTAGAATATTGATCATCGCCGTTAAAATCGTAAGACCTGATCCCCAGCCATTCCAACGGTGTTTTGTACCAAATTCAACTCCGATTTTTGCTATTTCTTTAGGGTCTACTCCAGCTTCTACTAAACCGACCACAGCTTTTGCAATCACAAGGCGAATATTTTGCTCTAAACCATCTTTAAGTCTCTTCTTCAGTTTGACTATCGTTTGCTTGTTTATAGGTTCAGGAGTGATCCATACGTCCCCCTCTTTTATTTCAACGGGATAAGTAGGAACATCGTCCGCCCAAGGGTCTAACGTTCCCCCGCTTTTTAAGTCAAAACGTGCGTGATGCCAATGGCACGTGAGAATCCCATCACAGCTGCTCCCCATATGTAATGGAAATCCGAGGTGCGGACAACGGTTATCTACTGCGTATATACTGTTATCATGATAGATAACGGCAATCCCATGCTTTCCCCCTTTTACCACCTTTACGCCTTGATCTTTCAACTCTTTTTCCGAACAAACAAACACCTTTTCACTCATTTGTTTATACCCTCCTCGAAGAAAAATATTACTTTCACCCACAAGTAGTTTGTACGAATATGGTGAAATGGAGTGATGATCTAATAATCAAAGCCTATTTTTTCTATTGGTTTTCCTTTAATTATTACTTGAAAGTGTCCAACTTGGTAGCAAGATTAACAGGAATGATTTTTCAAGCACAATATTTTGTTTATTATTATAAAGGTACCTAAAATACTACTTCCTTTTTTATGCGAATTTTTCCTGCTTTATAAGTTAAAAGCTCTAACAAGGAGGCATCAAGCTTAGGACTCTGAAGTTCTTAAACCCTTTTTAATAACAAAATAAAAGGGTGATCCTAGGATTTTCCCTAGACCCCCTTTGTTTTTATCGATTGATTTATTAATTGTTATGGATTGGTCGACCACAATCCAGCTGATTTAATGAATACACGTGGATGGAGCTTCAACTGAGCAACGATAAATTCAGCTAAGTCCTCGGGTTGCATCACTTTTTCAGGGTTACCGTCCGTTAAGTTCTCTTTAAAAGCAAGCTCTGTTGCAACTGTACTAGGTGTTAAAGCAGAAACGCGGATATTATGTTTACGAATTTCGAGTGCTAGTGACTCCGTTAAGCCAAGAAGCCCGAATTTTGAGGCGCTGTATGCACTTGTTACAGGTGCCCCTTTTTGACCAGCAGTGGAAGCGATATTAATAATATCTCCGCCATTTTTTTCAATAAGCTGCGGAAGAACCGTCCTCGTAACGTAGTAAGCGCCCATTAAGTTAACATCTATCATATTTTTCCATTCATCTGGGGAAAGATCGAGAAAGCCTCCGAACTTTCCTGTTCCTGCATTGTTAATCAATATATCAAAAGAACCCAGTTCACTCGCGAGGGCTTCAACTGCTCTTTCCACTTCCTCTAATGAAGCAACATCTCCAGTCGCGTAAGCCACTTTTACTCCTAGCCCCTCCATTTCTGCTGCAACCCTTTTTAAGTCAGCCTCTGTTCGAGCAAAAAGACCGACATTCACCCCTTCTTTAGCAAGGGCGATAGCAACTGCTTTGCCAATTCCTTTACCGCTCCCAGTAATCAATGCTGTTTTTCCTTTAATGGATTGTACCATGAGTAATAACCCCTCTTCTTCATTTTGATACCTTTTGAACACAGTTATTATGGTACAATTGCTCCAATCTCATGTGGTAAACGCCCTATTTTTGAAAAAATTACCTAATAGTCGTAAAAGTCTCAACATCCCTTGAAATTGCTCTCTTGATAACCAATGAGATAGTAGTAATATTGTTTATCCACCATAGCTTCGTTCACTTCACTATTCACCTTTAGTTCATCGATACTTAAAATTGTGAAAGTTTTTTTTATCTTGATGTTCTTCTAGAACAACTTTGAAGAACCACTTCAGACATTTGTGCACACTATTCCTCATTCACTTTACTTCTGTAACTGATTTTTTCCTTAATTAAAATTACACCGATCAAACCTATCATAGAAAAAACAACTGGAGTGATGAAACCGTAGTAATATCCATCAATGACACTACCCGAAATCGCCTGAAAATGATCCAATACTTTTCCAAAAATACTCGGCAGCAATACAGCACTTAAAAACCCACCTGTATTCGCAAACCCAGAGACAATGCCTGATTCTTTTATTGGAAAAGATTGACGAACGGCAGCAAATGTTAATGCATTTGCCCCATATGCAAGGCCAATCGTAAAGAACAGGGCTGTTAACAAGACAGATGGCGGATTCCCGTGAAAGAAAAGAAAAATCGACCAGCTCAATACTAGAATGAGGTGTACAACAATATATGGCCTTTTGATAGCGTTTAACCGACTAGAAATCCATCCAGCTAATGGAGCACCAATCAACGCTCCGATTAGACCAATCATCATAAGCTGACTGGCATCCTGTAGTGTCATTCCGTACACATTCATTCCAAAAGGAACTCCCCACGAACTGATAAATCCAACATACGTTCCGACAATTCCAAAGTGACATAAGAACAAGGCCCATGCCTGACGATTTGAAAATATTCTCCGTAGTAGCACCCACGTTTTTTCCCGTTGTCTTTCTTTTTTTATAAATACCGCTTGTTTTGGTTTTTTTATGAGTACAAAATAAAGTAGAATGCCACATAAGCAGAGTAGAAGCCCCGCAGAAAAGAATGCAGGCCGCCAACCAAGTAAGTCAATCCAAAATGCGAATGGAACTGTTGCTAAAAGAAAGCCTAGACTTCCTGTCATAGCTGTAACCCCAATTAACCTTGTGAATTCCTTCGCATTAAACCAATGGCTCAATATTAACACCATATTGACCCAGATGGTTGCATCCCCAACGCCTATTAAAATTCTGGCAATAAATAGGATATATTCATGCGTACCAAGACTATAAATAATGGTGCCTATACCAGTCAGCATGGCACCCATAATTAAAAAAAAATTAGGTCCATAACGATCTGCCAAAAATCCCATCGGAATTTGCAGCCCAGTGTACACAAAAAATTGAATGCTTGTCAGTAACCCAATGGTTGTTGCTGTCACATTAAAATCGAACATAATTTGGTCGGTAATCAAACCTGGTGCAGTTCGTTGGCTCGACATTAATAAATAAGTAAACAATACAGAAGCAAATACAATCCATCGAAATCGGGTGTTTTGTCTGTCCAATGATATCTACTCCTGTTAGACTTTTACCCTATATATATGGTTTTTATTAACGAGAGGAACTAAAATTTTTATAAGTATATTTGATGGTTTGAATTAAGATTAGAAACCCCTTCAATGGATGAGTACCACCATGTTAATATGAAGTCAATTTCTCTTTAAAATAACTATTATGTTTAACATCGATAAAAAAGGATAAATAGTAACTAACATAAATTAAAGGGAGTGATCATTATGACAAAGAAACAATCCGAGAAAAAAAAACGAAAAGATTTAAAAGGCCGTAGACTCGACAATCCTGATTTAATAGCTACGGAAAAGGAAAGTATTTTCGATGCTGATGAAAAAATGCAAACGGTTGATCCAATCCCAGTAGAAGAATTAAATGAAAAGGTAAAAGATGAGAAAAATCACCGCGCGACAAAATCTACTTCTTCTAGCGAAGACCGATATCCTGATTAAACGTTTAACCTAATATCCATCCAGAAAACCTAGAGTTGATATAACTTTTAGAAATGTTAGGGTGGGGATTAGCATATTATACGTAAGACTGCCACTCTCATGGGAAAATATTAAGTATGTATCCTAGCTCTAGATTGTTAGAAGGTATAATAAATCAGCTTAACCTATTTAAAAACCGCTTATATCTTAGAGTTTTACTTTCTTAGATATAAGCGGTTTCCCATTATAGTTCATATAGTTGCTGTCTCTTCCCCTCCTCAGCCAGTTGTATACGCAACAAACATGGAGAGGTTTCCCGTAATCAAGCCGCCGACTCGGAAAAAAAGGCCGCTCGGTTCGCCGTTAATCACATGGGAGCCGATTAATAATTTTCCACTGTAAGGTCCGTCCCATGTATCAATGGTTTGGTTGGGCATTGGGAAGTATTGTTGAAAGACGACGCGCTGATCTTGGTAATACTCGACGTCCTCGTCTAGCACTTGACCTTCAGAGACAATCTGGATGCCGCCGCCTTCACGGCCAAGCACTGGTTTTTTCACATAAGATTGCATCGAATGGGCTGTCTCGTAAGTTGGTAAAAAGTATTTCTCAATCACCGCTTGTTCGGAACTTGTATACCACTCTTTTTTCTTTTCCGTTATGAAAGCAAGGATCGCTTTTGACTGCATCAGTAAACTGGATGGGGGATTAATCACTTTGATTTTATCGTTCATGATGTGGACAAGGAGCTGCTCGCCAATTTGTTCTCCTGTTGGTCCTTCCTCTTCTAGAAAATATTCAAGAGGATATAGGCGGTACAAAAAGTCAATTCGTTCTCCCCTTGGTGTTCGGACGTCTTCTTTTTCAACGACTATTTTCTCAAGTGGTATGTACTCTGCTTGTTGTGGGTAGAGACTCATTAAATAGTGAGCGGTCGCTTTATCCTCATCGTGCCAGTCTGCGCAGGTGAAATAAAGGGTATCCGAGCTGGCGATGTTATAATCGCGAATGATTTGATCCCAGGCATTTTTGATGTTAGCTGCAATTCGTTCATTCGGATTTACACTTTTGTGCTCCTTACAAATGATGTCCTGTGCAATCGCTGCTTCCACGATCCCGACGGGGGTATCGGTGTTGCCCTCTATGACCTTTAAGCCACCTGCGGAAGCAATGAAATCATATCTTGTAAAATAAGAAAACGCCGATTTTCCCCCTTTAAATAAAAGATCCCAAAGAAAAACAGAGATACCTGTTTTATGAACAATCGAACGGTCCTTTGACATCTGTTCGTAGGTTTTTCGAAAAATATCATGGACGGCTCTTGATGCGTTCTCTAACTCGCGAACAAGTGATGGTGGAACAATGAGTAATGAATCACTCATGTACTGGTTATCCTCATAGTTTTCATATAGACTAGCCCAAGTAAAGCCTTTCGCCGCTACTTTCCGCTCGAGCTCTTCCCACCTTTTTAAGTAAGCACTAGGTTCAAATGGTTCGGTTAATGATTTGTATGGAAGCATCTAGATCCTCCTTTTTAAAAGCTAATATTGGCAGCGACAATCAGGCCGACTAACACCGAAACACCGCCTAGAAACAGACCTACAGCCACATTGCCATTTTCCACTTCTTTCGCTAAACTTGTATTTCGCGTAAACACACATTCGATGACGATATGTAATACAATTTGAACAATAATCGCAATAAAAGCCCAAATCACTAAATCAACCAAGTTGATCGAGTGAATAACAGCTGATTGCAACACGACGACGAGCCCTGCCATTTTCCCTAACAGCTTTAAGGCCACTGCCGCATTACCGCTCCGAATTTGATCCCGTTCCGAGTATGGTGTGATCATTTTAAAAATATAAGTTCCTATGACAAATAACACGAGAGATACCGCTAAGTAAATCAAAAAATGATCCAAGGTTTGTAGATAATAGGTTAGATCCATTCGCGTTCTCCTTTCACCCCGCAAGGTAAGAAATAGGATAGGTTGTCCGTAATTTGCGCACCCGCTCGGTAGCCAAATGCACTTGCTTTTTCATTAATAATAAAACTTCCAATTAAGAGGTGAGCTTCTTTTTTGCCAGCTTCTGTTGCAATCAAGGTCTTCGGAAGACAGGCGTACTTTTGATAGATTTTTATATAGTGATTGTAGGTCGTTTGCTTGGAAGAATGAAGGGTCTTGCCGTTTTCTCTCACGACGATCGTATCACCTTCGCGGCCAAAAGCGGGCTTTTCGACATAGCGTTGGTTCTTTTCAATAAAAGGTTCTTCATCTAAATATGTCGGCAGAAAATAACGATCAATCGTCTCATGTTCGTCTGCTGTAAAAAAAAGGTGCTCCTGCTCATGCAATCCCCAAATCCCTGCCATAACCGCCTTACTCTGCATTAAAAACGCCGATGCAGGGTTTAACATTCCCACTTTTCTCTCGTTCACCAAATTCATGCACTCGATTCCAATCGGAAAATGGTCAATAGCCACATCCTCCAATAACGCTTCTAATGGATAGGTGTGGCGGTAGAGAATATCAATTTGATTTCCTGCTCCGTCATACACACCTCTTCCTGCATCTACTTTGAGTTGATGCAGCGGAACAAAGGCTGCTCCTTTAATCTGCGCCGTTTTCATCAAAAACTTCATTGTTTCGCGATCTTCGATATCCTCTTCATGGGCCGTAAATACTACATACGGGTGGCCCGTTACCCCAATTTGTTTCGCACAATGAAAAATACTGTTCCGTAGTGCTTTGCCTAAATACTTCGCTTCCTCATCATTCGGGTCGTCCATGCCAAACTGCTCAGCAACAAGTCCATTCACCTCAAAAAGCTCGCGGATAAAGGTTGGCGTATCTGAGTTAAACTCAATCATTTTTAAGCCTTCTTCTGTTTGAACAAAATCAAATCGCCCGATCACGGTTTCATACGGAAGAAGCGACAGCTTGAGAAACGGCAGTGCTTTTTCGGGAAAACCGAGATCGATGAACGTCTCATCAGGAGCATGCCTTAGCATTTGAGTAAATTTTTTATAAATTCGATAAACCTCGTTGGTTGCTTTTCGAATTGAACAGACTTCTTTCGGCTCAATCGGGAAACAATCGTACAAAGCGTACTCCTCCCCGTACAAACGATCCCAAAACGACGGAATGGTTGAATAAAAGGCGTCTCGCTTATCCACCAAAGCGTCCTCCTTCACCCATACCTGAGCGAGGATTGGTCACTTGTGGATTTCTTGGTTGATTCGGTTGACTAACATTTCCATCTGTTCGCGGTGGCGTGACCGCAGGCTGTCTCGTGCGCGTACCCCCACCAGCCGAGGCTCTCCCCACCAAGAACGCAGCCATGGTCGGGAACCACATACCGCCATAGTAATAATGGCCATAGTTTTCATTGCCCTCTTCTACACATTGATAGCCCTCGGCTTCCTCATCCCACGTCCACGTATCACAATCCGCCTCTTCTGGCGAAGGCAGTAAATTCGGGTCAGGCTCGACATTCGGCTCTGGCTCTGCTGGTGTGGAAAACAATTCATCTGGTAGCGCAGGCGCACAAGCCGTCAGTCCCATTAATGCCACACTTGAACTAAGCAACCCTTTCAAAAGCTTTTCGGTTCTTGGTTTCTTCATGTTAACACCTCTTTGAAGGTTATACGGATAACTAAAGTGAAACTTCCATCAGTGAGAGTTTTCCTCTTCCCGTACTGATAATTAGTTGAGGCCCACACAATGTAGGTCTCAAAGACGTTGCCATAGGACGTGGCGCCTGTATCTAGTCTGTGTTCATTTAGTTGTTGCAGGAAAAGCATGATAACTCATCCTAGTTGTTGTTGTTATTTTAACCAAAAAAGGTAAGAGGTTATTAGGATTAATCTTCTCTGGTACTATTGGTGCTCTAGTTAGTTGTTGCAGCTTTTATTCAGCGCTCACATTATAAATATTATTTCCTATCCTATCGAAAATTAGGTCAGTTAAATAAAATTACCACCCAATAAAGTTGGGCTGACATGTTTAAACTTTGGATTACACCCACTTTCTTATCGTGGGCAATTTTGATCTATCTGTCTTTTTAACCCCGTGTTTTAATTTCGATATTGGAAACTTCTTCATAAGTGTACATTGTATACCTTTCCCATTAGTGCTAGAGATAATTATAGTTGTAACGTTTTTCTATCCTGATTGATTTGCCGAGCAAGAAAAAAAGAGCTGCCGTAGCAACTCTTAAATATCCGATAGTTTAATAAATATTATATCCATAACAATAAATAGTTGAAGAACACAGAAAGCGATGCTCTATTTATTCAAGCATCGCACCGTTAATTCGTTATGCTAGTGTTGTTCTTTTTCTTAAATTTAGAATAGAATGTGAAACATATTATTACTATCCCTATCACTGATGCTCCTATAATATAAACTCCATTCCAATCATTTGAACTTCCTGTTAATCTCCATAATAGATAAGGAAAAACAAGAATGCAAGAGGCAAGTAAAAGTCCCCATAACATAATCAGCGTGTTTTTCTTTATTTCTTTGCTCATTGAATTAGCATTTATGTTTTCGATTGTTATTATCTTTTTAAGCACTGCTAAAAGTGTAATTATATCAACTGTCAATAGCATAATATTCATGAATCCTCTTCCTTGTCTACCTAAATTGATTATAATACTTTATTTGCCAATTTGGTGTATTTTTCAAAAATATTATTTAATTCTACTGCTTGTGACAACAATGGCTACAAACAAAATAAAGATTAATAATCCTCATCTTCAATTACCAACATATTGTTATGATCAAATTCCCAGAGTTCACCGTAGGCAATTTCCCAATAGTAGCCATCTAAGTCTGTAAAGTAACCTCCGTAACCGCCCCAATCAGTTGCTTGAGGATGCTTTTGAATGACTGCTCCTGCTAATTCTGCCCTTTTAATGATTTGATCTACTTCTTCTTTTGATTTGGCATTATAAGCTAACGTGATTCCTGAAAAGCCATTTGCTATTTCGGGAGGATGATCTTGATTGACATCTTTAGCTAATTCTTCTATTGGATAAAGCGCAATTCTTGTTCCTTCATTTTTAAAGAATATAATATCAGGATTGGCTTCTGTTCCCCTTATGGACGTATCGAATCCTAATGATTTGAAAAAGGCGTGTGACCTTACGATATTCTTTGTCCCAAGTGTGATGATGTTTATGCGGTTCATTGATTGCCTCCTAAATTGACTCTAGTTAGAAATATGGTTACTTCGGTTACTAAAACATTTGCCTTTCCTAAAGAAAAAACGCTCACTAAGTTCCTCCAAAAGTCGCTTTTCATTTAACTTAAATTCCCCTAAAAATTGATCCCTTACCTCCTTATAACTGTCCCGTGAACTTCCAACGGGGGCGTTTTTTGCTCAGGCAAAAATAGTTTCGATAAAAGGTCTTGCAGATAGACCTATCAAAGGTTAAGGGTGAAAAAGACGAAGCGAAATAAATATAAACAAAAAAAGCTGAATCTTTAAGATTGTCTTGAAAGCCAAGAAGATGCAGTTTTAAATATCGGTGTGCTCGCTGCAATAAAATGATGAATGGTAATTAATTCCTTCCTCCTAGGTATATATCTAGTCCTGCTGTCATTCACCTACATATAGTAATACAACTTCTTTAATTGCCCAGTCCTATTCATCCGTTTCATATTAATAGACTTCACAACAAGGAATGATCATATTTCATTTTATTTACAGGAGGACATATATGTCTAGTTTTGACCCACAAAAATTATCCGTAAATTTCAACCCACCTGCTTCCACCGTTCAACCAGTTGAAACACGAAAATATACCCTTACGCATTCTGACGATACAGGTGAATTATTTTTAGATATTGGCTATGTGTACAACTATGCCGCAATCGATTGTCAAATGCGCGATGAAATACTCGCAGAATGGAAAAAAATCAGGAAGGTCGTTTACATTTAGTAGGAAAAGCTTATGTAGATAGTGGTGAATTCAGCCAAGAGGTTGCACACACTCGGTTTAACATCTTCAAAAAAGAAATGGCGCTTGCGCTAAAAAGAATCACCTTTGGTGACCTTCCATTTTACAATAACTATCCTGTCCTACTCGATGCCTCTATTTTTATTTACTTTGAATCCAGTTATCCGCAATATCGACAGGTTGTTTTTTATGGTACACCACGGCTCTATTTAACTCAAATCTACGATTCTCTTGATCAGGAAGTCGCGATTCATCAGCAAGCGCAAGTCCATTGTCAGCTAGGGTCTGGTGTATTAGTTTTATCGCTTTCGGGTTGACGACATGTGCATAAAAAGTTCTGCCTCACTTACTTTCGCAAACTTTTCAAGTTGCACAAATCCAGCAGACGCGATTGATCGCATAGCTGGCTTTCCAATTTTACGGAGATTATATTCTATAACATCAAGATTTTTTGATTTTTCCAAAAGATCGTTACTCGCATAGATTATTATTCTACAAATTAATATAATAACCTGCTTTATAGGAAAATAGGACGACAGTGCATTCGACATTTGTTATAATTTTTTATGAAATACTGATATCTATAATAAACACAGCTTTAATTACAATATTCATACAGAGAATTTTTATATAAAGAGGGATGTTATGACGCACAAGGCGGCTAAAGACTTACTTGAGTTAGTGAATTCAGTCATTGAAGGGAAGATGTTGTTCTTAGGACGAACAACAAATGATACGTTTTCAATTATTAAAACATTAGACAATAACACAGGTATTAACCTATTTGAAGGTCAAACGTTAAAGTTAACCGAATCGTACTGTCAACAAATATTTTTGGGTAATCGTGAACCGCTTATTATTAATGATGCACGAAACCATCCGTTTACGAGTATGTTATCCATTACGAATGATTTAAATATTCAATCATACATTGGGGTTCCCATTTTTTATAAAGACGGGGAGATGTTCGGCACTCTATGTGCATTAGACTGTAATACTTCCACGTATACGCAGAAAGATGTAGAAACGCTAGTGAAGTTCTCTAATATTTTCACATATGTCATCGAACTAGAGAAACAAATGAAAATAGATTCATTAACAAATTTATACAATCGAAGTTATCTACATGATAATTTTGAATTTATTGCTGACCACGGCACACTGATGCTTCTCGATTTAGACGGATTTAAACAAGTGAACGACAACTTTGGACACGATGTAGGTGACCTTGTCTTAATAGAAATCAGTAATCGAATCAAACAAATGATCAGTTCTCGTGATTTGGCAGTTCGTTTAGGCGGTGATGAATTTGTTCTTCTCTTCCCTAATCAAAGTAATCTTCACTTGATTGAAAACTTGGGCGAGAACCTTGTAAAACAACTCTCTGAATGGCAAAACTTTGAATATCCCATTCAAGTTTCAGCAAGTATTGGGATTGTCCAGTTTCCACAAGACGGCAACGAACTTCGTACCCTCATGAAGAAAGCGGATACTGCGATGTACAAAGCAAAAGTGAACGGTAAAAGTACTTATTGCCATTATCACAGTTTCGATAGATAAGATTGATGTTTTGAAGTGGCGCATAACTACTAACAAGGCATAGAGAAAATACTCTATGCCTTTATTGTACTTTTCACTGTTGTTCGTTTGTCCTATACCATTTTGCACCTGAACAAAAAAAAGTGCTTTATGATTTTACTTTATCTTGTTGAGGTGGTTGTTCTTTCCAGCTATTTTCAATCATTAAGTTCTCAACTTCTTTCGCTAATTTTGCAGTAGATGCTAACAAATCCGAATACTGTTTTTTCAAATCATTCCTCTGACTTGTAGCTAATGACGTTGCATAATCAGAAAGCCCTGCTGCTGTTAAAATAGAAATTTGATACATCATTAATCGATCTGAAAATGGAGGGTGAGTCGAACTAAAAACTTGTGTTTCAGATGGCATAGGAGTCGGTAACTGACTTCCCGTTAAAAAGTCAGTGAGTAAATTGACAATTTTTTTTGATAGCTGATTTGCATCTTCCATAAATTCACGAACTTCTTTTAAATCCGCGGTTTGTTGAAATCCTTTCGTTAACGCACTGCCAATTACATTAGCCTCAACATTTCCAAATACATGAGAAATTTCAACTGCATTTAAAGGTCTTTGTTCTCCTAGCAAGTTATTCCCTTTTAAATATTCCTTATCTTCAATAAAGTCGGACCTTTGAGGTGATTCGATAAATGGAGGCCTTGTGTATAAACCTTTATCCAGTAATACATCACTTATATTATCAAAGACAGTTGTTGCACCTAATAAGCATTCTTTAAAATGCCCTCTAATATCTTTCCGAGTAGACATTGTAAACATTAAGCTACATGATGCTACCATCACTCTTGATAAATTTTTTGTATACAGTAGAAAAAAGGAGTCCGAAAAAAGTCGAGGGGCATTCGTATCTACATCGCTACTATCAAATCCCGTTGGTAAAGGTACGCCAGCTGACTCGAGCAACTGTTTCGTTTTACTCAGCGAATTTTCAATAAATAATTTTGTCTTTTTCAAAACATCTAACACTTCAAGATCTTCTACTTTGGCTAAAAAGTATTCTAATACACAACTATTATGAGTATGAGTGATATATTCCGTCCACAAGGAAGCCATTTCTGACGATGTAAGTTTTACACTTTCTGGAGAACTCATGAATTACCCACTCCAAATTTCAATATTTTATTATAGGTTTACCATCACCTAATACAATATACCTATATATGAGGTATACTTCGCACTAATTAGATACATTGTCCCCTAGTCTACATTCATCATCAGATAAAAAAGGAGTACGAATTAGTGTACAATTCATACTCCACATGATTTTTCTTTACGGGTTAGATTTTGATTGGTTAAACCACCAACTAACTACCCTTTATCTTTTAAATGTAATTTTTGCTTAACATCTTTGTTCACTAAATACGTTGGATAGTACCCTGAGAGAACGTCTGCTACATTTTCAGCTGTTTTTCGTTTTAATTCTTGTTCTGCTTCAACGGAATAAAACGCGGAGTGTGGATTGATCAGGACGTTATCCATTTTCAGTAATGGATTTTGCGGGTCCACAGGCTCCACTTCTAGCACATCTAGCCCTGCACCTGCTATTTTCTTTTCTTCTAAAGCTTTAATCAATGCCTTTTCATCAATAACAGGACCGCGGGCTGTATTAATGATAAACGTTTCTTGTTTCATTTGGTTGAACTCATTATCACTAAAAATTCCTTCGGTTTGTTTATTTAAGGGAAGGTGAACGGAAATATAATCCGATTGTTGACATAGCTCGTCTAGTGTAACAAGTCCAACATTCATATCTTTAGCAACTGCTTCGGGAATAAATGGGTCATAAGCAATGACATTAAGACCAAAAGCTTGTGCCTTCCTTGCTAGTGTCTGGGGAATGTTTCCGAATCCAGCAAGCCCTAACGTACGTCCTCTAATACGGAAAATCGGAATAGCTACTTTGAAATCCCATGTCCCACTTTTCACTTCATTATTTAATGTTGTTACTTTTCGCGCACAAGTAAGAAGAAGAGCCATCGCATGATCTGATACCTCATCTAAACAATAATCCGTCACGTTTCCAACAATAATTCCTTTCTCGGTCGCCGCTTCGATATCAACTGTATTAAAGCCAACACCGTACCGAGAGATAACCTTACAATTTTCAAGGTTTTCAATGACTTTGCGAGATATCGGAGCGTATTGATTGATTAAACCATCTGCGTCTTTACATGCAGCAATGACTTCATCTTCTGTTTTACATTGTGCAAACGTTAGCTCGATTCCAATTTTATTTAAAACTGTTTCTTCTGGTACAAACGAATCGTATTCATAATCCGTTACAACGACTTTAAATTCACTCATAATTGCACTCCTTTAGTCCTTCACTTTTTTTGCGAGTTTTACCGATTTACATCTCTTGCACCTGTATTTGGTTGCATAAATTGTTCAACAGCGGCTAAAGTTGGTAAGCCTTCAATATCTCCAGTCATTCCGACGACCATTGCACCGATCGCATTAGCTCTCTTCACAACTATCGGTAATGGTTCTTCTCGAAGAAGTCCACTTAATATGCCTGCCGCGAAGCCATCACCTGCTCCAACTGGATCAACGATCTGTGTTACGGGATACCCTTCAATCGTCTCTTGTTCATCCTTTGTATGCAAATAAGCTCCTTTACTTCCCAGCTTCATAATAATAGTTTTATCTTCTCCACCCATTAAAGCCTCGGCAACCTCTTCTATTTCGGTCTTACCTGTCATAAATTGACCTTCATCAAGACCTGGTAAGATCACATCTGAGTGACTAGCGATTTCATTTAACACTTGTTTCGCTTTTTCTAAAGACCAAAGCTTTAACCGTAAATTCGGATCAAACACAATTTTCATCTTGTTTTTTTTCGCAATTTCTATCGATTTCATCACCGCTTGATAGCACGTATCACTTAACGCAGGTGTTATTCCTGTTAGGTGGAGAATTTTTGCATTCGCAATGTATTCTTCATCTAAGTCGGTTGTTTCTAGCAAACTTGCCGCAGATCCTTTTCGATAATAGTAAACATTCACATCTTCTGGTGATAATCTCTCTTTAAAAATTAACCCTGTAGGTGCTTCTTTAGTAAAAAGACAGGACGATGTTTCTACTCCTTCTCCTCGGATCGATTTAAGAATGTATCTTCCAAAAGGATCGTCGCCTAGTTTACTGAACCAACCGACAGTATGACCAAGTCTCGATAACCCTATTGCGACATTCGATTCAGCGCCACCAATTCGTTTTGGGAATTCGTATACATATTCTAACGGTTGCATTTGTTCTGGTTGAAAAAGCACCATTGTTTCTCCAAACGTAACAACATCTAGTTTTTTCATTATGACCAACCTTTACGCTTTTCTTTTCCTAAGTTATCTTGAACATTTAAAATACTAATGCCACTTTCCTCACCAACGATTACAATATCCGTCATATTGATAAATAGTCCTGTTTCCACAACGCCTAGAAGAAGCTTTAATTTTTCGTGGAGTTGCTCAGGGTCTGGTATCGTCTGGAATTTACAATCTAATATGTAGTTTCCGTTATTTGTGACGTAAATTTCATCGTTTATGCTTCTTAACTTCGGAGTACAACCTAATGACGCTATTTTTTGTGCGGTAAGCTCCCATCCGAAAGGAACGACTTCTACTGGCAAAGGAAAACTTCCCAAGTTTTGAACGAGCTTACTATCGTCCACTACGATAATGAGCTGATCTGCTGCACCATCGACTACCTTTTCTCTTAATAAAGAACCACCGCCACCTTTTGAAAGTTGGAAATTTCCATCTACTTCATCGGCTCCATCAATGGCTAAATCCAATTGAGCTACTTCTGAAAAATAAACCAATGGAATTCCAAAATCTTTGGCCCATCCTTCTGTTCTCAAAGAAGAAGGGACTCCTCTAACTTGAAGACCTTTTTCAATCAACTCACCTAACTTTTTCATCATCCAAAATACTGTTGAACCAGACCCTAATCCAATAGTCATTCCGTCTTCAATATATTCAACCGCTTTTTCACCGACAGCCTTCTTCTTTAAATCAATCTCGCTTAACACAAATATCACCTCTTTTATTACCACTTTTACTTAATGACAAGCTTCACCTTAGACCTAATATGTATAAAAAAACGGCCATCTATCTCTTTCTGTTAATATGTTTAATGTAGCCATAATTCATGTACTGTATAGAAAAAAAGCAAACTTTATCCTATCGACAAAGTTTGCTTCTTGTTTCATTACATTTTTAGTTTCCGTCCACGACTTCCTTTAAAATTTCATACGAGCGTTTTTGTTTGTCAGGATCGTAAATATACGAAACCCCCATAAGTTCATCTACGTTGTACTTTTCTTGAAAACTCATCAATTGTTTTCGTATCGAATCTTTTCCGCCTAACAGAGTCACACTCGACATCGATGTAGCCATTTGTTTTTCAGGTAAGCTCCAAATGTGATCCATATTTTCAACAGGAGGCTGTAACAATGTTTTTGTACCGCGTACAACATTTAAGAAAAATTGTTGCATCGTGGTCAATTCCACTTTTGCTTCTTCATCACTTTCGGCTGCAATGACGTTAAGACAAACGATCATATAAGGTGAATCCAAGTATTCCGATGGTTGAAATTGACTTCGATAAATCGAGATCGCTTCGTCCATATATCGTGGTGCAAAATGTGAAGCAAATGCGTATGGCAACCCTAATTTCGCAGCTAAAACAGCTGATTCCGTTGAAGACCCGAGAATGTAAATTGGGATGTTCGTACCAACACCAGGATGAGCTTTTACATACCCTTGATTTTCCTTTGGTCCAAAATACGTAAGTAAATCATTAATATCATTAGGAAATGTATAGACAGAATCATTTTTCGATCGTCTTAATGCACTTGCTGTCATCATATCTGTCCCTGGCGCCCGGCCAAGTCCTAAATCCAGGCGATTAGGATAGATGGTTGTCATTGTACCGAATTGTTCGGCTACAACTAATGGCGAATGATTCGGTAACATAATTCCGCCAGAACCAACACGAATATGTTCTGTATGTTCTAACGTATGTTTAATTAAAATCGAAGTAGCTGAACTGACTAGTGTTGGCGTGTTATGGTGTTCAGCAATCCAATATCGAGTATAGCCCATCTTCTCAGTTGCTTGCGCCAAATCGACCATTGCATCTATTGCTTCTTTTGCTTCCTGTCCTTCACGAATAGGTGCTAAATTCAAGACCGATAACGGTATTTGTATATTTGACATGTAAATTTGTCCTTTCTTGAGGGAATATCCTTCAATTTCATAGTATCAGGAAGAATCCGAGAAACAAACTTATATGCTTGCGTTGCTAAAAGAGCTCCATGGAACTAAAATGACAAAGAAGCTTTCCCCACTGAAATTCGAAGTGTCTTCATAAGAAAAACTGGCAAAGAGAACAATTCCCTGGGCCAGTTTTCTTGCTTACGAAACTCGTGTGGTTCCATTGGAAGTTTATTTTTAGTAGGACAACAAATCCGTTATATTATAATTTACTACTTTACCATGATACCGCTCAACATTTATACGAAAAGGCTGCTGTTTGAAAACAGCAACCTTTTTACATAACTTATATCTGAACAATTTTGTCCTTATTAAATAATACGTGCTGTAACGATTCCTTCGATCCCTTTAATTTTTGCTTCTAGACCAGGAATAACATCGCCGTTTACTTCAGTATCAATATCAATCATTGTATACGCGTAATCCCCTCGGCTACGGTTCACCATGTCAGCGATATTTAAGTTATAGCTTGAAACAGCCATTGTCAATTGTCCCACCATATTCGGAACATTTTGGTGGAAAGCTGCTAGACGTTTCTTTCCTGTATAAGGAAGTGAAGCGTTTGGAAAGTTCACAGAATGCTTAATGTTTCCTGTTTCTAAGAATTCCTTCACTTGACGAGATGCCATAATTGCACAATTTTCTTCTGACTCTTTCGTAGAAGCACCAAGGTGAGGAATAGGAACTGTATTTTTCATTTTCAAAACATTTTCATTCGGGAAATCTGTAATATACTTACCAACGACTCCGCTCTCAAGAGCAGCTGCCATTTCTGTTTCATTTACAAGCTCACCGCGTGAGAAGTTTAAAATATGCACGCCAGGCTTCATAATACCAAATGTTTTTTCGTTAAACATTCCTCTTGTATCATCCGTTAACGGAACATGTACTGTAATATAATCTGAGTTTGCGAACAACTGTTCAATGCTCATTGCACGCTGAACGTTACGAGATAAGTTCCAAGCTGTGTCAACAGAGATGAACGGGTCAAATCCGATAACATCCATATCTAAATCAAGGGCATCGTTTGCTACAAGCGCACCGATTGCACCTAATCCAATAACACCAAGAGTTTTTCCTTTGATTTCTTTTCCGACAAATTGCTTTTTACCTGCTTCTACAAGTTTGGGAATTTGATCGCCTTCATTTTCTAAAGACTTAGTCCAAGCTATACCCGCAAAAAGGTTACGAGATGAAGCCATTAAAGATGTGAGAACCATCTCTTTTACCGCGTTCGCATTCGCACCTGGAGTATTGAATACAACGATCCCTTGCTCTGTACATTTGTCGACAGGGATATTATTTACACCTGCTCCAGCACGAGCGATTGCCTTTAATTTGGCACCGAATTCCATTGCATGCATATTATAGCTACGTGCCACAATAGCATCTGGATTTTCACTTTCGTTATCGATTGTAAAGTTTTCTTTATTGAAAACATTCAATCCGCTTTCCGCAATATTATTTAACGTTTTGATTGTCTTTAGTTTGTCTGCTACAATTGTGTTCATTTTCATTTCTCCTCTTTTACATATGATAGTTTACAATTTTCTTTCGGTAGGACACTAAACTCAAGGTTCTTTTCACTAATGAATGCAATTTCAAAAAAACTGACCAAATATAAAGTGATTTCTCTCCTTGAATATATCCCCTCCTAGAAAACAGAAAGAGGCAAGAGAAGAATTCCCCTTACCTCTGCCCAGGCGAACGGCTACGACACTATGTGCTCCCTCACGGTTCTCCGTGTTTCGCCAGTTACACATAGCCATTAGATTTATTCTTATTCTATCAAACTCTTAAGCAACCTTCAACTTCTTTTTAAAAATTTTGTGATTTCTGTTGCTTTTCTTTTATCTGTGACTAGTTTGTGAAGTATATAGACAGAAATAAAAATACGTTTTATAATAAGTTTGTGAAACAGTTCACAAAATAATTCCTTACTTGTCGCGACTAATGAACATCTACAAATACTAACAATAATTATACAAGGAGGACTTCAAATGTTCGGAGAATTTTTACGCAATAATAAAATAGTAGCAGGTGTATTAACATTTTTAAGAGTATATTTAGGCTGGATGTGGCTTTCAGCGGGTTGGGGTAAAGTGACAGGTGACTTTAATGCAGGCGGTTATTTAAATGGATCGATTGCAAATCCTGTACTACAAGGAGACTTATGTCGCGTTTTTAGAGAGGTTCGCTCTTCCAAATGCTGAGATGTTTAGCATTATGGTTGCATGGGGTGAAGTACTCGTTGGTTTAGGTTTAATTCTTGGCGTTTTTACTAGTGCAGCAGCATTCTTCGGTGTAATGATGAACTTCTCGTTTATGTTTGCTGGGACTGTATCTACAAATCCTTGGATGATCTTAATTTCCATGTTTATTTTAGCAGCTGGAGCGAATGCAGGTCGATTTGGTGGAGATCGCTTCGTACTACCGTATGTAAAACAATTGATCTTTAATAAACAAGAAAATAATTACGTTTCTGATGATAAGTTAAAAACAGCTTAAAACTATAGATGAACACTCCCCCTAAAACTCGAAGAGCTGTCTCATAACGGTTATTTAATTACCGACATGAGACAGCTCTTTTTTACTGATTATGAAGATGAAACTCATGCCTCCTCTTCTACCGTACCATTGAATTACACTCGTAAGTGAATACGATTTCCAGAAGGGTCCGTAGTAACAAAGTAATCTTGTTCTTCAGCAACAGATGATCCGATCCTTTTCAACTGTTCAATAATTTCCTCTCTCGTCTCTTCATTTGGCAAGATTAAAGTATAGGATTCAAGTCCTACGCTATTAACAGGTGGTGGCGGTGCACCTACCCCATTCCAAGTATTTAATCCAATATGATGATGGTATTTCCCAGTAGAAATGAAAAGTGCTTGAGTCCCAAATCGGTTAACGACTTCGAAGCCAAGTCCTTTATTATAAAATTCTTCTGTCTTTGTTAATTCGGATACATGCAAATGGATATGACCCATGACTGTTCCAGCTGGTAACCCTTTCCATGCTTTCTTTTCCATACTCGTAAGCAAATTTTCAAAATCCAAAGGGTCAACTGCCATTGCCACTTCACCGTTATTCCAATTCCATTCGGACGGATCGCGGTCTATATAGATTTCAATTCCATTCCCATCAGGATCAGATAAATAAAGAGCTTCACTTACAAGATGGTCTGATGAACCAATTGGGACTCTTTTTTCAATAAAATGGTTTACAATATTAGCTAAATCTTGCCGTTCTGGCAAAAGAAGCGCAAAGTGATATAGCCCCGTTGTCCGTCCCTGCTTTGGTATAACATTGTCAGGTTGTTCAATGGATAATAAAGTCGTTTTTCCATCCGCAGTCAGATTCGCTTTTCTGTTAGTTCTGTCTAAAATTTTAAAGCCGATGACCTCTTGATAAAACATTAACGAACGATCTAGATCTTGTACCTTTAAAATTACTTGTCCTACAAATGTATTTGGTTCGCGATGAAAATTCATATTCGTTTCCTCCTAATTGTAGCCATTATGTTTGTTTCTATTGGACCTCTATATTAAGATTTCCTTTTGAGCTAATTTTTAAGGCAATATCAATCATTTCAGTGCAAAAGGGTGTACCTCTTCATTCTTTATTTTAAATAACATTCTGATAACTTTTGTAAGTTAGTTACTTTATGTAAGTAATTATATTATTACAATGGAGTTACGTCAAGTTAGTTTTTATTGTTTTTAAATCGCAATGCTCAAATTCCAATCATCGTTTGCCTTTTATAACTAAGGGAGAAGGAGTAATATATTAAAGGTAAGACTTATAGAAAATAAGAGGTGGATTTAATATGAAACATCCTAAGATTAGAGTTGGAATTATTGGAACAGGTTTTGGAGCAAAGGTCCATGCTCCCATCATGCAAAACCATCCCGATTTTGAAGTGGTTGCCATTTCGAGTGTTCATCGTGGAAGCCTTGCTGAAGTAAAACAAGCAACCGGTGTAGCTGCGGTGTATGATGATTGGAAGAAGATGCTCGATAACGAATCTCTAGATCTTCTTTCTATCGCTTCTGCTCCATACCTTCATTACGATATGGTTATGGCAGGCTTGAAACGCAACTTACATATTTACTGTGAAAAACCAATGGCTTTTGATGCCGAGGAAACGAAGGCCATGCTGGATGCCCAAAATAATGCAGGAGTATATGGCTTCATCAATTTTGAGTTTCGCTTTTTACCTGCGAGACAAAAGGTAAAAGAAATTTTAGCAAGTGGAAAACTCGGTGAAATCATGCACATTCATTATAAAGCGAGTTTCAATAGTTATCAGTCTTTAACCAATAATAAACGCGGCTGGCTCGGTCAACAACATTTTGGAGGTGGGATGCTTGGTGCAATCGGTTCTCATATGTTTGACTCGCTGTTATGGTGGACGGGAGAGCAAGTAAAAGACGTTTATGGTCAACTTCCTATTCATATTCCTTCAGTCACCAAAGATTGCGAATTAGAAGTGCGCACCGCAGAAGACTCATTTCAAGCGATCGGTACATTCGAAACGGGTACAACATTTTCTGTTGAGTTAACGTCCGCTAATCGTCATAAGACAAATCAATGGCGTTTAGAAGTAGTCGGTTCAAACGGAACACTCGTCATGACAGATGACCAGCGTGTTGAAGTTGGAATTGGGGACGACGAACTGAAGGCCGTTGAACTAGCTGCTAAAATAGAAGAACCAACGAATCTTTCCAATAGAGCGTTAGCATATTACCAAGCTTTTTACCCGATGTTAGATGCGGTGTCGCAAACAATCCATGAAAACACCCTTCATCCACACGTTCCGACGTTTAAAAGCGGACATGACGTCCAAATTATTCTCGATGCTATTCGATCATCAGCAAAAGAAGGGAGAAAAGTGTCGCTATAAGATTAGATCAAAACGGTGCATCGTCAAATTTGTTGAATTTATTGTGCTAATAGAGAAAATGACCATCAAAAAAAGGACTCTAAAAAAGAGTCCTTTTTCCTCAATATACTAATGTTTGATTAGTATGATTTTTTAACGTTAGTAGCTTGAAGTCCACGTTGACCTTGCTCTGTGTCAAATGATACTTTTTGGCCTTCGTCTAGTGATTTAAATCCTTCGCCTTGGATAGCTGAGAAATGTACGAATACATCTTCTCCACCTTCGATTTCAATAAATCCAAATCCTTTTTCTGCGTTAAACCATTTTACTGTACCTTGTTGCATGTTTGTTTCCTCCTGTGTGGATATTATTATTCCACTTTTTATTACTATTATTGCTCAAGTTAGATATCAAAGGCGAAAAGTTTAAAACTTATCTTTTCTTATCGACCGAACAAAAATAATTCTTATTCATCATAACAAAAATGATTCGAAAAAGCAAATCATTTTATATTTTAACAATTTAAAAGGGAAATGTTTATCGATATTTCAAGTATCTAATTGAACATTTCCCATTGAACTTTGCTAAGAATTTCTATAATTTTGTCGTCCAAGCCTTTAAAATATTTGCTTTTAGTATACGAACTAAAAACGAATTCATTACTTAATCGCCTTGCTCACTTTTAGCTTCTTTCCTTTAACCTTTGTTTCTTCCATCGCTTGTAAGACAATCGAGCCTTTTCCATTAAGGATATCAACATAGGTTAAGTTATCCTGGATCGTTATAATGCCAATATCATCCGCAGTAACGCCAGGTATATTGGCGATCGTTCCTACGAAATCTACAGCCCGTAGCTTCTTCTTTTTTCCACCAGTGAAATGAAGTTTCATGATATCCTTGTTTATTCGTGCGGTTTTGTTATTTCTAACAACACGGCGACCACTGATTTTTTCTAAAAAAGCGACTTTTCCTTGATACACTTGTTGTGCTGTTGGAGCTTCCATCGTCTCAATCTCAAAGCCAATGTACCTCTGAATGGCTCTCAGGAACTTTTCTTCATACGAAGTTGCTAACGTAATCGCTTTCCCTTTTTGACCTGCACGGCCTGTTCTTCCTGTTCGGTGAACATAGCCCTCTTTTTCCATTGGTACATCATAGTTGATGATAAGTGTTACATTGTCTACGTCAATTCCTCTTGCGGCAACATCAGTTGCAACCAGATAACGGAAATTCCCCATCTTAAAACCATCCATCACCGCAAACCGGTCTTCTTGCTCTAACCCTCCATGGAGTTTTTCACAAGAATAATCGGCTTCTTCCAATTGTGCAAATACCGTTTCGACATGTTCCTTTGTATTACAAAAGATGATACAACTGTCTGGATTCTCGACGACGGTTACATCCTTGAGTTGTGCAATTTTTTCATCTTCTTCTACATGAAGTAAACGATGCTCAATCATACTCGCCGTGATCCCTTTAGCGGCAATCTCAATATTTATTGGCTCTTTCATATATTGGTGACAAAGGTTTTCAACATCTTTTGGCATCGTCGCAGAAAAAACCATCGTTACCCTTTGTTCAGGAAGTTCATTTAAGATCGCTTCCACATCGTCAATAAAGCCCATATTCAACATTTCATCCGCTTCATCTATAATAAGATATTTTATTTCGTCTAAACTGAGAGTTTCTCTTTCAATATGATCCATTACACGCCCTGGTGTCCCAACGACAACATGAGTTTTTTGTCTTAATTCTTCTTTTTGTTTCGCAAAAGGTTCTTTTCCATAAACCGCCATCGCTTTTATTCGCTTGAACCTTCCAATATTAGTAATGTCTTCTCTAACTTGGACAGCAAGCTCACGAGTAGGTGTGAGAATTAATGCCTGGGGCTTTCTTCCCTCCCATTCCACCATTTCGCAAACAGGTATACCAAACGCAGCTGTCTTTCCGCTACCAGTTTGAGATTTTACGACTAGGTCCTTGTTTTCCATAGCGACTGGGATAACTTCACGTTGAACCTCTGTGGGAGTTTCATATTTCAAAACAGAAATTGCTCTTTTTATTTCAGTGCTTAATTGAAAACCTTCAAACGTTTTTTCGCTCATGTACTAACCTCATTCATTTGTATTATCCGACTTATCTATAGATTTCTCAAAAAGAAATATCACTATGCAAAATCTGACTATCGTTCATTATACTTGAAATCCATAACAAAGCGACGTTTATTTGTTTTATATCTATATGATATCAGTACGATATCAATATGCTATCAATTTGATATTTCCCTACTCTAACAATGGTTACACACTTAAATTAAAGGCTTAATGTAGCTTCGATATCTAAGACTCTATGTGTTTTTATAACATCTACTAACATTTAAAAATACACATAAAAGGACAACAACGTTGACATATTTCTGCCAGGTTGAAGTCCTTTTTTTTGTTAAACGAATATATAAGCGGTACAATGCGAAAAATATTTGCTATTTTTCATGGAATATCGGTGAATACGCATAAACAGCAGGTGTCCCACCTGAATGTACAAATAAAACATTATCGCTCGACTTAAAATACCCTTTATGAACGAGATCTATTAAACCATCCATTGCCTTACCAGTATAAACTGGATCAAGTAAAAGCGCTTCTGTTCTCGCTATAAGTTTTACAGCATCGATCATTCCATCGGTTGGTACCGCATAAGCTGGGCCAACGTATTCGTCAAAACAAGTAACCCTCTCACTTGGGATTTTACCTTCTAAGCCAATATAAGCAGCCGTTTCATTTGTAAGTATGTGAACTTTCTTTTCTTGTTCCATTTTTCCGCGGCTTACATTAATTCCGATCACTTCAGTCTTGCTTTTCAAACCGAAAAATCCTGTGACTAACCCCGAATGCATACCTCCACTGCCACTTACACAAATAACATAATCAAACTGTATACCAAGTTCAGTAGATTGTTGGTAGATTTCTTCTGCACAAGCTACATAGCCTGTTATCCCAGTTACATTCGAACCCCCTACTGGAATTACATAAGGTGCCCCCCCTTTTTCCATTACTTCTTCAGCTAGCTGTTCCATCTCTAGATAGACATCTGTGCCGTTTGGGACAATTTTTATCGATTCCGTCCCTAACAGTTGGTATAGTAGATAGTTGCCATTGGTCTTTAAATCAAATGCATCTTCTTTGTTTTCTTCTAAAACTAAAATACATTTTAAATTTTCTTTTACACAGGCAGCTAATGTTAAGCGACAGTGGTTTGATTGAATTCCTCCAGCTGTAATAATCGTATCCGCTCCTTTTGCTTGAGCATCAGCGATGAGGAACTCTAATTTTCTCGTCTTATTTCCACCTTCAGTCAACCCCAGTAAATCATCTCTTTTAATGTAGATATTAGGTCCTTTTATCGCTTCAGAAAGACGACTCGCTTTCTCGATTGGTGTGTAGAATGGTGTATAGCGGTTGCGCGGGAATTGTTCAATGTTCATTGGGATCTCCCCTTTCAAAATTATCATCTTGAATTAATCGGTTCTTAATTATAGGGTGTTTCTATTTTAGCCTGCTTTGATTTTTTATAAAATAATCGCTTGATCCCAGTTCCAATATCATCAAATAACATGTAAACCGCTGGGATCATTAAAAGTGTTATAAAGGTTGAAAACAAGAGCCCAGCAATAACGACAGTTGCTAATGGGGACTGATAGTTGCTTGCAACCCCTGTTGATATTGCGAGCGGGAGCATTCCGGCAATTGTCGTAAATGTTGTTAAGAAGATCGGACGCATTCGATTCATCCCTGCTTCTACAAGCGCTTCATGAACGGTCTTTTCTTCAAGTCGTAACTGCTTTGTTCGATCAATTAGGAGAATAGCATTATTGAGTACAATACCGATCAGCATAATCACGCCCATTCCAGACATAATGCTTAACTCTTTTTGAGTGATGAATAAACCTAATATGACCCCTGTTATCGTCATGGGGATAATCGTCATAACAATAACTGGATGAATGAGATGATTAAATTGAACCGCCATTACAACATACACTAAGAAAATCGCAATCGCTAAAATCATAAGCATATCTTGAATAGCTTCCTGTTGTGCCTCTAAATCACCACTAACAGAAACCATATAACCGTCTGGTGTCTTGAATTGTTGCACGACATTTTGCACATCACGATTTACTGACCCTAAGTCGCGCTCTGCAATGTCAGCCAACACCTTTACTACTCTTTGACCATCTTTTCGATCGATTTGTGTCGGGGCCATCACGGATTTTAATTCAATATAGTTCGATAATTCCTTCTCCCCCTGTGGAGTATTGATTTCAAGTTTGAGTAAGTCGTCCTTTCTAGTGATTGTATTATCGGTTTTCACATAAATCGCTGTTGCTTCGGAATTCAGTAGTTCACCAATGGGTTGCTTTGAAGCTGCTTGAGCGTGAATACGACTAAAAATATACATAGGCGTTAAGCCATCTTCTTTCATTCTAGCATCTTTTAATACAATCAGTTGTTCTTCTTGCTGCTTATTCGAAGTGACTGTTGCTCCAACTATACCTTCAACTGCTCCTAATTCATCGATTAATCCTTTAGAGATAGTTGTTAGTTCTTCTATATGATCTCCTGTTACCTCAAGCTGAATTGGATATCCGCCACCCACACCTTCTAACGAAGAAAACACACCTGTTACTGGATATGAATCTTCTAATTCACGTAAAGAGCTAAAAATTTGCTCATTGACTTCTTTTTGTTCAACAGTGATGTTTTCTCCAGTTGTCATATTGATTAAAATAAACAAAGCTTCAATATTATCCAGAACAAAATTTTCTTTAATATCAGGAATCTGCCGTAATTTGTTATCAATTTCTTGAACAATATCCGCTTTTTCTTCAGGTGTAACTCCATTTTCAAGCGTCACCATTATTTCAGCGTATCGGTTAAACACATCAGGCATGACCGTCATGGGGACTTTTGTTGTTAAAAAAAGGGAACCTACAAAACAGATGATAAACAAGCTAATAATCCCATAGCGTCTTCGTTTCTTTTTGGTCATCCACAAAAGCAGGTTTCCATAAGAACGAAGCAAACGACCTTCGCGCTCCCCTTTTTGCTTGGCTCGTATTTTCAAAAAGTTTTCTGCTAAGGAAGGGATGAGTGTAAAAGAAACAACGACCGAACTCACCAATGTAACAATAACAACAACAGATAAGATAATCATGAACTTGCCCGTTTCGCCACCAAGTAAGCCAATCGGTAAGAACACGACAATCGTTGTTAGCATCGACGCCAAGACCGCACTTGCTACTTCTTTTGTCCCTAAGAGAACAGCCTCTGTTTTCTGATAACCAAGTTCTTTCTTTCGATAAATTGATTCTAAAATAACGATAGACGCATCGACCATCATCCCTACTCCTAGTCCTAATGCCGTTAAGCTAAGAACGTTAAAGCTAAATCCAAATATCCACATGCTTGAAAAAGTAAGTAAAATCGATGCAGGGATGGAAATTCCGATAATAATCGTCGCTCTCATATTTCTAAGAAAAAGAATAAGTACAACTAATGCAAGTATTCCACCGATTAAAATATTGTTGGATAAACCTTCAATCGAATCACTGATATAATCCGCTTGCGAAACAATGTCTTCAAAGGTAAAACCATTGACTAGACCTTCTTCTCTTATTTTTGCCACTTCACTTCGAACGGCTTCTGCCATTTCAATTTGGGTTACATTCGAGACTCGACCAATTTGGGTAAAAATGATGTCTTGATTGCCATCCTTCCAAACCCCTGAACTCAGCTCACTTTTTTCTAAAAAGACATTTGCTATATCATCTAATCTTTTCACTCCATCGTTTGTCGGAATTAACAAACTTTTTACTTGTTCAATCTCCTCTAATGAAGTATTCCAGCGAATCGTTGGTTCGTTTACTTCATCTTGAAATTCACCTAAGGATGTAATCAGGTTCGATTGTTGAATGTACGGAATAATTTCATTTACTACTAAACTATATTCTTCTATTTTGTCATTTTCAAATTGGACAATAATTTCGTTTTCTTCTAATCCTTCAAACTTTACCTCACGAACCGCGGGTAAAGCTTCTAATCTCGGCTTCACAACATGGTTGGCGAATTGAGTCATATCATCCATGTTGCCGTTAGAAATAGCCATAAAAAAATCAAAAGGCTGGTTTGTTGAAAGCTGAAAAGCATTGATTTGATGAACAGCTGATAACTGTGACTGAAGTGGTAACACTGCAGCTTCTACATCCTTAAAGACTTCATCGCCTCTACCTTCTTCTATAAAGATGGTTATAGAACTTTGACCTATGTAGGAAGAGGACTCATAGGACTCTACTCCATCAATTCCACTTAACACTTGTTCGATTGGATTGGTTACTTGTTGTTCAACATCGAGTACAGATAGCTCTCCTGCTTGTACTTGTACGAGAGCCATATCAAAGGAAACTGGCGGAAATAACTCCTTGTTTAACTTAGTTACTGAATAAATTCCCATAAAAAAGATTAATACAACCATCAGTCCTACGACAATTTTCCTTTTTAATAAAAACTGTAAAAAAGACATCTACTTCAACTCCTCGCTTTTTAAATACCGTTTTTATTATAATGATTTTTCTGGAAATTAGAATAAATTTACTGAAAATAAATAGATTTTATGGAAAATTTACACAACCAGTTGGAGATCGAGTAAGTCTTAAGACGGAGGATCAAGTCAGACTTTATTCTCCAAATCTTAATTTTGGGGAATACGGAGTATTCTTGCCTCTAAGAGTTTCATTTTAATCTTTAGCTAACGTTTCAATTTATAAAAATAGAAAAAGAGCGGATCTGATCTTTTCCGCTCACTAAAATTTGATTAAGTTTGAAATTTATAATCCAATACCAATCCATAGTCTTTCGTCTTTCACCTCAAAACGTTTAACATTGCCAACTCGTATCGCTTTCGCCTTTTCAATTTGATTTAAGTCAATATGAATAATTCCTTTATGATAGTGTAAAAAAGGTGACTTATTGAGGAGTTTAGTTGTGATCCAATGGTGATTGAGTGGCTTCAAACTGACTACCTTAAATGACAGCTCACGATCTCTAGCTACTAATGGTTTCAAATCGATACGAAAGGGAATGGTTAATCGGAGTTTTTTCATTGCTCCACTTATTACGATTTTATCTTCTATTAAACGTACTGCAATACTTGTAATCCCTTTTATCTTTTTCTTGTTCACTACCCACCCCAGCATGTCTTCCGTTAACTGAATAGTAACAAATTTTTCTTTTAACTCTTTCTTCGCTCTCGATAGAATACTTGTTTCTTCATAGTGCCTTTCGTTGAATTTGTCGTTCATAAACTTTTCCACTGTATATTCCCCACCCTTCTTTAAGTAGGAGATCGTTCCTTGTATTAATTAGAATGGCCGAATTCTGAAAAGAAAAAGTGATTGTACAAACTATACGTTGCCATGCCTGGTGCCGCGTCAATTATTAAGTTTTGCTAAAAATATTACTGTCATTATCGTTTTCTATGAATCACTAACCCTTATGCAATTTGAAGATGTCTTATTACTTATGAAAAAAATAATGGAAATCATACTAGCTTAAATAGCTATAGACCTGGCTTCCCATTGAGTTCAAGTAATCTTCGACTAAAGGAATTAATTGTGGGAATATTTCGAATTTCCCAGGGAAGCGCAGGAAATGACAATACACAACAGCAAACGAGAGACATATGTCAATACCTGTTGATACGTGTCTCTCGTTTAATTACAGTTTTTTTGAGTTTTAGTTTTAACCTATTTTATGTCTTTTTTTTGATTATTACATATTTAAAACTAATATGCCCTTCTTCAGTAAACTTGATCGCATTTCCAATCAAGTTAACTAGGACTTGGTTTAGCCTTTGACGAACAACTAATACCATATAGTTGTTCGTTCCTGCCTCTTCTTATTGATACTGAAGTGCTTATCCGTGAAAACAATCCTAATCTTATTCTATTTCTATCGATTTTGCATTAACTGTATTTACAATTTGCGAATACTGAACATAACAATTAGTAATTTCTATTAGTGGATGTATATCATAGTAAATTTTCTTACTTCCTCGTGTTGCAAGTACAATGGGTCGCCCTTTGAATTTTACCGCTTCTACTATAGATCCCGCTTTTTTAACAAAGTAGCCTCTGTTATCTTGGTCATTATATGAAATCGTGTGAGTATCGATCCATTCAACAATTTCATCTACATCAAAGGCTTTTGGAAAAAGCACTGAAACTAGTATTGTTTTGTTTCTTAATTCAAGTAATGTGACAAAACAATCTGAGACTTGAATGGATTGACTCTTAAAATCATTAAATAGCATTTCATAATCTTTAATCAAACAATATTCATACTCATCCTCGAACTCTCTTATATAATGTTCAACCTTATGAGTGGCTTTCTTCATTCGCAGATGAACTATATCGATCATATCCAATTGACTCCCTCCCTTGGTCTTACCTTTTTATAGTTTAAAGTGAAACTTCCATCCGTGAGGGTTTTCCTCTTCCCCACTGATGTTTAGTTGAGCCCACACGATGTGAGGAACACAGACGTTGCCATAGACGTGGCAACGTCTGTGTTCATTTAGCTGTTATGGGCAGTTGATCCCGATTTATCCTTCTTTGTTTCCTCTAAGTCTTGAAGTGGGGGTATTACTGCCAGTTGATGCGGGATAAATCGCAGCCACTGTTCCCCCCAGCCTATGATCGAATGAGTTGATCCACTGCGATTAAAGTATCCCTCGCGCTTCCTTCGATCTTTACATCAAATAACGACTGAAACTCACTGACCTCTTTATTTATATACACGGTTTTACCGTTTGTCATTTTTGGCAGTTGACTAACAGGATACACTTGAAGGCTCGTTCCGATCACAATTACTAGATCTGCTTGTTGAATATGATTAAGGGCATTGTTCCAAGCTTTTTCTAGCAGCGCCTCTCCAAAAAGAACAACATTCGGGCGAAGCTTGCCGTTGCAAAAATTACAACTTTCTTTATTTAAAAACTGGTCCCTACTCGCTTCGTTTTCACATTGATGGCAGCGGTACGTCAAAATCGATCCATGCAGTTCATCGACATGATTGCTTAAAGCCTTAAAGTGGAAACCGTCAACATTTTGAGTCGCCACCTCATGAATGAGATCGCTTCGTTCCCATTTAGCAAGAATACGATATCCTTCATGTGGTTCACACCCTTTTAACGTATTTATCCTCACAGAATAAAACTCATAAAATAAATCATAATTCTCCTCTAACGCTTCTACTGTTGCTACTGTTAGTGGATCAATATTTTTCCACCACCCTGACGGTGAGCGAAAATCAGGGATGCCACTTTCAACGCTCATACCTGCCCCCGTTAACACGACAGTATGTTTGGATTTTGTTAATGCATAAAAAAGTTCAAATATCTCGTTCGTAGTCGTTGGAAAGCATGCTTTCACCCATAGTTTTAATCGATGTTTCGGTAGCTTTTTAGTTGAGATAATATCCCATACTTTTTCAGCAAATTCAGGGTGGACATGAACAGGCTTCAAATATTCTAACGGATATTCTTCTATCATTTTTCGAGCAGAATCCCAATGAGTAGCTTCATTTGATTTTCTAACTGTCGGTTTAAGCTTTTTTATCGTTTTGGAAGGTTGGTATTCAACATTAGGTGGATGATCATCCATTTCCTCAAGTGAAAAGATTTCATTGATGTTGCGCTTATATATCCAATGTTCCCTTTCATTTTTCTTTCCTAAAAATGTAATACTCCCACCTTCACCACTAAGCTTAAGAATGGTTTTCCACTGAAATTCTTTCATCATTCGCTACACCCTCTTTCCCAGAACAATACGTTTTCCTACGTTCTTTAACGGAACATGAAATCTACTCACATCATCTTCCTTATTTTACCCGATAGCATATCAAAACCTTTTCCTTTTTTAGGAGTGGTTATCTCGTCCCACATTTATTTTGAAAAATAAAAGATAACAAAATCACACTAATTCTTGAAGATTATGTAATGTATTATGTTAATCTTAATCAATAAGAATGTTTTGGTAGAACGAATATGAGGTGAAACTTTGAAAAAAAGAACAAAAATATCTTTATTTATTGCCATGTTTTTGTTGTTCTCATCAATCGTCTTCTTTTATTTTCAAAATAACACCATTGTAACAACTGAAACGACGTTTTTTTCAAGAAATATACCCCCAAGTTTTGAAGATTATAAAATCGTTCAACTGTCTGACCTACATAGCAAAACTTTTGGAAAACATCAAAGAACCCTGGTTCAAAAAGTTAACAAAGTAAATCCAGATTTAATTGTTTTTACGGGTGATTTAGTAGATTCAGAAAAATATAACGAAGAAGCTAGTTTGACATTGATGGCGGAGTTGGTTCAAATTGCTCCTGTATATTTTGTAACTGGAAATCACGAATGGTGGTCTGGAAAATTCGATTCGTTAGAAGAAAAGTTAATAGATATAGGTGTCCAAGTCTTGAGAAATTCAGCAGGGGTATTAACTCGTGGAAACGATATAGTTCATATCATAGGAATTGACGACCCAGCAAAAGGAAATGCGAATTATGAGGAACGCCATATTTCAGAGAAAGCAATCCTAGATTCCCTAGAAGGACTCGAAGAAGATGTGAATTTTAAAATTCTCTTATCACATCGACCTGAAATGCTTTCTCTTTATGCTGATTATGAATTTGATCTTGTTTTCACAGGACACGCTCACGGTGGCCAATTTAGAATTCCTTTTATCGGGGGGGTAGTTGCTCCAAATCAAGGTTTATTTCCAAAGTATACTTCTGGTAAACATGAGTTAGATAAAACGACGATGATTGTGAACAGAGGCCTTGGAAATAGTATCATTCCTTTAAGACTACTTAATCGTCCCGAAATAGTGGTTCTTTCATTAAAAACAGAAATGTCAACGTACCCCCACTGAGAACCTGGCGTGCGTTACAAGCCCCGACAAGTCGAGTTCACATGGATGGTTGACGGACCCAATAAACTATGCGTTAGGCACTAGTTTTACGTTTTTTACTTGTGAGATATACCCTTTGATTTGACTACTTCTTTTGTTCCAAAGTGTGGCCATACGGTTCGTTACAACATGCTTTAATATTCCGTTTTCGATATTTTTTTCTTTCAGCTCACTTATCGTTTCGTTTTGTTGAAATATTGGTTGATAGACTTTATCTTTTTGACATCCATCAAGAACGTATCGCCAACCATTAGAACGTTATGACAACACTTCCCTTTTTATGTCCTGTTTCGACATATCTATGCGCTTCGGAAGTCTGCACCAAGGGATAGCGACTATCTATGAAAGATTTTATCTTCTCCGCCTCAATTAGCTCCTTAATTAAAATTAGATCATCAATCTTTTCGAGTGACAACGCACAGATTACTTTTTTGCCGCCGATCTTTGAGGTCCATAGCATTTGAATAACCTGGTTCATCTTAAAGCTGGCTAAAAGATAGCGTCCGTTTTGTTTTAGCGAGTTTTTACAACGTGAAAATGAACTCTTCCCTAATATGTCAAAAATGAGATCATAGCTTTCACCGTTTTTGGTAAAATCCTCTTTGGTGTAATCAATGACCTTATCAGCTCCTAAAGCTTTCACGAATTCTAATTTTTGAGTACTACATACCCCGGTAACCACTGCTCCAAAATGCTTGGCTAGCTGTACCGCAGCTGAACCTATCCCTCCAGAAGCGCCATTAATAAGGACTTTTTGTCCGCTCTGAATGTCTACTTTTCTAAACATATTTAACGCGGTTAATGCCCCATAAGGAATGGTTGCGGCTTCCTCATAGGTCATATTGACAGGTTTTATTGCCACTAACCCATCTGTAGGCATACATAAATACTCAGCATTAGCTCCAAAGCTAGGACCACGATAACCGAATACCTGGTCACCCACTTTAAATCGTGTCACATCTCTCCCTATTAATTCAATTTCCCCTGCAAACTCAGACCCTAGAATTTGTTTTTTGGGTTTTCTTATACCAAACGATATTCGAGCAAGGAGCCAGAAGAGAAAAGGCATGTTGAACTCTCGAGGTGAGATGTTTTTAAAATTCCGAGCTGTAATGTCCCCGTAATTTACAGGTGTGGCATAAATTCTTATCAATATTTCATCTTCCTTTGGTGTAGGTTTTTTCACCTCTTTTAGTTCCAGAACATCTGGTGATCCATATTTTGTGCATACAACCGCTTTCATTTCAATCATCTCCTCTTTATCTGTTAGTGCTAGTTCACATTTAGCTGGGTAGAAAATTGGTGCCGAAAAAAAATACCTATGTATTAATATAAATAATCCTATACTCCAATATTTAGTAATAAACGATAAAAAAATACTGTATTTTCCTTCCCACAAATGCACTGCAAAAGAACATTATATAGATAAAGAGGATAGAATAAATCGCATGAAATAGAGTTGGTTCAGTCAGTTAAATATCCCTTTTTACTTCATTTTTAACTTAACATTGATTTCCTTTTATTTGGGAGAGGAAAAAGAAAAAGCGTATCCATTTATTGTAGATACCCTCCGTTGAAGAACTTTTTAATAATATTATTCTTGATTTTCATATTCTAATAATTCCGTAATTGTTACAAATGTAAATCCTTGTTCTTTTAATGAGGTAATAATACCTTCTACTGAATTTAGTGATTCTCTTCTACTTTCATACATGACATGCAATAAAATTATTGAACCCGGTCTTATATTTTCTACAACATGATTTACAATTTCATTTGCATCAGCAGCAATTTCTGGATAAGAATCAGGTTCTATATTCATGTAAATGGTATTCCTATCTTCCTTAGATAGATAATACGGTAACAAAACTAACCTTTTTCCGTAAGGTGGACGGAAAGTGATTTCTCCCTCATAACCGATTTGTCGTATTAACTCATCAGTTTTATCTATTTCATCTTTAATAAAAGATGGAGATTTAAAAACCATTCTTTGATGTGAATAGGAGTGATTTCCAATTTCGTGTCCTTCTTGCACAATTTGAATCGCATCTTCAAAATATTTTTCGATTTCATATCCTGTTAAGTAGAAAGTACCTTTTACATCATGTTTTCTTAAAATATCTAATATTTCATGTGTATTTACCCCAGGACCATCATCAAATGTTAAGGCTACTACTTTTTCGTTTGTTTCGACACTATTAACTAAACCACCAAAAAATTGGAACATTCTTGATTGAGATAACTCATTTAATGAATAACTTACAGCAATCAATAATACGATTGCAATACTAATACTTTTTATTATTTTTTTCATATGGCCCTCAAAATTAAACTATATTTTCATCTTAATATAATACAATAATTTTTTTACTATTTGCATCTTTAAGCAGGGATTTCTCTAAATTTGACCAACCAATAAACTGAACCAATAATGGTTTTTCCTGTTAACTACGTTTTTTATGCTCGGATAAATCCTCACTTATTTAAGCCTTTTTTTAGACAAAAGATAAAATGGTCATAAGGATCCCAAACGTGCAAGTCATCTGCAATGTAGCCCCGTAGCCACAACTCGCCGTTAATTCGTCTAAGATAAAAGCCTTTCGGAAAATCATCGTCTTCAGTTAGTATCGCCGTTGCTATTGTGATAGATCCCGTTGGAGCTTGATGTTGCTGTATAGAAGTCCTCGAATCACCTTCAGACTGATCCAGATACTTCAGTCTTAGATAAGGTCCCAACTCAAGCGGACACAATTCCAAACCAAGTTCGCTCGCTTTTTTAAAGATCTGAGCAGTTGTAGCTCCTTCAAGAAAGCCAAGGTTACCAACGGTTAGTTCAACCGTATGCAATCTGTACTTTATATCAGAAGTAGTAAATTTTTCATTAGTTAATAGCCTCTTTCCATACTCATTAATCAGGATAGAGTATTCCTGCAATTTCTGGATAAGCTGCTCTTTCGTAAGTCCTCCAAGCTCTACCGTTCTAGTAATATTTAGACAATCAGGGTATGTTCCCTCATTACTGATACGCATCCGTATTCACTCCCTAACAAATTTATAAGTAGTATAAGTTCAATTAACTTGCAATCCACTTACATATTGTTGTCTTTTCTTAATTTCACACATCTCTTTGTTTTATTCAAATTTGGTTTCCGTATCGTTTTCGATGGTTCTTGGGGATAGTGTTGGAAATCTTACCGAGCATTTTCTTTCAGAAATCATTAAGGGGGTCCTCTTTGAATTGTCTAGTGTTAATGTTTACTTCATCAACAATTGATTTCTCCCAATCATATGCTACATCTAATAAACGAAAAATATTGCGAGAATGAACATCACCTGTCACAACAATATAAGTCAGCAATAATAAATCTTCTACGTTATATTCTGGATCAATATCTTGGACCGTTTATATTTATATCAATCGTTTCATTTCTTCTACAACAGCCCAATTAAACAGACGAATTCCTTTACGAATTCGCCTTTTTAATCACTTGATACTTTCGATTTTCTACCTTTGAACCGAACTAGGAAATTCCCCAGCTCTTCTTTTGACTATGTCTTTGTTTATTTTTTCTCATTCCATAAAATGCGTAACTATAATCATTTGAATGATTTTCATACAGCTTGATTTCATCTCGTAGCATTTGTACTACTTTTAAAGCCATTTCATTCCAGCATATATTTCCATTTTATGCAAGTTTCATTGTAGCTAAGTTGTCATAGTTGGGATGACATTATTCGTTCATTGGTGAATGGAGTTGCTAGATTCACCGAATATTATTTACGAACTTCGATTTCAATAATGTTGCTTATTTCATACGTAAATGAAACAACCGTTTCTTCGTTGGCTGGAACGTCAATCCAAAATACGATATTCCGTGAACTTTCTTGTTCAAAAGTATGACTACTCTCTTTCATTTCCCAATTCTTTTCATAAATACTATGATCAATTTTCATCATGGCCATTTCGGATTTTTTATTTTTGATTTCATAAACATAATCAACATATTCTTTTCCGTAAGCCCTATACCTTCGTCTTTCTCGATTTTTCGTTACAATATCAAAAGCTTTCCCGATCGTAAGCTTAACCAACTCATCTTTTGGTATATGAGAAATCTCATCCTCACCGGTAAATTCTAATGTTTGATCAACTTCATCTTCTTGATACACTTTAATTTTCCCTTTCGGCAATGGGATCCCCATGCCGTTACCCTTGCAGTTTTCTATTTCTATCAATATGGTGGGTTGTTCTGAATAACTATTAACGTGATAATATTTTTTATACTTCCCGTTTACAATATTAAGAAAATTGATTTGCTTTTCTTGTTGATTTTTTAATTGTACAGGGCGATTTAACGTATACATATGTTGGTCTGCGAAACTTTTTTCGCTAAAGCTCTCTTCCTCTTCCTTAACATCTATTTGACTATAAACTACAAGTTCATCATAGTCAGGTTGAAGAATATCATCAACACGATTGACTTCCCCTGCGATCAGCTTTAATTGGGCTTGATTATAGGTTGTTCCTGATTGGTTCATGATTTGAACCCAGCCTGTGAGTTGAAACGTATCTTGTTGCAACTCTAAAACATAGTTACCATTCCACTTTATCCCTTGAGTTAAATATGAAACTTTAATGTTTTGGTTTAGAAGTTGCTGTTTAATATTCCAAATTAACGCTGGCTTTACCATGAGCCCAGAAGGTAAAGACGGTAATATTAATTCCCCAACAGGGTTCATGACAATTTCTTTCGTATCGACTTTTTCACCAATAATTCCATCTACTACACTTAGCAACCGCAATTCTGTTTTTTCACCACGCTCTTTATCATAAATCGTGACAACATGGTCTAAATATTTTTCTAGCAGTTTTTGTTGACTAACGAGGTCGTAATCAAAATTAAATTCTTCAATTTTCACTCCACTCACAATGATGGAATCCGTCTCTATTTTTTCCGCTACATCCATATATTGAATTTCTGCCACAGGTGCTTCACTATGAAGACTCCTCTCTTCTTTCACTAATCCAAAACCACCGTTATAAAGAGTAATACTAAGTTTTTCACAATCATTATTTGTACTTTGTAATCTCATGGTACTGTCTTCCTTTCTATTAAAGGTTAAATTTGTTAAACAAAATATCAATTGATTTATTTGGTTAAATCTTAAAACTTTTTCAATACTAAACTTAGTTTACACGATGAGCGTAACTTACCTTTTCCTTTTTTGGGATAGGTAAGTAAGAGGATAAAATAAGCGTTAATATTTAAAGCCATGTAAAGATTTTATAACAGTTAGACTACACCGAATACCCTCTCATTTTTTTCAATCGAAACCCCACTACCTTTGAAGAACACCCCTGCGTATGAAAAAAAACGAAGGCATAATCCCTCCGTTTTTCCGTTTGAATTTTTTTGTTCATCATATCATTTTTCAATCACTACTCATAGTGTCTAAATAATTTTCCAGCCTCAGCTTTCATGCGAGTTACAAGTGAAGGTGGAGAAATAACTTTTGCATCACTTCCCCATGTTAATAACCAACGCACCAAACCATCACTAATGACCGCATTGGTCGTTATTCTGAATGTCTCCTCTGTGTGCGGACGAATATTTACGTCTAATCCGAATCGATCGATAACAACATTAAGTAATTGATTTACAAATTCTATCTCAATACTTCGCTCTTCCCCTGAATACATATGAAAAAGCGTTTGTGTATAACGGCTAATATCAAAATGAGGGTCAATTAGAAATGTACGATTCGTAATTTCTACGTTTCTCATCCGATCAATACGATAATGACGGATATCCCCCTCAGGCTGAAACTCACCAATTAAATAGTAAAATTCATTGTTCCATACGAGAGCATACGGCTTTACAGAATAACCATCTCCGTTTCTACTTAATTGAAAATCTTTAGAATTATTATATTTACCATATTGAAATTGAATAACTTGCTTCTTCCAAATGGCTTCATGTAAGACATTAATCGTTTTTCTAACTTCTTTATTTCCCGATTTGGTCCCTTCAGGTAATAGAATACGATTTTCTAGCTGTTTCGCAAGTTCAATACTTGTTAGCTTTTTCAATTTTTTGACTAGGTTTTCTGTTTCCGCCTTTGTTATAAATTTAGCAGAAGAAACCGCATCGATTAACAGACGTAATTCATGAATTTCAAACAAACGGGTTTGATGACTATAATACTTCTCCACCCCATTTTTTTCATGATTTTCAATTACATCAAAAAGACCCGACTCTGCTAATTCTCTTAAATCATCTCTTACCGCTTTATGTCCTACAGTTTGTTCAGTTTTAGTGTAGAATAAATCTACCAATTCCTTGATCGTTAACTGGTGATGTTCGTCCGTATATTTTTTTAGTAGGTCTTGAATTTTTAATAGTCTTTGTTTCGTTGATAACTTTGTCTCCACCATTCATCCTCCACCTTGTTATGTAAAAGAAACCTACACTATGAAGTTGTAACCGCTGCAGTTTCCATATCCCATGCATGAAAAGCAAGTTCAACTAATAGTTGTTGGCGATCTTCAATACTCACTGAATTCCACTTATCATAGGTTCGGAGTTTACTGACGGCACGATTGATTTTTGTATTGACACCGACTTGTGGCTTTTTGGATATTGCTTTTGTAAGAACGAAGTTACTTTTCTCATATTCGACACGCTTATTTTCATAAGAACCATTTGAGATTGATGAATTAATAGACTTCTCTAACAGCGTTAGATTTCCTAATTTAACAACATAGTCTTTGTATTCATCTTGTTTATCAAACGCATCTCGCACACTAGTTGTTGGGTTTCGCGGGAGGATGTGTTCAAGCTCAATATCTTTATTAATGTACGTATTTAAAGTAGTGTATACGGGTGTACTTCCCCATGCTTTCTCGTCTAATGATTGGGATAGCTTGGCCAATATATAACGAATTCGATATTGTTGTATACTTTGTTGCGTTAATATTGACAAATGATAGGCGAAACTTTCTTTCTTCTTTCTTTTATCATCTTCAATATATTTTTGAAGGAACTGATCTAATCCCTCTTCATCCTTAACATTTATCAAATCTAATGACCACTTCGCAAACTTCTTTTCAAACGTTTTTGTTGGTTCTCTGGTGATCGTATAACAGAAAAATAGATTTTCAATTTGTCTTGATAGTTTTTCTAGCAATTGATTATCTAACTTTCGGGCTGCTAATAGTAAAATTAAATGTTGTCGTGCAGATCCACTAAAATAGCGTAGATTATCTAAATAACGGTTGTTCGTTCCATCTGGATTTTTCCCCGAAACATAATTAGCATAGGCTTTAACATTTTTTGTTAACAATTCTACAAACCCGAAAGAATCAGACTTATAACCACACTTATCTTCATTATTGAGGAACCAATCATATATCCTTTCTTCGGTAATTTCTTCTACACCATAGTTCCCCATAATAAAATAGCGCAGGAACCGTAATGGCTTTTCTTTTCGTTTCTCAAGTTCTTGAACAATTTCTTTCCATTTCATCTTTAGCTTATCAAATTCTTGTGGTTTTACATGCATGAACATAAGGTTCTTCAGCAAATCCATGGAGTTTAAACCGACACCTCGATCATTGATCGTTTCGAAAATTTTCAGGGCTTGGGCAACACTAATCGTTTGCACACGAATAACTTTTACTTTATTTATTAGATATCCAAAAAATTCTCTAACTGTCTTTTCCTCATCACCATAATTTTGGGCTAAAAATTCTTTCGTATATTGATAAGCATTAATAATGTTGTTAACCGATTTTGAATTTGTCGAGACGTTTGAAACGTCCTTTCTCTTACCTAATTTTTCAAGGATACCATCACTTTCTTCATACTGTAGGGACAGCTTCATCTTTTCAACTGCATTTCCCATATAGTCAAAGCTTGAGTTTAAAATAAAGCTGTTAATAGCTGAAATATCTGCTTGTTGATTAATATCTGTAATTCTATCGCGAATCGCACATAAAATGACGATCATCGTTGTTAATCGTTGTTGTCCATCAATAACCTCTAGGACACTGCCTTCATTTTGCATTTTAGACTCACAAACAACGATACTACCAATAAAATAATCTCCTTCATCTGTTCTCGGAAAATCACCTTTCGCTTCCAATATATCTTCTAAAAGTCGATTTACTTGATCTTGTTGCCACACGTACTCACGCTGATAACTTGGAACTGTATAATAGTCATTAAAAAGCTTTTGTACAATAAGATCTTCGGATTGGATCGTATTCATTGGTCTCCTCCATTACAAACTGGAACTTTATGTAGATATTTACAGTCTATCATATTGTTGTCAAAGGGTGAAGAAACTAGTAGAAAAGAACCAAACCTAGTTTTATAGGTTTGGCTCTCTCGAATACTATTTTTTTGAATATTCCAGTTGATATAAGACATTTTACAAAGCTAGTTAAGATTTTCCATATTTAATAAATTTGCTAACCCAAAATCCGCCTCCAACGATCATTAGTGTTAATATAATCCATAAAACGATACGAGTTCCATCAGATACGGTAAGTAAACTCCCAACAAAATCAAAATAGCCGATTCCTGCAAATAAATTAACTAATACAACGGGAAAGAACACGGCAGACATTAATTCAATTTTTTTCGAATTATTCCCTCGGTGAAACTCATCAATCGTTGAAACTTGGTCGATTACTTCATTATGTAACTGCTCTGTTTCAAAAATGAGATTCCACTTTTTAAACTTTTGCATTCCTGTTTCATCATTCGTAATTTGGCTAAACCATCCATGAGTGATGAATTCCAACATGACTTCTCTTAATTGACTTATTTTATGCTTTTGAGTTCCATATCTAGAGAGTTGCTTTGAAAATTCCATTAATGAATATCGTTGCTGGACGACAAGTAGAAAGATAACAAAATCTGTATTATAAAATTGGTGTTGAATTAAGTCTCGTTTCTCCACTTTTTTGTCACGTTTTTCAGCAATTAAATTCGAAACTCCTTGGTCAAACTCTAGAAAAGCCGCTCCTTCTTTACTAAAACCAAAAACATAATCATCATCGATTTCAAGAAACATCTTTTTAATATTTTCTTGCATATAATCTTTTTCAATTTCAATTGGATGGCCCCAATCCATTAAATTCGTAAACTTGTAGACCATTTCTTTTTTCAGGCCTTCAAAAACCGTATGACCATCTAATGTTAGATGTGTAAACATTAAACCCTTTTCACAGTTTTTCAAGTCCAACTTCGTACTGTTTAGCGGTTCATTAAAAAAAGCAAGAAACTCTTTTCTTTCTATTCCACTGCTTAACCTTTTATTAATGTCTAATATTTCTTCAAATAATAAAGTATTCACTTGACTAAATGATGGATTTAAACCTACTTCTACAGCCAAAAATCCGATTCCGTATTTAAATAAGATGACGTCGACTTTATTTATTTTTACGATGTTTTCTAATGTCGAATCTTTCATACCCGCATTTATCTTTAATTTGATGGTATACACTTTACAATAGCTTTCTGTCGTTTCGGTATCGCCATCAATATTAAATAAATAATCTTGAATGTACGGACGAAAATATTTAATATCTGTTTCATTTTCTAGTAATTTACCACTTAAGAAATGATGATTGTCTTCGAAACTAGCTACTATTTCTTTATACTTATCGGCTTCAAACGTAATCGGGAAAAGAACTTTATTGTAATAATTTTTCACTTTTGGCTTACTGAAATTTAATGTAATATCTTTAATTTCATCAATTTGAAGTAAGCTACCAATATTCGGCGAATCAATAATCGTATAGTCATGACTTCTTCCATCATACCAAGGGTCATAATTGATACACCACTCATCTTTCCAACGTTGCCTTCCTTGGTCTCGCCATTGCTTTAGACTATCATCTTCATTTTTAAATACTTCTTTTTCTCTTTTTTGTTCGGCAAACTCTAATATTTTTCCTAATTCACCGAGGGTAACATTAAAATGAGGGTTAACGGATATTGTGACTCTGTTGGTTTCCAATTTGAAATTGTTATCCATTTCCACTATACCTGGGATAAAAGTGAAAACATAACCAGTCTTTGATGGAGAACGAGTATCTGCTCTAGCCCATAATTTATGTAATGAACATTTTGGAGTTTGATTCCAAAAAAGCGCGTCAACTTCAACCACTTTTTGGCTTCTATTATCGTTCAGTAAGTACATCGATCTTTTTTCGCAGATGGTTTCGTCTTCAATGTCTGCTTCATATTTTTCATAATCTTTGTTTAGGAGGTTTTGCTCATCTTGAAATGGATGGTTAGCGTCAAGAATAATCGGATGATCCACACACTTTTCACTTTCTTGAAAACTATTTAACTTGCTCATCATATATTCAACAAGTAATAGCCCTTTTTCCATCATGAGTTCGTTCTTTCTTGCAAATGAGATCGAATTATCGAATTGATTGTCAATAACATCTCCAATAACGAGGGAGATCGTATATGGGGTACAGATTTGATTAAAATCAACCCCTTGTTCCCCAGCATCTATTTTTTCTGCATAATCGACTAATAACTCATAATCTTGTGGAAAATGACCATGTTGAATATAAAACGAAGCTAAATAAACACTCGCATAACAATCAAAGTCTGGAAACGCATGGACAAAAATCGTAATTGGTTTACTTCTGTCAATTTTACTTAAAAGGGAAGGATAAGCTGATAGAATACCCGTTGCACTACAAACCTCTTTCCCATTCACATTAATAGGGCTTTTCAAATGATGGTGATCCACAATACCGTAAGTTAATTTATTACCAACATCTAAAATAACAGTTGAATCTAGCGAGAAACGTTGTTCCTTACCGTTATGACCATATCTAATAATAAACTGGTCCTCTTCTACTTCTACCGTAGCCCCTTTTCCAATAAAACGGTATTGAAATGTACTCGTTTTTATCATATTTTGCATTTATTTTCCTCCAATTGAAATAACTCTATTAACTGAAATTATTTACAGTTTACCATAGTAGTTTTATAGCGTGAAGGAACTAGGCGGAAAGACCTTGGTTGTAATTTTATCCCGCAACAACTGGCAGTAATCCCCCCACTTCAAGACTTCGAGGAAACAAAGAAGGATAAGTGAGGGATTAACTGCAAGTAAAAGCTTAATGAACACAGACTAAATGCGCCACGTCCTATGGCAACGTCTGTGTGACCCACATCGTGTGGGCCTCAACTAACCATCAGTGGGGGAAGAGGAAAACCCCCTCACTGATGGAAGTTTCACTTTATGACGATATTGTTAGTTTGCTAATAGAATATAAGCTGGAGGATTCGTTTCGTAGAGCTTAGGTTTTCCTGTTCAAGAAGATTAGCTCTTGTTAATTTTCATTACTACTATAATATGGAATATTCAAGCCCTAATACAAAAGAAAACGTACATTTCTTCCAACTTTAGGAAGATTTCTAATCTAAAACAATAGTTTAGAGCCTTCTTCTTCCAACTTCGGGAAAAAATTACCACTAAAACAATAATTAGAACTCAATATTTCCAGTTACAGGAAGGAAACAGCTCTAAAATGAAAATTAGAGCTCGAAATTCCCAGTTCTAGGAAAATTTAAGCTCTAAAACATAAATTACTACCCAACTCTTCCAGCTTCAGGAAAAATCTACTTCTAAAACATAATTAGAGCCCATCATTCCTAACTTCAGGAATATACGGGCTCTAACTTGAAAGGTTGCTCCAGTTATTTCCTATATCAAAGCTAATTTTCGCAATGCAGCTCCAATCATATTAATAGGATCCAGGGCGTGTTAACTTTATTTTTTAAATTGGTTTGATCTTTGGGATAGCCATTCCTGAAGGACTTCGGGGATTTTTCCTGTCATGGCAATGGAAACATGTCCCCCTTTAATTCGCGCAAACGTTTTATCCTTACTGGATATGAGGTCCATGATGGGTTTTGTCAAATGTTCAGGAACGATTTGATCATCGGTTGTCGCAATGACTAACGTATTCGCTTCGATATTGGTTAAATCGACTTTCTTTCCGTCGATTGCTAGCTTGTTATTTACCAATTTATTGCTTATCCCTAAATCCTCTATCAATTGTTTCAGTGTTGCTCCTGGAAAAGGAACTGGGTCTTTTAACCATTTATTTAACAGCCGCCATTTTAATATGGCTTTTTCGTCAGCTGATTTTTGTAAGAGATACAGATAGGAACTATACGAAAACGGTGATGTCACTAATCTAAGTGCACCTTCCACCACTTTTCCTGGAATAATACCATACGCATCAATAATCTCATGGATATTCCTGTTCATATTATTATTCTTTAACGACTCTTTCCAATGGTTCTGAAAATTTTCAAAATCAATTGGTGCTGCAAAAAGAACAACATTCTTTATCGGTGCACTAGCAATCGCTAAATATATCGCTGTTAAAGTACCACCTAAACAATAACCGATTACACTCATTTCCTCCACGTTAGCATGAAGCAACGCTCGTTTAACACCTTTGTCTATATACTTTAAAATATAATCATCCAATGTAAGATTTTTATCTTCATATCCTGGCTCACCGAAATCAAGTAAATAAACGTCATACCCTTCTTTTAAGAATGCTTCAATCATACTCATTCCAGGGTATAAATCCAAAATATAAGATTTATTGACTAAGGAATAAATAAGAAACAAGGGAGTTTGAAATTTCTTTTCCCTTGTTGGATAGTACCAGAGGGTTGTTTTGTTTTTCCTCCATACTAGTTTTCTAGGAGTTTGCCCTATTTGTAGATCGGGATCGGTGATAATAGTGGATAAATGTTTTGACCACTCCTTATTTTGTTTCTTTTTCACTTGATTTCCTCCGTTCTAACAATCGTTCAAGCAACTGACTTGTTACAAGAGAGTTATTAGGTGAGGTAGAAAATACATCTTTTATTAATTTTTCTTTCACTTCACTTTTATCTCTTTTCTTTCTTGTTCCTGTTTCTTTTTTTGTACTTTCTGGTTTTTTTGCCTCTTGCGTTAAATCAATCAATTTCTCTTCGATAGCGTCTAATTTTTCTTCAATTTGCCTTACTAATTGAGCCACATTTGCCACATCATTTTTTGTAGGAATATTCAATTGCAACGCCAGCATCTCAGAGTATTCTCGAACTTTTTTTATGAGATGAGCATGTCTGTTTGATCCTAATTTAATCAAGTTCATGATTTCTGGGTCTTCTAATAATTTATGAATTAGTTTATTCAACGACTCTTCTGATTTAAGAGTAACTGATTTTATTACTTCTAATTGATGTTGTTCTTTCTTACCCTTTTTTTTAGCCAATGTAATCACGTCCTCTTTTTCTATTACTAATAAAAGGAACTATACATATAACCTATTCATAGCCTTTTCATATGGTTTTCTACTTTGCCTATTTTTTACTATTTTAGGCACTATAGTTATCCATAACTCCAAAATGAATGTTGAGGTATCTTTAATAATCACCTAATTTCAATGTACTAGACGTTTGGATAAACTAATCTAGTTCTCCCCTCATACACTATTTGAGCAAACAAGCTTTACGAGAGGAGGCAACAAATTGAGTAAATTAAAGAATTGGAAGCAAATCAAAGGACCAAAAGGAAAATGGCTAACAGGAAATCTTAATGACTTCCAGCAAGATCCTTTACACTTTCTAACCGAACTTTCTATTGAGTATGGTGAAGTTGCTAAGTTTCGTTTAGGACCCTTTCAAAAGGTCTATCACGTCTCGAATCCGAATTTAATTAAGGAAATCCTAGTAACTAAACAAAATAAATTTACGAAATCAAAAGATTTAAATGTTCTTAAGGATGTCGTCGGGGAAGGTCTGTTGACGAGCGAAAAAGATTTTCATATGAAGCAAAGAAGACTTATACAACCTGCTTTTAAAAAATCACATATTACAAATTACGCTCATGATATGATCGATGTAACAACTGATTATATCAGTCATTGGGAGGAAAACCGCGAATACCAAATGGCCCAGGAAATGATGAACATTACACTTGGTATTATTACGAAAACGATGTTCAGTATGAGCTTTCAAGAAGGTTCTGATGTGATTGGCACTCCCATCGAATCGTTTATGAAACTTGCAATTAAAAGAATGCGATCCATTGTACCACTCCCTCTATGGTTACCAACAAAAAACAATCTTCTCTATAAAAAATCCATTCTAAAATTGGAACAAGTGTTAGGTAACATCATTGAACAAAGAAAAAAAAGCGGTGAAAAGCTTGATGATTTACTTGGAATGTTAATGGAGGCACGTTCCGAAGTGGATGGTTTAGGTATGTCCGACAAACAACTAAAGGATGAACTTATGACCATTTTCTTAGCTGGCCATGAAACAACAGCGAATGCATTAACCTGGTGTCTTTTCTTACTCACACAAAACCCTCATGTGGTGAAAAAGTTAAATGAAGAAATAGATCTAGTGATCGGTGATCGTAACGTCGTCCCTGATGATTATATGAAATTGCATTACACACAAAATATAATTTGGGAAACGCTTCGGTTGTACCCTCCTGCCTATGTCATAGGTCGTCAAGTCGATGAGGATGTTGAGGTTGGCGACTATCTTTTTCAAAAAGGCGAAATGATCCTGATCAGTTCATATGTTTTACAGCGTGATCCAACTTATTTTGAACAGCCACTGTCTTTTATGCCAGAACGATTTGAAAATGAAATGGTCAAATCCCTTCCTCCTTATGCCTACTTTCCGTTTGGTGGTGGACCAAGAGTTTGCATCGGTAATCACTTTGCTATTATGGAAGCTGTGCTTGTTTTAGCTTGTATTTGTCAAAAATATAATTTAGCGCTCGCACCTCATCATCATGAAGTAAAGCCTCAACCACTCATAACACTTCGACCAAAACGCGGCATAAATATTGTGCTGACTAAGAAATAAAGAGGAATTACACTTCTGTTAATAAAGATTGGCCTTATTGAATTCAAGGTCAATCACTACATAAAAGAGTAAATTCGAGTAAAAATAATATATGATAATCATAGAAGTATTACAAAAGGATTAAAATTGAACAAACATTCAAAAAACTATTGATTTACTGTTAAACAGCATTTATCATTATTTCTTGGAAACGTATTCAAGGGAGCGATAAAAATGTTAAGGAAGCTAAGTGATCTACAATTATTAGAGGCGTATAAAAAGGCAAAGGATTTAAATTTATCAAAGGACTTTATTAATATTTTGAAACATGAAGTAGACAAAAGACAAATCTAAATGGAAGAAAAACATTAAACTACTTTTTGTCGTTTATTTTTGATTGGAGCCATTTTAAAAACTCAATTTCTTTTTTTGTGACACTTCTATTTAAAACACTTTCAAAATAAGTAACGATCCCATCCAACTTCTGTTTATCTGACAAAATTCTCACTCCTTTACCAAAATATTATTGTAAACGTTTAAACATTTCAACCATTTTTTCAAACTGGCTATTTACTTTAGTCATAAAAGTATATGAACCTACATATTGATGGATTAAGGGTTTAATCTGGCCTCTTTAAGCCCTTGAATAACGACTTCCTTTATGTTATTCCTCCTATAGGGGCCACTTCAATTTTTTCAAATGAATCAAATGTCCTATAGATCTTTATATCTATTGTTTTCAAAGGCTTTTATCCCCCCTTCCCTTATACAAATCTTTTAAACATCTAATCTACTTTTCCAAACCAACACTCCACATTAAAACGCTTTAAAAATCATTTTTTTCATATGTTATTCCAGCAATATCTTAAGAGAAAATTTACTATTTTCAAAAGTTGGTTCAAAGTATGCTAACAATAATATGACCATTCACGTAATACCTTTAATTTGCTACCTTATTTTGCTATATTTAAGTAGCATTTATATAAAGTGAAACTTCCATCCGTGAGGGTTTTACTGCCAGTTGCTGCGGGGATGGTTCCAACGATTTGATACTTTACATGTACAAGTTGGAGAAGGGATGAATTATGGAAACGAACCACAAAATAAAATCCGATATTGAAATTGCGCAAGCCGCCACATTAAAGCCTATTCAAGAGTTTCAAAAAAATTATGATATTCGGCATGAGGAATTAGAGCCGCACGGACATTATAAAGCCAAATTATCACTTGATATGATGAATCGTCTAGCCGACCAACCTGATGGAAAATTAATTTTAGTTACCGCAATTAACCCTACTCCAGCAGGTGAAGGAAAATCAACAGTAACTGTTGGCCTTGGACAAGCATTAAATATGCTTGGGAAAAAAGCAATGATTGCTTTACGTGAGCCTTCACTCGGGCCGACTATGGGTATTAAAGGAGGGGCTGCGGGTGGCGGTTATTCTCAAGTTCTGCCGATGGAAGAAATCAATTTGCATTTTACAGGTGATATTCATGCGATTACAACAGCAAATAATGCATTAGCTGCATTTATAGACAATCATATTCACCAAGGTAATGAACTTCAAATCGACACACGACGAATTGTATGGAAACGTGTCGTTGATTTAAATGATCGTGCATTACGCCAGGTTGTTGTTGGCTTAGGCGGACCTATTCAAGGTGTACCACGAGAAGATGGCTTTGACATTACGGTTGCATCAGAAATTATGGCTGTGTTTTGTTTAGCTACAGATTTGCAGGACTTGAAAAAACGTCTAGCTCGAATTGTAGTCGCGTATAACATCGATCAACAACCTGTAACTGTAGCCAATTTGGGCGTTGAAGGAGCGCTTACCCTTTTATTAAAAGATGCCCTCAAACCGAATCTTGTTCAAACCATTGAACACACTCCTGCTTTGATTCACGGAGGTCCATTTGTGAACATTGCCCACGGGTGTAATAGTGTCATCGCGACAAAGATGGCTCAAAAATTGAGTGATATCGTCATTACTGAAGCGGGCTTTGGTGCTGATTTGGGTGCGGAGAAGTTCTTAAATATCAAATCGCGATTTGCTAATCTTAATCCTGAAGTTGTTGTCATTGTCGCAACGATTCGTGCGTTAAAAATGCATGGTGGTGTAGCGAAACAGAATTTACATCAGGAAAATGTTGATGCCTTGTGCGCTGGTTTAAGTAATTTGCATAAACATGTTGAAACAATACAAGCATTTAACTTGCCATTTGTTATAGCGATTAACCGGTTTGTCACAGATACGAATCAAGAAATCGAGACATTGCAAGAATTTTGTGAAGAAAACGGGTTTCCTGTAGCATTAACAGAAGTGTGGGAAAAAGGCGGCGACGGTGGTTTAGAATTAGCCCATAAATTATTAAATATATTAGATCATAATCAGCAATCCTTTAAGCCTTTATATGATGTAAGTGATTCCATTCCTAATAAAATCCGTAAAATTGCACAAATCGTCTATGGTGCCAAAGATGTTGTTTTTACTGATAAGGCGCAAAAACAAATCACTCAATTCGAAGCACTCGGCTGGGATCAATTACCGATCTGTATGGCTAAAACTCCTGTATCATTATCAGATGATCCAACCAAACTCGGAAGACCTACTGATTTTACGATCACCATTCGTGAATTCAAACCATCTATAGGGGCTGGATTCCTTGTTGCACTTTCTGGTAATGTGATGACGATGCCTGGACTTCCTAAGGCACCAGCTGCGTTGTTAATGGACGTAGATGAACATGGACGGGCTATCGGACTTTTTTAAAAATTGTCTAACCGTACGGAGTAGTATTCATTTTTTATTCAATAGCATTCCCCTTTTTGTCATAATAAATAAAGAATAAAATTTAGCGTTCAACTCATCCTATTTAAGAGTTCACTATTAAGGACTCATGTTGTACAAACACCACAGTATCAACAGAGGGGAGAATTACTTTGACGTTACAAACAACAGAAAAAACACGCTCAGTTGAAGAAGCGATTGAATCTCGTCATAGTATCCGAAAATTTAAGCAAGAAGCCATTCCGCAAGACGATCTGAACCAAATATTTGAACTTGTTCGTCTTGCACCGAGTGCCTGGAATTTACAACCTTGGCGCTTTCACCTCATCACCGATACACAACTTAAAGAAAAACTACAGGATGCTGCCTATGGTCAACAGCAAGTGACTTCAGCTCCAGCTGTAGTTATCGTTGCAAGCGATATGGAAGACACGATCAAAAATTTAGCAGAAACCGTCCATCCAGGTTTATCTCAAGAACGTAAACAAGAAGAAGTCGCTAATCTTTCTGGTTTCTTTGGTGGTATGAGCATAGAAGAACGAGGTCAATGGGCATTAACTCAAACGAATATTGCACTCGGATTTCTTTTAGTTACCATTCAAGGAACTGGTTACGCTAGTGTTCCAATGTTAGGTTTTGAACATGAAAAAGTAAAAGAAATTTTAGGCTTAGCCGACCATGTCAAATTTGCTGCAATGGTTCCTTTTGGCCGAGCAGATGATGAAGGCTATCCTCATCACCGCTTTAGTTTGGAAAAAATCGTAAAATACCATTAATAATAGGAAAGCAGAAGACCCTTTGTGTCTTCTGCTTTCCTATTATTGTGCAAATGGGCTGAAACTTTTGTGTAGAAAAAATGAGTTTTTCCATATAAATAGAGCTTCAACAGAAAACAATAAAAGAACACAATCCGTATAAACATTTAACATGCACTAAACTGAAATAAGTTCAGTTCAATACATTTTTTTATATCCTATTTACTAAAATGGAGGGTTTTTCTTGCGATTTCCACATGATTTTTTATTCGGAGCAGCAACTGCTTCTTATCAAATAGAAGGAGCCTGGAATGAAGATGGAAAAGGCGAAACGAATTGGGATGCGTTTTCAAAAATTCCAGGTAAAACTTATGAGGGCACAACTGGAGATGTAGCTATAGATCATTACCATAGATACGAAGAAGATATTCAATTAATGGCCGAAATGGGACTTGAATCGTACCGTTTTTCTATTTCATGGGCACGTATATTGCCAACAGGCGATGGCGAAGTCAATGAAAAAGGTTTGCAATTTTACAATAGTGTAATTAATGAATGTTTGAAGTATGGTATTGTTCCATTTGTCACTCTTTATCATTGGGATTTGCCTCTGACGCTTGAAGAAGATGGAGGGTGGACGAACAAACGAACAGCGGAAGCTTTCGTCAAATATGCTGACATTTGTTTTCGCGCATTCGGAGACCGCGTTAAACATTGGATTACGTTTAATGAAACGGTGATGTTTTGTGGTTTAGGTTATTTAAAAGGAGCGCATCCACCTGGAATCCAAAATGATGAAAAAAAATACTTTCAAGCAACTCATTACGTGTTTTATGCACATGCCAAAGCCGTAGAAATATATAAACAACTGAAGCAATATGGCGAAATTGGGATTACCCATGTATTTTTACCTGCCTTCAGCGTCGATGATAAACAGGAGAATATATTAGCTGCTAGGCACGCTAATGAATATGAAACGTTTTGGTATTATGACCCCATTCTAAAAGGGGAATATCCGACTTATGTGGTTGAGCAATTAAAGGAGAAAGGCTGGACCCCAAGTTGGACAGAAGACGAACTAAATATGTTAAAAAGAAATGCGGGTAAAAATGATTTTATTGGTCTTAATTATTACCAACCTATTCGAGTAGAAAAAAATCACGAATTAGTTTCTTCTAAGGAACATTCAAGAGAAACGTCTACTCTAGCACCAGGCAACCCTTCTTTTGATAACTTCTTCCGGACTGTAAAAATGGAAGATAAAACCTATACAAAATGGGGGTGGGAAATTTCACCTCAAGGATTTTTAGACGGCCTGCATATGTTAAAAGAGCGTTATGGTGATATTAAAATGTATGTAACCGAAAACGGACTTGGTGACGAAGATCCTATTATCGAAGGAGAAATAGTAGATGTTCCTCGCATTAAATATATTGAAGAACATCTAAGAGTTATTAAACGAGCAATTTCAGACGGAATTCATTTAAAAGGATATTACGCATGGTCAGCCATTGATCTATTAAGCTGGTTGAATGGGTTTAAAAAGCAATACGGATTTATCTACGTGGATCATCATGATCATTTAAACCGAAAGAAAAAGCTATCATTTCACTGGTATAAGCACTTCATCGAGACGAGAGGCGAAGGTCTGTAAGGAAAAAGAAATCTTCCATAATAATCAAAAAACAAAAATCTTAATTCCACCCAAAATCAAATAAGAAAAAAGGCATGGAGAACACCTCTCTATGCCTTTTTTCGTGTGAATATTACTGGGGTTTGCTAAAATTAGAGATTTCTTTTGTGAATTATTGTTTTGCATTCATTAGTATTTTGGTTATTTTTTATTCGGTTTCTTTTCTTCTAATTTGTCTTTGGAAATAAATAAAAATAGGTAATGGGATGACAATCCATCCTAAACTTTTTATTAAACTATTAACCGCCATCTCTTTGGCATTCTGTTTTTGTTGTTCCCTCGCTTTTTCTAGACGTTCTTCACGTTCTTCTGGAGTAAGTTGGTTTTCACTTCCATGTTCTTTTTCATACATTTGTTCCTCATAATAATAATAATCATAATGATAGCTTGGAGGAACGACATAATCAGCGATCGCCATAAATGTTGCAACACTTCCACCTATAATCATCATCAAAGTTACAAATGAAATAAGATAATAGTACGTTTTCTTTATCAAATAATCTTTCATTTCTTCTTGCCCCCCGTCCCCCTGTTTTCGTGAACCTAAAAATGCTGCTAATAAAAAAATAAAAACACCAAAAAATACAATGAACATAAATATACTTAAAACCATTGGTCCCCTCCTCTCTTCACAATATATTTTATTCGCCTAGAAGTACTTAATTACCTTGTCCCCTTGCCACTGGTGCGAAAAATTTTTTTTACAAAAACAAAACCACACCTATTAAAACTTACCCTCTTAAGTTTATACTTTTACGTTTCACCTTATGTAAGACCACGTTCCTATAAAAAGAAAAATATCCCTCACTACTATTCAGTGAAGGACATTTTATGGATTTTAAAAATCTAGTTTAGCTTTTAATCTTAGACAACTAATTATTTTAATATTTTATTTTCTAAATCATCAATCATTAGATTTGCAGCAATTACACCGCCTGCTGTATTCCAAATCGAATCATCTACTTTATGGGCATTTCCATTTGCAACAACAGGTAGCTGTTGGAATAACGGGTCATTTAACCATTCTTCTTCCACTTTCGAACCTTCCCCATCACCTGTTTCATATGTGAAATAGAAAAGAATATCACCGTCCATTTGTGGAGTCATTTCTTTCGTTGCTCCCATAATAGCAAACTCATCGACATTTTGAGCTTCAGGACGTGCAAAGCCGATTTCATCTAGAATTACTCCTGAGAATGAGTCCTTTTGATAGATTCGCACATCTCCACCCATAAAGCGAACCATTGAAACTTGCATGTCTAATTTTTCTCCAGCTTCCTCTTGGATTGCAGTAATACGGTCCGCGTAGCTATCTAATACTCTTTGTCCTTCTTCCTGTTTGTTTAACGCTTCAGCATAAAGCCCAAAGTTAATTTTCCAATTTCCACGAAGTGTTTCTGCAAATATAGTTGGTGCAATTGCATTTAGTTGTTCATATACAGCTTCTTGACGCATTTTGTTTCCGATAATTAAATCGGGTTGTAGGGCAGCAATTGCCTCTAAATTCGGCTCACTTTCGGTACCTACTTCCTGAACACCTTCCATTTTCTCACTAATATGTTCGTACCAAGGGTCACCCGTCCATGATTTAACGGCCCCAACAGGTGTTACCCCTAATGATAATAGTGCTTCTGTTCCCTCATTCGTTAATATAACGACTCTTTCAGGTGTTCCTTCAATAGGGGTAGACCCCATTGCATGTTCAACTGTATAGGTAGTTGTCTCCTCAACTTCTATTTCAGCTTCATCCTCAGATCCTTCAGAACCTGACACTTCCCCTTGTTGCGCTTCACTTCCGCAAGCGGCTAGCACAAATATTAACATGAATATAAGTGCAAAAAGAATAGCTTTAAAGTTTTTCATAAAATTCCCCTCCAAAATATGTAATTGATAATAACTTTCATTTGCAATTAATATCTTAAAATTTGTTTAATAACTTGTCAACAGTTAATTGATAATGAATTTCAAAATCATTGACAATAGTTCTCATGTGAAATAGACTAAAAAAGTCAAATGAGGATCTACATATTTAATAAAGACTTGATAAGTAAGTTGCAAATTACGATTTTTATGTAGAAGGGGTTACAAATGTTATTACAAACTACACGTTCTAAAACTCTAGCATTATTTCTTGGTATCATAATATTTTTATTGTTTACTTGTGTCAGTATTGTCTATGGTTATACGAACACGACTTGGAAAATGGTTATAAATTCATTTATCCATTTTGATGGTTCGAATGAACACCTTATTATCCAAACAGTACGTCTACCAAGGGCTTTAATTGCAGCGGCTGTCGGAGCAAGTCTCGGAATTGCGGGAGCTTTAATGCAAGCAATGACGAAAAACCCTCTTGCCGACCCAAAAATATTTGGCATTAACGCTGGTGCCAGTTTTTTTATCGTATTTGCCGTATCATATTTTTCAATCACTTCATTGGGAACTTTTGTCTGGATTGCTTTTGCAGGAGCCGCGGTTGCCGCAGTCACGGTTTACTTCATCGGTTCGTTAGGAAGAGATGGATTAACACCGATGAAATTCACATTAGCTGGTGCTGCAATATGGGCATTGTTCTCCTCGTTAACACAAGGAATGCTCGTCTTAAATGAAAAAGCACTAGAGGAAGTACTTTTTTGGTTAGCTGGTTCAGTTCAAGGCAGAAAACTAGAATACTTACAAAGTGTTCTTCCTTACATGGTGATCGCCTGGATTGGAGCTCTTGTTATGGCACGTAACATTAATCTGTTAACGATGGGTGAAGATGTTGCTAAAGGGCTCGGCCAGCGTACAGGCGTTATTAAACTCGTTTTAGCAATCATTATTATATTTTTAGCTGGTGGGTCTGTTGCTATTGCTGGCCCAATCGGATTTATTGGGATTATGGTACCTCATATTGCCCGTTATCTCGTTGGGATTGACTATCGATGGGTGATCCCTTACTGTGCGATTATTGGAGGGATTTTATTACTTTTTGCTGACATCAGCGCCAGGTACGTCATCATGCCACAAGAAGTTCCTGTAGGAGTCATGACAGCTATCATTGGAACTCCATTTTTCATTTATATTGCACGTAAGGGGTTGACTAAATCGTGAAACTGCAAAAATATAAATCATTGCGTCTAGGAAAAGAAAAAGTTTCCTTTTTAATCGACCAAAAAGCTTTATTAACCTTTGTTATCCTTTTAGGATTCACTTTTTTGTTCGCTTTACTGAGTGCTGGACTGGGAGATATGAAAATCAGCCCAGTCAATGTAATAAAAGCATGGTTTGGAACTGCCTCAGATATGGAAACTTTAGTCGTCAACTCTTTTCGACTGCCGAGAATTATTACAGCCCTACTCGTCGGGATAGGTCTTGCCATTTCTGGTGCGATTTTACAAGGATTGGTTAGAAATCCGTTAGCTTCTCCAGACATTCTCGGAATTACGGGGGGAGGAGCCGTTGCGGTCGTTTCTTTTTTAGTGATTTTTAGTGATAAAAATAATGCGTTAACCGTAAGTATTCATTGGTTACCTTTGGCTGCTTTTCTAGGTTCGATGATGATTGCGATTTTTATCTATTTACTCTCATGGAAAAATGGAATTTCACCTATCCGACTTATATTAATTGGAATTGGGCTATCTGCTTTAACTCAAGCATTAACAACTTTATTTATGATATTGGGCCCTATTTATCGAGCGAGCCAAGCAACGATTTGGCTGACAGGCTCTATTTATGGAGCTAGCTGGCAAAATGTCTCCATCTTATTACCATGGACATTATGTTTACTCTTCGTCCTCGTTTTCGCTATAAGACATTTAAATGTACAAGAATTAGGGGATTCCATCGCTACTGGTGTTGGCAGTTCTGTAGGAAAATACCGAATACTCCTCCTATTACTAAGTACAGGTTTTGCTGCAGGAGCAGTTGCTTTTGCAGGTGGGATTAGTTTTGTCGGATTAATTGCTCCACATATCGCAAGAAAGTTAGTCGGTTCTTCATTTGGTGCACTAATCCCAGTTGCCGCATTAGTGGGTGCCCTTTTGGTCATTGTTGCCGATCTGATCGGGAGGGTCATATTCGGTCCTACAGAAATTCCCGCAGGTGTCTTTACTGCTCTGATTGGAGCTCCTTATTTCATTTATTTATTATATAAACATAGAAACCTATAAAAGAAAGGCGGTAGTCGTGATGAGGCTTGGACTTGAAACAGAATCTTTAACACTAGGCTATGGAGATACAATAATCATCGAGGATTTAAACCTACAAATTCCTAAAGGGAACATTACGGTTTTTATCGGTGGAAATGGTTGTGGTAAATCGACATTACTACGTTCGCTTGCACGATTATTAAAACCAAAAACGGGTTCGATCGTCCTAGACGGTACTTCCATACAACAGATGCAAACGAAAGAAATCGCCAAACAATTGGCTGTTCTTCCCCAAGGACCAGAAGCTCCTGAAGGACTTTCGGTATTACAGTTAGTCAAACAAGGCCGTTACCCGTATCAAAATTGGTTAAAACAATGGTCTGATGAGGACGAAAAGAAAGTTTATGAGGCATTAAGAGCCACACACCTAACTGAATTAGCTGAGCGACAAGTAGATTCTCTATCTGGTGGGCAGCGGCAGCGAGCGTGGATTGCGATGACACTTGCTCAAGATACAGATACGATCCTTTTAGATGAGCCAACCACTTATTTAGATATGACACATCAAATTGAAATTTTGGATTTATTATTTGAGTTAAATGAAAAGGAAAATCGTACGATCGTCATGGTCCTCCACGATTTAAACTTAGCCTGTCGATATGCACATCATATTGTAGCGGTCCAAAACAAACAAATTTATGAACAAGGAAAGCCAGAAGATGTCATCACATGTGACCTTGTAAGAGAAGTATTTCGAATGGAATGCCAAGTAACGAGTGATCCGATTTTTGGCACCCCTTTATGTATCCCATTTGGTAAAGGGCGTTGCTTATTGGATAGCAAAGGTAGAAAACCTAGAGTAAAAATGAGTTAGAAGGAGTAGCCTCTCATGAGTCTACTCCTTTTTTACTAGCTTCGACACTAGCTTTTATATAATGGATTTGGCACTTTAATATAAGCATAATCCGTGACATCATCCTTTAATCGCATGACTGTCAACGCTTTTGTTTCAACGGTTGGCCCTAATAATGTCTCCATATCTAAATCTACATCAGTTTTTAAGTTTTCTTGTTTTTTCAAGTTCGAAAAGATATCAATGCACTTATTTCTCACTATTTCCCAAAGTTGCTGTTCGTCTATATTATATTGTTTCGCTACTTGATATGTGAGTTCACCCAACTGACTTTGAAAAACAGTATGAATGACTTTATTTTGCATTTCAGCAACATTATCACCAATTGTTACAGAGTTAGGAAAGTAACTTCCGTAGATTCCTTGTTTTTCTAATCGCTCTTGATAAACTCTAACTCCACCTAAGTCACGTATGATTGCTTGAATAGGTTCGTAGTCTTTAAAAACGATAAGCGTGTTTTGCAAATGACCTTCTAGCCCAATCCCGTACTGCGTCATTAACGGGATCACCCCAGTTAGGACGACGTCAATATATTTTTTAAAAAAGGATTTAACATTTTCAGTTAGTGAATTGGACGGATAACGCACATGAAAATTTTCAATGATCTCGTATACTAGTAATTGGTTTGTTACAGGAGATAGGTTATATAATGCACAGGCAACTACGGCCTGTTCGTTTTCTTTTATTAATGACTCTGGGTTACTTCTTATCAACACTGCCAAATTTTTGTTTCGATGGTACGAATAGTTATCCTTTTCAATTGTCGAATGGAAACGGACTCCAATATCTTCACCAATAATAGTCAATTTTCCATTGAAGTAGTTTTCTTTTTTTAATATCTTTTTAAGGATTTTCGTTAATTCAGGCCCATTATGAACGGAGTTTGGTGAGATCGTTCGAACTGCACTCGTCATTTGAATGTTGAGTGGTAATTTAAAATGAAACTTTTTCTCTTCAGCTATTGGTGCCACTGTTCGAACGGATAAGGTTGGCTTCGTTTGAAGGGTAAAGTTTTCAATAATAATAATATCTCCTGTTTCGAGCTCATTTCCGTACAGTGTTGGCAGTATTTGTTTCTTCTGCCATGGATGAACAGGGAGGATAATATATTGATTTGGATCTACTTCTTTTTCTAGACAACTAGTATAAAAGCGATCATGAAGCTCTGGATATTCTTTATACCAAAATGTATTTACTTGCGACAAGTCAATATTCGGATTATGGTAAGCTACTTCTTTATGTATCGCAACAAAGTGGAGTGATACCACTTGATCAAATTCACTAGAGAACTGGATAATTTCCTCGATACTTAAGCCCATTTTAGACTTTGTACAAGGATGAAGCTGATGACCTGTCACACATAATTGTTCAAAAAACAAGGAGCGATCAAAGAGAGCATCAACACCAGCTAACCCATCTACTAATTCCATACAACTTCCCCAGCTTTGCTGTTCACACATTATTTTCAAATCCTGATGTTTTGTTTTCTGGAATAATAATCCTAACCCCATATTCGCAACACTATTTGCTAGTTCTGTTTGAAAGCCATGTAAGTTCGTGTGTGTCATTCCTTGTTCCTGCATGTTCTCAACGATAAGTTCAATTAAATGAATAGGATGATAAATTTCAGAAGTACAGAATTCATTATCCATAAACGAAATGTTCTTTGCCAGTTCAAATCGGTTGTAGCTATACTTTCTCGCAATTGGAATTATCATTTTCCCTTTAGAAAATGTAAGTACGACTTTTTTTGATTGGGAAAGTTGATGATCTATCTCCTCACTTTTTATAAACCCCTCTCGTAACAAGGCATTTACCATTCTTTCCATGATCATAAAGCGAGCGCTTGAGACGACTTGCAAATACGTATGTTTCAATTCAGGGTAAGTTTCATTTATAAATTCATACATTTCTAATTCTTTTTTTTCTAAGTTTAATTTTGTTAGTAACATCTTTCCCCTCCTGCCCCAATATTCATTTTTTAAAAGCAATGCTAACATCATGTAAAGACATGATGTTAGCTAAGCGTAATGCTGCATGTTCTCTTTATATTTATGACTGCCCATCTAAAAGTAATCGGATAATTTTCTATATAGTGAAAGCTAGCTTTGCAAACATTCAGACAAAGACCTTCTAGGACAGCCTTTACATACTGCACCTTCTTTAGAAATAGCATAATAAAAACAACACGTTTTCCGTATGCGAACCGCCTTACCATCAAGATTGGTTTTTTCGCCGTAATAGGCAGCTATTGGATTAGTTGTATTATTTTCAAAAATTAAGTTTTGTGTTTCATAAAGTAAGAAATCAAAATCAATCTGGATTTTATCCCTGATTTCAGGTGAAAGGTCTGTTTGTTGTAACAACGACTCAAAAATCCAAAAAGTATAAATCGATGTATTTTCCCATAAGATTTGTTTTGGAATTTTACACAGGTGAGATACCTCGTTCCAAAGTGAACTTAGATGGTGCTGAAAAATCGTTTTAAACAATTGATTTCGGCAACTTTCGCGTTCTTCTTCCGTATCGGGAATACGTGCTTTTTGCTTTTTTAAATAAAGGCGTGGCAACCACTTTTCATTTGAAACAGACGGCAAAATCGTTAAATTACTAACATCCATTTCTAATTGTTTATTTAACATTAAAAAAGAATAAATGGCAGGTGCAATAATAATGTAACTATATCGTTTCGAAAATGCTGAAGCAGCTACCATTAAGTCTGGAGCTTGGAGTTCTTGTTTTATTTCTTCTAAGTAAGTAACAAGTTTTTGCCTATCAAGCATATCGTTCACTTCGATGGTTAGCTCACTAGTTGCCTCTTCTTTAAAACAAATCCGATATTCTTCTAGTTTTTTTTGCTCATCTATGGATAATAATACTTCACGCATTTTAACCTCCAAAAACCAACAATCCTTCGCCCTGATCCTACCGTTCCATTACAATATGTATTAATTGATCACTGCGTTTTTAAGTGAATTTGATTTTGCGTATAGTACAATCCTATCTGTATTGATAATCATTGTCAATTAAAAGTGGAGGTTTTTCATGTCATGGTATTAACTTTAAAAATACCCTGCCACATTCAAGTAGCAGGGTGACCGAAACTCATATGATATGTCATCAAACACAAAGATAAATTCTTGCACTAACAATAGTGTTATCCTATTTCTTCTGTACGGTCTGTTGCAGGAGATGGTGTAATTGATAAGCTTGAAATTTCATCTCGCCATTCTTGTGTCATATTGATATCGAGAGCTGCCAATGAATATTCAAGTTGTTCTACATTTCTTGCGCCAATAATTGGTGCTGTCACACCTGGGTGAGCCATTACCCATGAAACGGCTAATGTCGCAGGATGGATTCCTTGTTCATTTGCATACGCAGTAAACCGTTCCGCCACTTCAAAATTCATTTTGTCATTATAGCGCTTTGTGTACATTTCTTGCTCCACTAATCTTCCTTGTGCGGGCTTATTATTGACACCATACTTGCCAGTCAATAATCCTCCGCCTAATGGACTGTATGTAATAACTCCTAGTTGTTCGGACTTGGCGAGTGGTAAAATTTCGACTTCTGATTGGCGTTTCACCAAGTTATACATCGGTTGAATTAACTCAAATCTCGCTAACTGCTCTTTAGCAGAAATGCCTAAAGCTTTGGCGATTTGCCATGCCGCCCAATTACTTACTGCAGGATAAAGGATTTTTCCTTGCGCTTGTAAATCGTCTAATGCCCGAAGCGTTTCTTCCATTGGCGTTTCATCATCAAATTTATGTACGAAATAAAAATCAAGGCGATCTGTTTTTAATCTTCTTAATGTATTTTCTACCTCAAGCATGATATGACGGCGGGATAGACCACGCGCATTAACATCTTTTCCTGTTGGAAAGTATACTTTTGAAGCAATAACCACTTCATCGCGACAATCAGCGATACATTCACCTAATATCTCTTCTGACAAACCGTCGCTATACATATTAGCGGTATCAAAAAAGTTTATACCTACCTCACGAGTCCGTTTAAACATTGCCTTTGACGTTTCTTTATCTGCATTTCCACCAAATGACATTGTTCCAAAACATAGGCTTGATACTTTAATTCCTGTTTTACCAACCGTGCGATATTCCATCCAATCCCTCCACCTGTTTAGTTTTTCATAGTATGAAACAAAAGAAAGTCTTACTCTTAATAATGATAAATTTATTCCTTAAAACTAGCAAGAGATAAAGTGAAACTTCCATCAGTGAGGGTTTTCCTCTAACCTTTCTATTTTACTACAAAAAAAGATTGAAAATATTCTCCTTTTAATTCAATACTCCATTTCTTTAACGTGTAGATTTAGGATGATTTCATAAAGACGTGAACAAGGAGACGAAATCAAATTCGTCTCCACTGATAGAATAATATTGATATTACCATTAATAGGACTTTCAGTCTGATGTTATCTCTTTCTAGAAAGGTTTTATTTTTCAACTACTGGAAACCAACCAGGTATGTTGATAATTTTATCCCACAATATATCAGGTACTACCAATTTTTCCTGATCATGCTTTGTTAATGTTGTTGCAATGTTTCCTTCCTCACCAGCTTGTACTTTTTGAACCCACTTTGGTTCCACGATTAATTCTCGCCCTAAAGCAATGAGTGGCACGTCTGTAGCCATTGCCTTTTTCACATCGTCTGGAGTATGAAGTGACCCTACACCTATAACAGGAACTCTATTGCCTACTTGTTCATGGATCATCGTTACGCGTGACTTTTTATCCGCCTCATTACGTATGGATCCTTGCCAGAAGTCCTGAACTGAAATATGGAGATAATCCAAATCTTGATCTGCCAATTTATCTACAAATACTAATGTATCATCCATTGTAATGCCTGGCTCCTCCATTTCTTCTGGAGAAATACGATAACCGATAATAAACGGTTCCTTGGCATGTTTGTTAACCGTACTTTTAACTTCATCAATAACGGCAAGTGGGAAGGTCATTCGTTTTTCAAGTGTTCCTCCCCACTTATCGGTACGACGGTTCGAATGGGGTGAAAAGAACTGTTGAATTAAATACGTATTCGCACCATGAATTTCAATTCCATCAAACCCGGCTTCAATGGCTCGCCGTGTGGCATCGCCAAATGCTTGAATGATCGTTTCAATTTCAGCTTCCGTTAATTCCCTAGGCGTGACTAAACCAGGTCGTAATGCTGCTACCGCACTGGCACTTACGGATTGACCATCCTCTAAAAGTTCAGGTGGTGCCATTCTTCCTGCATGGAAAATTTGTAAAATTGCTTTAGCTCCCTCACCTTTAAGTGTATCTGCTAACCGTCTTAGACCTGGGATCATCTCATCCGAATCTGCACTAATTTCATTTGTAAATCCTTTACCATCACGAGTGACATAAGCGACTGCCGTTATGACAGCCCCTATTCCACCCGTGCGTTCCCTATAATAAGCTAGTTCTTCTTCACTAACCATTCCATTTGGTTCAGATGCAAAGTTAGTCATCGGAGCCATCACAATTCGATTTTTCAAGTCGACTCCACGCTTAAAAGAAAACCCTTCAAACAATGATTGATAATTTTCATTCATAGGACGAACCTCCAATTTGTAAGAGTATATTAATTCTAAGGAATACTCGTTCATTATTCAACTATTATGCCTATAGCATACCCTATTATTTTAATGTTCGGTCCCTTGAATTAAGCGGTATATTTTTAAAATTATTTTTTATGTCCGCTAGCTTTTCAAAGACTTGGTTCCGAGCGAGATTGGAAAGAGACTGTTGCATTTCACTTAATTCTGGATATGACACCTTATGGGGATGTGCTGCTTTATTTCGGAGTTTATGAATTTTATCCCATTCCGATAGAAATAATTTTGGGTTTAGTATGCCCATTGTATCCCAATCCTCTTTTTTTAAAGAAAACCTTGCGATATTTTTTGATTTTCCGATCTCAGGTGGGAGCCATTCTCCTCTTCTCTTGCAGTTTAAATCAACAGAATAACCTTGATCACCTACAGGTACAACAGCTTGTACACCTGGTTGAACTTTATTGAAAAATTCTGGTAATTGGATCGAATATTGTTGCCGTACCCAATGAACCAAAGAATAATTAATCTCATTTTCAAACATTTTCGCAAAACAAATGGCACTAGGTGAATAGTCAACCGTTTCATCTTTTCTATGAAGAAATTCTTTCACTTCAAGAGCTGTTTGGTATAAATGAAAAGAATGTGTTTCTAACCAATCCTTTTGAAAGGAAATTCCATTTATTTTCTCTACATGGCTATTTTTATGCAATAACGATAAATAAATAGCAAGTTTAATACTGAGCTCTTCAATACGAGCGAAAAACATATGACTGTCAACATCATCTAACTCAGCTTGTGATAATTTTAATTTTAAATGTTTCAATGTTTCAACCAACTTGATTAATGAATAATTTTGTTGTTGATTTGAAATTTGCAGTGTTCGCCTTTCTCTTCTAAAAAAAGCACTATCTTTATCTTGTTCGATTAAAAAACTTAATAAATCCGATAACGCCCTTGCCATACTTTCAGTCAATTGAGTTGTACCCATTCCTTTACAGAGGTCGAGGTCCGCATCATCTAGCAATTTGTACAAAATGTTTTGTTTGTCATCTAAAGAAAGCTGTTCTTTGTTCTTATAGGCGAACATGTCGTACGAGATACTTGTTAGCCTACTCATTTGTGTTTCTATTTTATCAGGACAAGTCTTATACCAACGATACGACTTTAAACGTGTATCATGAGTGACGACGATCGCTGGTAACATGTCAGGTTGAATATTTAAACTGTTAGCAATCGCAAACGCGGAATAACTCGGATCTATTTCGTCCTGTTCTTCTGACTCATACAATTCAACCATGTCCCGTACATCCGTATAAAAAGGGGTTTTCCCTACTAAACAATGTTTTTTAGGTGAATCCACTAAACCAAAAAATACTAAATGCTCCCCTGAAGAATTATGAAGGCTTCTAAACTGTTTTTCTAAAAGTTCATGGAAGTCTTTATGAAGAACTAGATCATGAATAATAAAAGCAAATACACTGTAGTTCTTTAAAGAATCGATCGCTAATTCCATTGCAATACTTTCTCGATTTCGTTTACTCGGTTCCACGCTGTCAGCTAAATATTTTAACACAGTGTAATTAGAAAGAGGAACGCCCATATTCATAACCCCTTTTACGTCATTTAATTATTTACTTTAATAAATACCTTTAGAATTTATTTACAGTTTACCATAGGTTTGGGGATAATACGGAAGTTGTTGCAGTGGAGAAACGAGTTGGTCTATGAAAATTTGTAACATATGAAAATGTATGTAGGAAGCTGTACTTTATTTCCTTATTATAAGTTTACATAACATTAATATAGTTAATATTCCTCTAGCTTACATAATAAATTTATCGTTTTCTAACTAACAGTTTATGCTTTGATCGTAAATTGAATAATCAACATTATTCAGGGGCATAGTACAGGAAAGTAAGAAATTCATTGGAAAGGATTTTTCCCCATATGAAGCATTTACGTCCGTTACTTATTAAATTTTTGGTTACCGCACTTTTATTGTTCTTCGTTTTAACCTTAGGAATTACGATGCCGATTGGACACGTAATTGTCATCACGACTATTTATACGTTACTTTCTTATTTTTTCATTGATCTACTAGCGTTGCCTCGTATCAATAATATTCTCACATGTCTCATAGATACGACCGTCGCTTTTTTTATTATTTTTATCTACAGTTGGACGCTCTCTACCTTACCGCTATTAGGCATTTCCATTATTTCAGCTATTGGGATCGGTGCAGGTGAATGGTTCTTCCATAAATATTTAGGAATGTATGTGTTCATAGGTGAACTTGAAGATACAGCGGTTACTCCGACACATGCTAACTTACAAACGGAAGCTGCAGAAGAACCAGACGTTCATCAATTGAAAAATAAAGACGACGATAACTAATATACGATAAGGGGTCCGATGCTCCTAGTAGTAAATAAAAAAATAGAAAAAATAAGTTAAAGAAACTAAAGCCTTCTGAAACCGAAGGCTTTAGTTTCTCTGAAGTACAGTTGCTGTAAGTAACCCTTGAACTACAAGTCTCCCCTGTTCATCTGGGGTTATATGGTGAACCCCTTCATCACGCGAAACTTCTGTAAATAATTCAACATCCCTTACAGTAAAAGTCCGTTCAAACGTTATTATATCTCCTACACTTAGTAACATATAAATTTCCCCCTTGAAATTAAATACTTATATTATCATAAATATTTTTGAAAATTAAAACAACTATGTACATAATAACCAACATGCTCAAGGGGGGTTTTTAAACAAGTTAACACTTCAGCCTCCAACTGGGGGAGTAGGATTTCACCTTTTTCAGGAATACTACCTTTAGTTGAAGATAATACAAATAAGCCAACAAGTGTTGGCTCCTTAGTCTAAAAAGTATGAGCTAAATCCTTAGCTCTTGCAATCGCGTTATCTTTTATTTCTTGTGCCTTATCTGGCATTGCAGCATGACCTTCTACAAATAAGCCTTCAAATGAAGGTACTCCATAGAATTGCATGATGATGTTTAAATAACGATGCCCCATTTCCATTTGAGCAGCAGGTCCTTCTGAATAAATTCCACCACGCGCTTGTATATGTAATGCTTTTTTATCAGTCAATAGACCGACTGGACCTTGTTCTGTATATTTAAATGTTTTACCAGCCACAGACACGGCATCAATATAGGCTTTTAATATGGGTGGGAAAGAAAAATTCCATAAAGGTGTGACAAATACATATTTATCAGCTGATATAAACTGCTCACATAGTTCTGAGAGTCTACCTACTTTTACTTGCTCCTCTGATGAAAGTTCTTCAAATCCCTTCCCAGACTGGAGCTTACCCCAACCACTAAAAACATCTACATCAATATACGGAATATTTTCCTTATAAAGGTCAATATTCACAATTTCATCATTTGGATTAGCTTCTTTGTAAGTATCAATAAAAGCCTTTCCTACTGCCATACTATAAGATTGTGTATCATCGTGTGGATGAGCTGTGATGTACAATACTTTTGCCATTTTTAACTTCCTCTCTTCCGGTTATTCTTTATAATCTGTGTCAAATATCAATATATATACCTTATCTCGAATTGATATATTTAATTCAAGATACTGCTTATAAAAAAAAGGATGTGCTATTTTAAAAGCCACCCTTTAGAAATGATTTCATTTAATTGTTCATAAATGGATTTCCACTTAAATTTTTTCGGACTTCATCTGTTAGTACAAATGTTTCATTGTTAGCATCACTTTCTTTATTTTCACTGTTTTGAATACTTCCATCGTAATGTAATGGTTTATTTTCCATGTGTAAATTCACCTCCATCAATAGTATTGTAACCACTATTTTACTAGTTATTTATTACTATCGGAAGACTAATCCGTAAAATACATTTTTTCGAAGTTTAACCAGTAAACCTCTTAATAAATAATATGTAACTTATAACAAACCTACCTTTTTAAGACCATGTAAAATTCCTTCGTCTTCGACGGACTTTGTAATATATTTTGCGACTTCCTTTACTTTTTCTTCTGCATTTCCCATGGCCACACTATTTTTTACAGTCGACAACATTTCCATATCATTTAGCCCATCTCCAAAAGCATACTGACGCTCTTCTGGTAATCCGAGTTTTTGAACAATCTTTTCAATTCCGATTGCTTTTGAACCTCCCTTTGGAAGAACATCAACTGAAACAGGATGCCACCTGACAAAATCAAAGTCATGATACTCCCGTACATAATGCTTTTCTTCTCCCTTTGGGCAAAAGAGTAATGATTGATACAATTCACGCCCTTTATAATAACTAGGATCATGTGAAGGAAAAAGATCTAATTTTAACGTACCAATGCTCTCCATAATATAAGGATGGTCAGGGACATTCGCTTTCATATCTTCATGGTCCATAAAGACAATTGGATGATCATTTTGAAGAGCTGTTTCTGTTAATTTTTCAAGTGATGAAATTTTTAATGGATTTGTATGCAATACTTCGCCATTTAACACGACGTATTGCCCGTTATAACTCACAAATGTATGAATATCTAATTCTTTTCGTAACCCTTCAAACATAAAAGGAGCACGACCTGTTGCAATCGCTACAATATGCCCTTTTTCTTTTAATTGGAAAACGGCTTCTTTTGTAGAAGTTGGTAATTTTTTATCATGATTAAGTAATGTTCCGTCAATATCAAAGAAAATTACGCTTTGTTTTGTCACGATTATTCCTTCTTTCTCGTTGTATTTGAGATGGTATATTTTACATTAAACTGTTCCTCTTTCAATCAAACAAAAAGTTAATTCCTTGTTTGATAAATCACTATCAAGCTGACGAAGTTGACTATTCCCTGATTTTCTACCTATACAATAACCGATTTTTTGATGACCTTTTTTATACAAGTAGTCTAATGCTTCCATAAAAATTTTATAAACAATAACATAAGAACCCTCCTCTTCTGTTAATTGTTACGAGTGTAAAAGATGAAACCCGTTTCATGTCAAGTTGTTGCTATCAACAGTAATAAAAAAGGACCAAGTATATTGGCCCTTAGACTTATTGTTCTCTCTTATGAAGTGTAATACTTAGCTTTTTCCCACCTTTTAAAGATTATTTCGGGTAGATTACGGAAAACAATACCTGTTCGATCCCATTCAAGGAAATCCCTTTTATGCTATTTTCATTATATCCTTTGTCTTTTTTAATGTAACTTGCCAATTAACTAAAAATATCCCCGAAAAAATAAATAGTCCTCCCGCTAATACATTCACATCTAATTGTTCATTTAGTAATAACCAGCCAGAAAGGACACCGAAAAATGGCGCTAAAAATAAAAATGCACTCACTTTTCCTGAGTCTCCTTTTTGTATTAGATAAAACCAGCCAGCAAATTGAATAATTGATGCCATGATGGTAAGCCATAACAAAATAAAAATAGAATTGAATTCTACTATAAAATAAGGTTTTTCAATCAGTAAACTTAAGAAAAATAAAATAATTCCTCCAAAAAACATTTGATAGGCAGTTAATACCCATATGTCAAAGCGAAGCCCCCAGATCTTAATTAAAATTGTTCCGATCGCCCATGAAACTGCAGATAAAATTCCTAACAGAGTTCCAATTTTAAAATCTAAGTTTGCTCCAAGCGTAATATAGACTCCGATAAAACCTAAAAAAACACCCAACCATTGTTGCGGATTATACCTAATTTTCAAAAAGATGGTCCCTAAAGCAACGACTAATAGTGGATTGGTAAATGTTAGTATGGATAATTCTCCAGCGGATATCGTTCTTAACCCGACAAATATACACCCCATTACACCTGCAGTTTGGAATAAGCCTATAACAGCTATTTTCAACCAATCCATTATTTTTTTGGGATGTTCTCTTTTAAAAACCCAAACCATTGCCCCCATTATTATACCAGCCATTGTAAAACGTAATGCGACTAACAAAATAGGTGATGAATAATTTAATCCGATTTTTCCTATTGCAAAAGCAGATCCCATTAATGCCGTTGTTATCAGTACTAAGAAGCAATAACTTATTCGATTCAAACAAAATTCCTCCAATGTTTAGAAAAACATTATTTAATTTAGTTAAACTTAAAAAAAGATCCAATAAACGATCAAACTTACAATAACAACTGGAAATAACAACAAGTACATTTTAAATAGATTTCCTGCACTTTTTTGACTGTTATATTCTTTGTCTTCCGTTTTAGTGACCCTTAATGTTAGTACAATTGCAACAACACTAATAATAAAGGCTAATATCATTGAACCTATCATAGGTAGCCCCCCTTTCACCCTATTAATAAAGGTGTGTATTAAATGCTTACTTTATTTTAATTGATATTTTAGTTAAAGAAGCCATCCACTTGATACGTTATTTAACCAACCACTTTCATTCCCTAATATATAAAAGACCAAGTAAACAATACTCGGCCTTTAACAATAACTAACTACTGCATTGCATCTTTTAAGGCTGCTTGGAACCTTGAAATACCTTCGTCAATCTTATCTAATTCACATCTGCCAAAAGTGAACCGTAAGTATTCTCGTTTAGTACCAAATATACTACCAGGAGCAAACGCTACCCCTCTCTTTAAAGCTTCTTCAATCAATAATTTATCATCAACCAATGTATTAATTTTGCACCACATATGAATTCCACCATTTGGAATGATCATCTCAACTTTATCCCCTACTAATTCATTGAAACTATTTACAAGTAAGTTTTTACGTTGCTCTAACCTACTACGCAAGGTTTGTATATGAATATCGAAGTCACTAAATTCTAAGAAATTCCGTGCTATCCATTGAGGAAATACACTATGTCCAAAGTCAACTTGTTGCTTAACGTCTGCAAGCCTTTGTATGACTGGAGTAGGTCCTATGATCCATCCAATTCGCAAACCTGAAGCAACAATCTTTGTAAGAGAACTAATATACAGTACATTTCCGTTTAAGTCCATTGATTTAAGAGTTGGATTTATCTTTCCACTAAAAGTAGTTAAACTATAAGGGTCGTCTTCTACAACAGGGATGCCAAATTTCGCTGATACTTCAAGAAGGTATTTCCTCCTACTTTGACTTAGAACCGTCCCTGTTGGATTTTGGTAATCTGGATTAACGAAGACCATTCGAATTCGGTGTTTACGATGCAGCTCTACTAAATCCTCTGGATTAATACCCTTTTCGTCTACTGGTAAATGATGAATATGTAATCCTGCTGAATGAAATAAAGGTAGTGAATAGCAGTATGATGGATCTTCAATTGCAATAGAATCTCCAGGTTTAAGTAAACTTTGGACAATAAGATGTAATGCTTGCTGAGCACCTGAAGTGATAAGAATGGATGTTGGAGTTGCGTTAATTTGTTTATATTGTTTTACGTGTAAAGATATTGCACTCCTTAATGCGTCATTTCCTTGTGGATGGTCGTAACCCAAATGCTCCTTAAAGGGAACCGAAGTCATAATGTGTTGTAGCTTTTCGGTTGGAAACAAATCAGAAGATAATTCACCACTAACGAAATTAATAAGGTCATTTTCTTGAGTTTGTTGGCGAAGACGCTGGACAATTGGGAAATTGGGCGGAAATGAACCCTCTTCAACATACTTGTTCCAATTTGGTATCCTTTTATTTAATAATCCCCAAATATCACCACTAACCTTTGTTCCACTACCCTTGATCCTTACCACCAATCCAACTGACTCAAGCTCATCATACGCTGCAACAATTGTACTGCGATTAACTGAAAACCCCTTTGCTAATTCCCTTTCTGAAGGTAACACACTATTTGGTGGATAGTTCCCCAAAGAAATTTCATTTTCAATATATTCTGCGATTTGCTTATATATTGGCTTCCTTTCAGCTCGATTTGGAACCCAGTTCATTGCAATCATTCCTAACCTATTTCAAATATCAACTGATTAAAAAAAAACGAATTCAAAAGAAAACAATTTAATACCTCGATTGAAAATATTGTATTCATTCTAAAACCAGTTAATTTAGTTGTTTCATTATTATGTAAAAAACAAACCTTTAACAGAACTGCTTTGACCCAAAAGGAAAAACACCACTCAAATGTCATTCTTATTTTTTTACTTTTAAATGGGGATTCCATCACCGATTGGTATTAGCAGGGATTCCAATTGAAGGTGATTTGCTACAGTTTCATTGAATTTCTTCATTAATTCAGTATACCGTCTTGGTTTAATCGTCGGATCCGCTACACTACCACCCGCAAGGACATTATCGGAAACTATTAAAGCATCTGCTTCAGCCAGCCTAATGCAATATTCCAAGTAATTTTCATAATTTTCTTTGTCAGCATCAATAAAGAAAAAATCAAATTTCTTTTGATCAAAAACTAATTTTTCAAGGCTTTGCAAAGCCTCTCCTGTCATATAGGATACTTGTTCGCCAAAGCCAGCTTTTGATAGATTGTTTTGTGCTAGCTTAGCATATTTGTCCTCTAATTCCAGGGAAGTTAATTTCCCTTCTTTCCCGAAGCCTCATGCAAGACAAATTCCACTACAACCTCCAAGTGCCCCAATTTCTAGAATATTTTTTGCACCTGAAATGGATATAAGCATGGTGAGAAGCTTTCCAGAGGTTGGCGATACCGATATGGACGGCATTCCGTTATTCGTTATGGAAGAAATCACTTCCTCCAAAAGATCATCTTGACTTTGTTTCCCGTCAATGCTTATTATTGTATTTAATTAATAAGTCAAAACTGATTATCTTTTATTACTTTTCTTAAAGATGACGAAATTTTCTTTTGTTCATCTACAGAAAGACTAGAAACTACTTCAACTTCGCCCTTGTGGAACATTGGATATAAATCCTCCATAATTTTCCTTCCTTTATCTGTTATCGTAACATAGGTAATTCTTCTATCCCTGTTATCAACTTTTCGATAACATAGTTCTTTTCGTTCTAAAGTTTTAGTAATATTACTTACTGTTGCTTTTGTTACTCCAGATAATACTGCTAATTTTTTTGTTTCAATTGAATTACCTATCCATAAATCATAAAGTAGGGAAAATGATGTCCAAGAGAGTCCATACTCAGATAAAACTTCTCGCTCCATTTTATTTCTTAACCCCTGTGCAATTCGATAGATGTTAGTTACAACGGAAATTGCATCCAAGTTAAGTGAATCCATCGGTAATTTAGTTAACAGGTTGATGGTATCTTTCTCTTCAGGGAGTAATTCCCCCTCTTCATTAAAAGAATGAATAACGTCTACCCCCTTTAAATTTTCATAATTGTTAGCTATGAAACGATATTACCAAAAAAACTAAAACGGTGCAACAAACTTTTGATCGGTATATAAATATCTGGTTCTTTTCTTCATTCACTATACTTCCAAGAAGTTAAAAGGAATCCTACTATATTGTAGAACTCATCCATTCGTTGAAGTATAACTCTTACAACACCTTACATATATTCCCATGAATTAAGTACTACTTTATTTTTTACGTCAAACCACTGTGAGATTTTAATGATCCTTAAATATAAATTCACAAAACTGTCACTTATGTAAAAATTTCTAGTTAGCTATACTTCGTTTATGCTCTTAAAAAGAAAGGGTGTTTATATTTGCCTAGTAATAAAAAAGAAGAAATTATTTTTGGACTTTTTATGTGTTTTGGAATGGTCCTTATTATGTCAGTGTACAACATGTCTAAACATTATCGTAGCGCTCCCATCGCAGTTACTTATTGTTGGACCCATTTCACATTGGCTTTTAGTTAAATACATTAAACCTTCAACGCAAAAAACAGCGGAATTAACGGTATAAAAAATAAGCAAGCTATTTTTTTGGTAGCTTGCTTTGCTTGTTTTAGATAGCTTTCAAAAAGTCTTCAACCTTTTTGTAGAAATTTCATCTTAGAATATTAGTATTGCTAACACTAATTGCAAATCGTACCTTTTCGTATAAAGTTAGCAAGATTTTTTATTAAACTTTAGTTAAAGAGTTCTACATCTTACACATTATCTATAAGATTTTATGCATTTTCTACTAATAGTTCTTTTGACATTCCACATGGAATTCGATAGACACAGTTTCTCCCCTTTTGTTTTGCTAAATATAGGGCTTTATCACATGTAACATATAGTACATCAAGTTGTGTTTGTTCATCTGGAACAATTGTAAGGACACCTAAACTGAGCGTGTATGATAGCGTAAACCCTTCGATTTTTGCCTCTTCTATTTCCAGACGAATCGCCTCTGCAAGTCTAGTCGATTCATCCTCTCTAGTCTCTGGGAGTAGAATCGCAAATTCATCTCCGCCGTACCTACCTAATAAATGATTTGAACTAAGGATTCGTGTGATCCGATTACTTAAATCGATCAGTACCTTATCACCTACATCGTGCCCATTCTTATCATTTATCTTTTTAAAATAATCAATATCAAATAAGATTAAAGAAACAGGCTTATTGACTTTAGCACAACGATTTAAACTTTGAGTTGCACGTGAGATAAATGTCCTACGATTAAGAGTGGATGTCAAATCATCGAAGCTTGCCATTCGCACTAGCTCTTCATCTGCTTTTTCCTTTAATAAGAAAATAAATCCAGTATTCCCTAAGAACATAACAAGGAAAAGAGAGAGAAATGAAATAGACTGCATGATACCAGGAGTGAAAAGCCCCATTTCTTGATTAGATAATAAGGCGGCTACTCCTCTTGCGATTAAGGTTAGGATAACAAAGAGATATAGGGATCCCATAAATTTTGATAATAAGGTAGCATTATTCTTTGTAATAAAACAATAAGCGGGAATAATGATGATTATTGCTGTAGCAAAGGAAGCAAATGCGATTCTCAAGCTCTCTACATTATGTATAAGGATAATCAAATGAAAGCCAACTATATTTAAGAACGTCAAATATATATAGTACTTTCTTAACGTGTCATTAAAAACTTGTTGTAACTTTAATAAAGCTATCGTTTCAATAGATACACCTAGGAATAAAAAAGTATTCGCTACAGATATTGTAAAAATATCTGGAATACCACCTCGTAGTGCTAAAAAAAGCCAAGCCATTGCCTGAAAACATTTTGCAATAAAGAAATAATTCAATGTTTGTTCTTTTCTATGATCACGCCAATAAGCGCTGATCAAAATAACAGAGAATATATGTCCGACGACAAGTATGATAAAAATTGTTTTCATATCCAGAAGCATATCCACTATGTACCCCAGTCTCATAAATAATTAATCTCATTCTAGTATAATCAATGTTTCAAAAATTCGATAGAAAATTTTCTCAAAAGTTGTTGGATATTATTTACTCTAGTATTATAGTATCCAACTTGTTAGAGTAGAAACCGTCTACTATTTTAAGAGGATACGTGAATAAATGTGCACCTGTTTTTGGGAGGACTAAATTATGAACAGAAAGATGTTCCTGACTTTATTATTTACCATCTTCATTTTGATCGGTTGTAATTCTCAATCAATTACTTTAACTGAAAAAAGTGAATACGAAGATGTTATACCTAGTTATGTAGAAATAGAAAATTTCTCGGTAGAAATGAACGCGACAGTGGTCACCTCTTCTACTCATGTCGAAGAAGTCTTACTAGAAATTAATAATCTTGGTACTGATAATGTCGGTTTCGGTGAATATTATCAAATTGAAAAGCGTCAAGACGACGGTTGGTATAAGATTCCTTTTTTAGATAACGTCGCCTTTATTGACATCGGCTACTTTATCCATCCAGGAGTTTCTGAAGAAATGAAGATTCTGACGAAGAACTTAGATTATCATTTTCCTACAGGTCAATATCGCATAATTAAAGACTTTTGGACAGATGAAGGCGTCCCATATACTCTTGCATATGAGTTCAATATTACTATGGAATAATGCTATAATCACAAAGGACCCCAATTTAATGAACTGGGGTCCTTTTGTAATGAAAATAGCTATTGAGCAACTGTTTTTACTGCATTTTTGAAAGATGTTTCATTGCCTCTCGTTTGCTAAGCAGTTTTAATGCATGTTGTGATACAAATAATACTACACTCTTTGGGTTTGTTTTCCCATATTCCCGTAATACCCAACCAATTGCCTTTTGAACAAAAAACTCATCACTATTAGTCGTCTTATTAAGCATTTATCACTGGTCATTCATCTTTTTTAGCCTCTTTTGTTTTACAAAGATCTAACACAATTCCTACCCTCTTGTTTAGCCTGGTAAAGAACCTTATCTGCAGCTTCAATAAGCACTTTAGGATTAGCCTTAGCTTTAGGTATTAACGTAGCTGTACCTAAACTGATTGTTAGATAGTTGCTTATCTTTGAGCCCGCATGTGGAATTTGCAATGCTACTATAGACTCTCTAATATTTTCGGATACATGTTTTGCACCTTTTTCATTAGTATCTGGTAAAATTACAGCAAATTCTTCTCCCCCATAACGACAGACAACATCTCCTTGTCGCATTAAAGTATTCTGAATAGCTGAAGCTACTTGCTTTAAGCATTCATCTCCCCTATGATGACCATAAGTATCGTTATACGGTTTAAAGTAATCGATATCCGCCATGATTAGTGTAATGTTACGAGAATGAACTAAGGCACGTTGCCACTCCTTTTTTAACGTCTCATCAAAATAACGTCGGTTCCCTATTCCTGTTAACCCATCTTTATTAGTCAAATCAAGTAGTTTTTCATTGGCTTTTTGCAGTTTTTGCTCCTCGATTTTTCTTTTTGTTATATCACGTGACATCACAAGAATTTGTGGTTCTCCTGGGTCTCTTCCAGGTAAGTATCTGACCGTTGATTCAAACCAAACATACTGACCATCTTTCCGTTGAATTCGGTATGTGGCAACGCCAAAACCTTTCTTCATAACATATTGATGGTTTCGTCCAACTAACGCTTGATCGTCAGGGTGTATAAAGAAATAACCATCTTTTCCTATTAGCTCATGATTATCAAATTGTAAAATTTCTTTAACTGCTAAAGAGATATAAAGGTATTCTCCAGCAGCATTGTGTATCGTAATCATATCACTAGAGTACTCTGTTATCATCTGAAAAAGTTCTTCAATTTCTTGAAGTTTTTTTTCCATCCTTTTTCTTTCCGTAATATTTCGGGAGATAACTATAATTTGTGGTTCATTAGGTTCTCTACCTGGTAAACATCTTAAAGATGATTCAAACCAAATATATTCCCCATCTTTACTACGAATTCGATAAGTAGAAACGACATATTTTTCCTCTAGTAAAATTTGATGATTTTTCATACAAATCTCTTGGTCATCAGGGTGGATAAAAGTATAGCTATCTTTCCCAATTACCTCATCACTTGAATACTGTAATATTTCTTCACCCGCTGGGGAGACATAGAGGTAGGTCCCTTTTGCATCATGTACAGTAATCATATCACTTGAATATGTGGCAATCATTGAATCATTTGAAATAAATCTTCATTTTTACCTAAACTTTCTAACACTTGGTTATCCATCGTAACCCCCCACTTTTCTATATATCCCCTAAAAGATCAAAATAAATTGTTGAATGAGATTGCTTTTTCTCTCTATATGATATTCTTCTTATCAGTCCATATATGACTTTTTAACTATACTAATTATACTATACTCTGACTATATATTTACATTTAACAGTAAAATTTTTAAAAACCTAAACTTTCTCTACGAAAGGGCAAAGTAATAAATTACAAAACTAGCAATAAAGATCGTATCACCTATGGCCTGATATAAACGAACTTTAAAGGATACATTTAACTATTATATGTCCCGCCGAAAAATGATCTTTTTTTCATCTACCTAAACATTAGATTTTTCCATAATACGACGTTAAAATCGAAAGAGCAAAAATCAATCTGATATAATATAATTATTAATATTACTTGGAGGAAATATAATGACATTACCAAATTGCCCAAAATGTAACTCTGAATACACGTACGAAGATGGTAATCTCCTTGTTTGCCCTGAGTGCGCTCATGAGTGGATTTAGAATCTGGCGCTGAAAATATCGAAGAGCAAAAGTTGATAAAAGACGCTAATGGAAATATCTTAAACGATGGTGATAGTGTTACCGTCATAAAAGATCTTAAAGTAAAAGGAACTTCATCTGTCATTAAAATGGGTACAAAAGTAAAAAGTATCTGTTTAGTAGAGGGCGATCATGATATCGATTGCAAAATTGACGGATTTGGGGCGATGAAGTTACCGCTTGTTGTTTCTCCTCGTTAAAGTAAACATGTGGCAATAGATCACCAGTAGTTTGGTAGGAAATGTACCTTCTGCCAATTGAACTACCTAAATTATTATCTTTCATTGGGATAAACTCATAACCACTTAGGTCTAAATTATGCGTTTTAGCAACATCATTTCTTATGTTTTCAGCAAGTATATAAGCCCTGTTATACGCCTCAAAGTAAGTCTTTAATTGCTCGAACTCCTCTTCGTTTAATTCAATAGGTTCATCATTTGTTCCAAAAGGAAAATTATAATCTGCACTATACATCAAGTTGAAAAGGAATAAGCCTACCCCTAACATTACTCCAGAAGAAACAACAAAAGCAATGATCGGTTTCCTTAATAGCAACATTAATTCTCCTTATAACTTAGTTGGTCTTATTTTATCAAACTTATATGCCTCTATTAGTTAAACGTCTAGTTTTATAGAAATTTACAAGCTTTTACAAAAAATATTCCTACATTGATGAGGGTAACATATCGAGTTCTAAAGGGCACCCTATGGCTTAGCCGCAAATCGAGTAGAGGGAAAATAAGTTAACCTATTTTCGCCCCTCTCACAACACCGTACATACGGGTCTCGTATACGGCGTTTCAATTTATATTACAGTGTGTACTTTTAAGTAACGTTCTAAAGCAGAGGGTACTCCCCTTTGTTTTAGTCTTTTGTTTGAGATTGCTTTTTGAACAACTTTCGATAATCCGATATACCGATAACCTTTCCGGCAGAACGTTAATCCTTTCGCTTCTTCTTCAGGTATCCCTAATTGAGTTAGCGACTTGATTTGTTTTTTCGCTACCTTCCATTGTTTCCAGATGATTACCCTTAATCTTGAGCGTAATTTCTTATCTATTCGACTCATTGCTGTTTTCATATTTGCGATTCTAAAGTAATTCACCCATCCGAATATGACTTGTTTCAGTTTCAGTATTCGGTAGTCTAACGGAACACTCCAATTTCGCTTTGTCAATTGTCGAAGCTTCCTTTGAAATTTCTGTACTGAAATTGGATGAGGCCGCACTTGATATCTCTTGTTATTAGGATCATAATAATACCCAAATCCCAAGAATTTTAACTCTTTTGGGCGAGAAACTTTACTCTTTTCGGCATTTACTATCAATCCTAATTTCTCTTCTATAAATCTCACGATTGATTTCATCACTCTGTCAGCGGCTTTTTCGCTTTTCACAAAGATGAGTGCGTCATCAGCGTATCTTATGAATCGTAATCCTCTACTTTCTAATTCCTTATCGAGTTCATTCAACATAATATTACTCAATAATGGACTGAGGTTACCTCCTTGCGGAGTCCCGGTTGGTGTTTCTTCATATTTCCCATTCACCATGACCCCACTAACAAGATATTTTCTTATTAGAGAGATAACGTCTCCATCATCTATTGTGTTGGCAATAATTCGCATGAGTTTATCGTGGTGGACTGTATCGAAGAATCTTTCAAGGTCAATGTCCACTATCCAATCGTGTCCATCATTCAGATATTCCAAGCTTTTTATAATTGCCATCTCACAACTTCTTTTTGGTCTAAAGCCGTAACTGAATTCACTGAACTGCTTTTCGAATATCGGACTAAGTACTTGGTGAATTGCTTGTTGAACTACCCTATCCACTACTGTTGGTATTCCCAATTTGCGCATCTTTCCATTTTCTTTTGGGATCTCCACTCTTAAGGCAGCTTGTGGTTGGTATTTTCTTGTTCTGATGCGCTGGCGCAGTTCATCCTTGTTCTCTTTCAGATATTGTTTTAGTTCGTCGACTGTTACTCCGTCGACCCCACTTGCACCCTTATTTCTATAAACACGCAGGTAAGCTTCGTTCATGTTTTGATTACTTAAAATCTGCTCTAAAAGCTTCACACTCGTTTCTCCTCTCCTCTCACGTAGTAAGTGATAGCTCCATTTTGGCTATCCTTTGAGATACGCTCATTCTTTCACCATTAACACATTCGGAGTTCGTCACTTACACATTCGTGGCGTTGAAACACTATAAATTGTTCAGCCCTTCATGAGATTACTCATTACTATGGCTTCTGCTGACTTCTTGCGGTTAACCTTTTTCGAATGTACATATGTACATTCGCAAGATCTCCCAGGGTAAGACAACTATCTTTCCTCTTTTACTCGCCTGATTTACTCTATAAAGTTACGCACATCTTTTGGACTTTGACTTGTCATGGAGCCTCATCCCTTTATAAAGCCTTGGTATCAGATTTCTGTTCGTCGAGCCAAGATTTTATTCCACGCTTCCTCTAGCCCTTACCTCACGATAAGTACCTTGCGCTTCCTTAGTGGTTGGTCGATGTGTACCCCCACAGTGGACTTTCACCACCTAGATAGTTGCCATGCCTGGCACACAAGAAAAAGAGCTGAAAGTCATTTATTGACTTCAACTCTTTCATCTTTAAGTTATAGAAGAAAACATACTTTCATGAATTACTGGGGTTCGTCATCAGAATGATCTAAGGTTCTTTAGATTTTATGATTGTTCGTCAACAGCACGTTTCGATTGTACAACATAAAATCGATATAAGATAAATGCGACAACAGATAAGAAAATTCCCGAAATATAAGGCAGTCCTATTGCAAACGTAAAGAGGAAACCACCTAATGGCGGGCCTAAAATTCTACCTAGGGAGTCAAAAGAAGATAGCAATCCTGTTGAACTTCCGTAACCAGTTGCTGATTGTTTTGTAATAAGGGAAGATACACTTGGACGAATCAGACCATTTCCAATTCCAAATATGGATAAAAATATGGCAGCTGTAGTAAAGTTGTCAATGAATAATATGAACCCAAAGCCCACTGCAGAAACCGTAATCCCAATTTGGATAACAGTACCTTCACCGTATTTTTTTGTTAACCTTCCAACGAGTCCACCTTGAACAATTGCCCCTGCTAACCCCATTATCATAAATATGTAACCTAATTGAACAGGTCCTAGCCCTGCTCTTTCCGCAGCAAAATACGCAAATGTTGCTTCAAGTCCAGCTAATGATAACGAAACAAACAACTGTAAGTAAAACAAAATTGATCTTGATCCTTTGAGTTCGTTACGTAACGATGTTTTCTTCGAAGCTCGTTCAGCTCTACTTTCAGGGGAAAGAGACTCTTTTAATAGGAAAAACACGAGTAAACTTGTAATGAAAGCGGCAATGGTAGCTACATAAAACGGCATGCTCAAACTGAATTGTGAAAACACTCCTCCAATGGCAGGACCAAAAACGAATCCAAGTCCAACCGCTGCTCCAATAATCCCCATCCCTTTGCCACGATTTTCTTCTGAAGTTATATCGGCTACATACGCCATTATAGTTGGCATATTAGCAGCTGACAGAAACCCACCGATAATTCGGGCCGCAAACAGCATCCATAGCTGGGTGGAAAGTGCCATAAATAAAAATGACATAGCTAATCCTAATATCCCAATGATAATAACAGGCTTTCGACCGATACGATCGGAAATTCTTCCCCACATCGGTGCAAAAATGAGCTGCATGAAGGAATAAGTGGCCATGAGTAAACCTAACTGAGTAGGAGATGCTCCCATTTCTTCAGCGTAAAAAGGCATAACAGGAATAATGATACCGAAGCCAACCATAACAAGAAACATGGTTGCAAATAAAATAGAAAGTTCTTTTTTGAAATTCATAGTGGATATGTTCACTCCAAATTGGCAGATATTTTAACTTAAATTTTTGTTTGATCCATTGCTGAAAAGGTATTAGTAAATAACTGTCGAACGAATATCTATACTTTCTTTTATTCTAGCATAGAAGAACGGACTTTTATATTTCAAATAAACAGATGATTTTCGATTGCACTATAGTATCCCGCTTTACTTTTATCTTAATAATTGACAGTATATGACTCACTTATTATGTATAAGCTGTATTATAGCACAATGTTACTTAATAATTCCTTGTCACTTTATGTTTGTGTGACTGATGAACATCATATTTCATAATCATCATAGACTTTGTCTGAAACTGCAGTTCAAATTTCATATGCTAAAAGAAATTTTGATAGAAAATCTTTCGAATTACTTAACATTTTTATATAAAATACATTATATTACATATGTATTCATTTTATAGAACAGAACTTTATTTACATTTTGATAGGAGTTAAGTTATGAGTATAAATATAGAGGAAATTATAAAATTAGAAAATAAAATTGAATGGTTGCGAAACCAGATGAATACTAATGGTAAACTGAATGGGCTTAACCATTCCGAAACCCTTAAATATAGCCAAGAACTTGATCATTGTTTGAACAAATACCACCAAGTTAGTTCCAATCCAAAGTAACTCGTTAATCTAATATTTAGTGTTTATCCCTATTCCTTTTCCAATATACCATCTAATTTAATCCATTTATCCTCATATTATCCATCATTCTTGCGATCTAATTATAAAAATCCAGTGAGCAACTATTTCTCCCTGGATTTGTTTATTACTTTTGTTCCGTTTTACAGTAAGCATCCACAAAAAACTGAGGGTTAAGCGGTTCTCCAGTTACTTTTTCAATTTTCTTATTCCAATGATATTTTGATCCTGGTTGAAAAAACTGTTCTTTTAAAAATTGACCTACTTTTGTTGTGAAAAACGGTACTGATAACTTAGATTTTATATACTGATGAAGTTGGGCAGAAGTCAGCTCACCTAGTAGATAATTTTGATAATAAACAGGTGCTAATGTAAAGTGGATTTTCGCAGCCCAATCTGGTTGATTACGTCCTTCAGGCGGATTGATCAATTGAATTTCTTTGACTAGCTTCCACCATAAGGCGTTTAAGTCTTGTTGTGGATTTTCATATAGCTCTCTTTCAAAAAATACAAACGTAATAATCCACCTTGCTGAAATGAGCATTTTTAATTGTTCATACTTTTCTAATGCTGGAGCCAATGTTTCTAACTCATCTTCCTCGATTTTTACAAAGGTTGCTAACCATTCTTTGTTGCCCGTCATCTTACCAAACAGCATCGCGATCGCTTCTGTTGTTAAGATGTGAGCAGGTGTTCTTAGAAGTTCAGGTAATTCCAAATCTAAGTATTTAAAATAGGCCGCGTGCCCGAACTCATGCAACATCGTACCCATCCAGTAGGAATTTGGTTGATTGTTACATAAAACACGGGTGTCTCCCCTACGATCCATATCGATACAAAAGGCTGTTGGATTTTTTCCAGGACGGGGATTTAAGTCACTTTTTGCATATAGATCTTCAATTGGAATATCCATTGCAGCAAATGTTTCTGCTGTTAATTTTTCGATATCTGCATTTTTAAAATATCTGTCCAAATTAGTTACTTCTGTTGCAGGTGCCTCTTGGAAAAAAGGATCGACATAATGCCATGGCCTTAATTCCAATTCCGTGATCCCAAACTTTTTAACTAATTGCTGATCTAATTCTTTTTTTAACTTACGATAGGTAGTATCAGATAATTCAATTAGGTTTTCGAAGATTGTAAAAATTTCATCGCGATCCAATTCTTGATTTTCAAACGACATTTCGTGAAAGTTATTATAGCCAACAGCTTTTGCTGCATGATTTCTTTTATGAACAAGGGATAACAGCTTCTCTTCGACCACTTGACCAACTTCTTTTGACGCTTTCCATGCGTTCATACGTTCTTGTTCGTCTAAACTATTCATTAAAATACTGCGGATGTCATTTGCCGATAACTTCTCCCCATTCACTTCTGGCTCGTACGTATTAAACATGTGATTTAACTCTGCAGATAGTTGAGATAACTCCTTCAGACTTTCCTTAGGAAGTTGATTTTCTCTAGCTGTATTTTGTAAACTTTTGAGTTGCCTCTTTTCAAGAGCAGTTAATTTATCTTCCTGCAAATAAGTTTTAATACTTTCAAACAAGTTGGGGTTTGAAAAATACGTTCGAAACTCCGTCTGTGCTTCCCCTACTTTATCTGCCCAGTCTTTTTCTCCTGTCGTTTGTGCCATCCAGGTCGCCTTTGTGATGTTTTTATAAAGTTGGTCCACTTTTGCATTTTGCTCATTTAAAAATTGTTGTAATGACATCTTTTTTCCTCCCATTAGCTATTGCTATTCATCGTTTTTTTTCTAAATTTTTATAATGTAACCATTTTCTCCTCGATACGTTTTATCCGTTTCTTATAATCCCAACTCGTACGAAATAAAAAAATAATAAAAATTGTCCCGATTAATACGATGCATGCACTTCCGTCACTACTTTCTCCTAGTTTCTTCCTCTCTCGGGCACGATGCAGGCGCTTCCATCACAATTTCCTCCTAGTTTCTTCCTCTCTCGGGCACGATGCAGGCGCTTTCGTCACCACTTTCTCCTAGTTTCTTCCTCTCCTGGGCACGATGCAGGCGTTTCCAATATAAAAATATTTGATTGAAACAAAATATCTAATACATTGCATTGAATTCCCCAAACATCTAATATCACCTCAATTTCCTTACGACTACTCTTGTTTAGTTTCTCAAATTTAATTTAAAAACAAATATTCTTTTACACCCTTTCACACTTAGATGATTTCCAATTCAAAAAAAGGAAAAACATTTACTTTTAACTGTGATGATTTCTATTTTATTGACTATTTCTGCAATTTTATTATGGTAATAGGGCATAAGACTATTCGAATTTTTTTATTAAAGAGGTTCCATTGTGACAAGAAAAAACGTTCCTACAAACTAGTAGAAACGCAAATTTCTATTCCTATGTATTACGTTATCCGTAATTCTTTGTTATCATGGAACAAAATTAAATATTCCAAATCCAATTAAACCTAATAACGCCCCAATACTATAAGCAATTCTCTTTTTAAAAATGAGTTGTGCTACTAACCCAGGGAACACTACCCACAAAAGGATTGGAATTAAGATCATCATGATGACAGGTATAAACCCTTCGAAGAACACTTTAAGAATAGCTTCACTATTGATTAAACTATGCAATTTATGTCCCTCCACTAAAGTTAAATGCAGATTTTTCGTACTATTCTATAATTCCATACTTCATAAAAGTGTACTACACTTTTCGTTCGCAAAATATCGACAACAAATGTCGATCTCCTTCTTCCTATTGTATTTCCGTTAGATTTATTTATACATGTTTCTTGTAATTCCAGTTCATACATTTCCTAGTGCCTACTATCTTGTGAGTATATTAAATCCAATTATTTAAGGTAGTCTCGCATCTGAGACTACCCTCTTTAAGTTTACATAACAAAAATATAATACACTTCATTTTACGGTTATTCTGACACTAATTTGCCTGTTCCAGCAATTCAGGTTCAATCGTTTTTTTAGATAAATAATTCGCTAATAATGAGCCTAAAGACAAGTTTATTACCATATTAATAATTGCTGGTAAGGCCGCTATCTCACTAATAAACTCAATTGCTAATATTGCAGCCAATGCGGTATTACACAACCCGACATGAAAGATGATTGCTCTAACATCTCCTTCTGCAACTCGAATCCATTTCAATCGTAAAATAAAATAAGTAATGATCATCGGAAGTACGACTTGTAAAAAAGCTACAACTGTAATCATTGGGATAAGAATTAATTCTGCAGCTATTGTACTACTAGCATCCCCAACAATAGTATGAATGATTAATAATAAAGTAATCGATGAACCTAGTTTCGTATAATTAACCGACTTCGCAACTAATTGTGGCACTTGTCTTTGTAACAACAATCCAATCGTTATTGGTAATATTACGATTAATATAAAAGATTGAAGTAAATTGAAAAAGGAAATCGTTACAGTATCGCCACCAATACCTAGAAGTGCTAATGGTGTGATGAACGGACTTATCATGAGATCCAAAAAAGAAGCCGCGATAACGAGTGATGTATTCCCACCTGCGATAAATGTATATAAGGTTGCAGCGGTCGCATTGGGAACAGTACCTGACAATATAACACCTGCTGCTATTTCTGGACGTGATGCAAAAAAGAGATGAGCTAAAATGACGGAAATAATAACGGTTACCGTCCATTTTAGAACAGTAGCTAACCCTAAAACGCCATATTTAGACTTCATTTTCTTAATCGCTTCAACATTCATTGAAAGTCCAGTAAAGAAAATCACGAACCCAAGCAACAAACTCGGAACCCAACTTGGTACTTGTAAATGAACCGGTAAAAAATATGTAATGAAGGCAATGAGAATAATTAATAATGGCAGATTTCCTGATATAAACGAATTAATGTATCTAATAATCTCCCCACCCTTACTAAAGATACCAAACACCTTTATTATTGAAATGTAACAAAGGTGCCTGGTACTCATTTATCTTGCTTTAAAAAAATACGCGCGTTCTTTAATTTCATCTAATTCGACAGGCGTATCAATTTGAACGTCGTTTCCATTCAAACGGCCCGTTACTTTAAGGCCTTGGTCTAAATGAACAAGTATAACATAATATGGAGCTTGATCGGCAAATTGTTTTGGAGCCGCATGAATTTTCGTGTATGAGTAAATCTTTCCTTTACCATCGATTTCTGTTAACTCCAATTCATCTGAGTAACAGTTCGTACAATGATATTTACTCGTGTATAGAATTGAATCACACTGTTTACATTTCTTTACTGGAAGCTTCATTAGTTACACCCCTTTTTTGCTAAAAATGTGAACGAGAGAATATGCTCCTGTCCCACCTAAGTTTTGCGCTAAACCGATCTTTGCGCCTTCTACTTGGTTACACGCTCTACCATTAAGCTGGTCAACGATTTGGACAATTTGTGCGATCCCTGTTGCTCCAATCGGATGCCCTTTGGACAATAAGCCCCCACTTGTATTTACAGGAACTTTTCCACCATGCTGGGTTAATCCTTGTTCAAGTGCTTCCCAGCCTTTTCCTTTGTCAAAAAAGCCTAGCTCTTCAATCGCAATAATTTCGGTCATCGTAAAACAATCATGTAATTCAACAACATCAATATCCTCTGGTCCAAGTCCTGCTCCTTCATATGCTCGTTTAGCCGCTTGATTCGTCGCCGAGATATGTAAAAGCTGATCAACTTCCTGCATGAGTGGTGTACCTGATGCCTGACCCGATGATAAAATTTGAACCCCATCGTCTCCTCTTTGTATGACAACCGCTGCTGCTCCGTCTGAAATCGGTGAGCAATCAAAAAGTCCAAGAGGATCTGTGATCGGTTTTGCATTCATTATTTCTTCGAGCGATGTTTCTTTTTTAAATTGAGCAATCGGGTTGTTGATGGCATAGTTGCGGTTTTTTAACGCAACCATCGCAAGGTGCTTTCTTTCCATTCCATATTCGTACATATATCGGTGAGCTAAAACACCAAAGAACCCTGGAAACGTCAAACCTGAAGCACCTTCATTCGATTCACTATCCATCGCAAAGTTAATGGCTCTGGTCACCGTTTCCGTATCCAATCCCGTCATTTTCTCAACACCAGCCACTAAAACCGTATCGTATTCTCCTGCTTTAACAAGCTGATAGGCTTGACGAAACGCAATCCCTCCTGATGCACATGCTCCTTCTGTTTTTACGGCTGGAATACTCCCTAGACCTAGCTCATTTGTGATGATTGATCCCAAAATTTCTTGACTAGCCAGCGGACCAGATGAAAAATTTCCGACGAACACCGCATCAATTTTCGGCTTCCCTGCTTCTACTATCGCTTCTCGACACGCCTTAACGACCATCGACTTGATCGTTTCGTCACTTTTTCCAAACTTGGTAATCCCTCTTCCGATTACAGATACTGTTGACATCGCCTTCACCCCTGTAATTGATATTGATCGCGTAATGCTTTTCGTAAAATTTTTCCGTAGCTATTTTTCGGTAATTCTTTGACTATTTCAATCTTGCGGGGCTTTTTATAGCTTGCTAGATTATTTTTACATAGCTCGATTAATTCTTCTTCATTCACTTGTTGCGTTTCATCACTTAATACGACATGGGCATAGATGGATTCACCCCATTTTTCATCAGGAACTCCAAATACACATGTTTCTTTTACATCAGGATGTTGATTTAACACTTCTTCTACCTCACGAGGATACACATTTAAGCCACCTGTTATAATCATGTCTTTTGCTCGGTCGACTAAGCGTAAATAGCCTTTTTCATCAATCCATCCTAAATCTCCTGTGTATAACCAGCCATCTTTTAGCGTTTCGTTGGTTGCTTTCTCATTATCCCAGTACCCTTTCATGACGAGAGAGCCTTTACATGTCACTTCACCAATTTCCCCGTAAGGGACTTCATTCCCATTCTCATCAACCACTCGAACTTCAACAAACGGTCCAATCGCTCCACAAGAGTCAGGTTTTTTCGCTAACTCTTCCTTAGGCATCATCGTAATTGTCAATGGCGCTTCCACTAAGCCATACGTTTCAGCGAGCTTCGGTCCTAATAACGATAAAGCTTTATTTAACTTTTCGACAGCCATTGGTGCACCAGCCATGTTGATAGACTTAATATATCGTAATTTATGTGGATCAAAATTTTCTTCGTGGATCATTAAATTTACTAAAGTCGGAACTAAAAAGATGACGGATATTTTTTCTCTTTCCAGATCGTCAATAAATTCTTTTGGATCAAACTTATTGAAAATCACTTGTTTCAAACCAAAGAATAACGCACATTGAGATAGAAAATTACTACCATGTGTTAATGGCGCAACGTGTCCAATAATATCGTCATACGTAATTTCACAAACCATGTTAAGTGAAATAGCGCCTGAAATCATATTTCGGTGCGTTAGCATTCCACCCTTTGGCTTACCAGTTGTTCCAGAAGTATACATCAATGCAAATAAATCATCTTCTCCTACTTCAATATTAGGAAATTCATCACTATGACCACTAATAAACAGATCATATTCTTTATCAACATCTAGTTTTTTTACAGGCACACTTACATTTTCTAATAAGTTTGCTTCACCAATCAAAAGTGACGAACCTGAACTTTCTACAATATAATCAAATTCCTTTGGGTGCAGACGATAGTTAATAGGAACTTTAATTAATCCTGTGAGAGCTATCGCGATGTCTAATTCTACATGTTCACGTCGATTTGACATGAGAATCGCAACTCGATCACCTTTCGTTAACCCTTCATTCATTAATGCATGTGCAAGCTGACAAACATTTGTTTTAAGTTGAGCATATGTTATCGTTCCCCGTGAATCTTTAACTGCTGGTTTTTCTCCATGGCGTACTAATGTTTTTCGAGCTAAGGCCCCTAAAGTTTCCATTTTTCAACCTCCTAACAACTATTTGCTATAATTAATAACTTTAAACGTCAATTCTTCATCATACTCACGCACTGCTTTAATTTCATTTCCACAAAAAATCGTAAATTCAATCGTAATCAGTGTTGGGTTCACCCCTCTTATAAAATGACCACCACTTAGTTTGCCCGTCTCTTCAGTGACGAGACCGTGTAAATGAAGATCTAATTCACCATTCTCATCTTCACAGATAAACCCTGTACATTGAATTAATTCGACTGGCTTCTTAATCGTCATTTGTTTACCGTAACCAGTTGGGTGATTGTTCTCTGTTTCAAACAAGAAGTACCCTACTTCTTTTAATGAACCGATACAAGTCACCATTCCAGAAGTAATTTGGTGTTTTTTACATTCTGCAAGAAGGCCATCCATTAAGTCAGTACCTGCTGTTAATGAACCGAAGATCGTTTTTCCATTAGTCATAAACGAATGATTAGACCGTGCCATTACTCATCCTCTCCTATTCGTTGATTTACTGATGTGAAACTTTCACAAACTTCTCACTTTAAGGACGGTTTTACCCGTCTTTAAGTGAGAGTGTTAGTACTTAATGAAAGTAATGTGTTATCCGATCGCAGAACCACCACAAACTTTTAATACCTGTCCTGTTACATAGTTAGCTCCTGGAGAAGCTAAGTAAACGACCGCTTCGGCGATATCTTCTGGTTCACCCATTCTTTGAATCGGTTGTTCCAATTTATAATTCATTCCTTTTGTAATTTCTGTTTCAATCGGACCAGGTGCAATGCTATTACAACAAATACCTAGTTCTCCAACTTCCTTTGCAACCCATTTTGTTAATGCAATTACGCCACCTTTTGAAGCTGCATAAGCAGGACCCGAACGACCACTTTCACCGTTTTCTGCTTTTTCACCAGAAATCGGACCACCCATTATTCCAGAAATTGAGCTAATGTTAATGATTTTTCCTGAGCCTTGTTTTTTCATGTGTGGGTAAATAGCAGCTTGAGTAAACAAAAACGCACCTCGTAAATTCGTATCGATGTCTCTAAACCACATTTCATCTGTCATATGTTCCAAATCAAGTCGTGAGCAAGTTCCTGCATTGTTAACGACGACATCAAGTCTGCCGAAATGGTCTACGGTTTGATTCACTACACCTTCAACGAGGGCTCTCTCTTTTATATCAATATTATGAATAAACACTTCGACTTCTGGGTTAATTTCAAGAATTTCTTGCTTCGTTGTCTCACATTCTAGTACATCTACTAAAACAATATGAGAACCTTCTCTTGCTAGACCTTTCGCTGAAGCTGCACCGATTCCCCTTGCAGCTCCTGTGACAATTGATACTCGACTTTCTAATCTTTTCATAATAAAAACTCCCTTCAATTTATATTATTAAAATAGATATTACATCCCTAGTAGATCTGGTAACCAATTCGATAATGCAGGTATATACGTAATGAGTAGTAGGACGATGATTGAAGCAATAAGAAACGGAATTATTCCTTTCGTTATATCTTTAAGCGGTATCCTGGCTATTCCACTGGCAACATATAAATTTAATCCGACTGGTGGTGTAAATAACCCAATCGCTAGGTTCACTGTCATGAAAACACCGAACGTCGTAGGATCAACACCGATATGCAGCATGATCGGTAATAAAATTGGAACAAGTAAGTAGAATGCTGAAATCGCATCAATAAATGCACCAATTATAAGTAAAATGACAGTAACCATTAATAGAATTAAAATCTTATTTTCAGTGATCGCAAGCATCGCTTCAGATATTGTTTGAGCGATTCGCTGTGTAGTAATAATGTAGGAAAAGATCGAAGCTGCACCGACAATAAGCATTACAACAGCGGTTTGCACTGAAGCGTCAATAAGTATATTTGATAAATGTTTTGGTTTTAAATCGCGATAGATGAATAGACCAACGAAGAGAGCGTAGAATACAGCTACTGCCGCTGCTTCCGTTGGCGTAAAAATACCACCGTAAATTCCACCTAAAATAATGATCGGAATGAGCAAGCCCCAAATTGCTTTATAGAACGCAGAAGCAATGTCCTTTCCAGTACTTTTCTTTCCTAAATTGAGCGAAGCAGCTACTTCTGAATCCATTGACACATTGTCTTGAGAAACATTTGTTTTTTTCACGAACATAGCTGCAATTACTAATGCTGCAGCTAGAAGTAGTCCTGGAATAATCCCAGCAATAAATAGACGACTAATCGTAATCGGTACGAGATCATTCGCAACGACCGCAAATACGATAAAGGCAATACTTGGGGGAATAATGATACCAATGGATCCAGAACTAGCAATAAGTCCAGCTGCCATATTTTTTGGATAACCATTTTTTACTAATGCTGGAATTAAAATCGCTCCAATCGCTGCTACTGTCGCAGGTCCTGACCCTGAAATAGCTGCAAAGAACAACGCAGTGATAACAGTAACTAACACGATTCCATTTTTTCTATGACCAACACAAACATTAGCAAAATCGATTAACCGTTTAGAAATCCCTGCATACTCCATGATGACACCAGCTAAGATGAAGAATGGAATTGCTAATAGCGTAAAAGAAGAAATGGTAGCATACATAATACTCGGTAATAACCCTAAGGAACTAAGACCATTATCTAAAAATAAGATCGTTATCGATGCTAACCCTAATGAGATAGCAACTGGAACATTAAGGAACACGAGAATGAAAAAGAGACCAAATAAGAGGATTGCTGTCATGATGTAGTGTCCCCCTCTGCTTTTACATTGTCTTTTTTAAATGAAAGGATTGTTGTTTCGATCACTCGAATAATACATAGAAATGCACCGAGTGGCATCATCGATGTAAAAATCCATTGCGGCCAGCCTAATGCAGGTGTCATGCGGTTTCTAGCGATTTGTGACAACACCATGTCATAACCGAAATAAACAACTGCGCTAAAGAATAAAATCATAATGATAGATACAAGGATGGTCATAAAGTTCTTTAAAATTCCTGTTATGCTGTCATGAATTAAACTAAAGCCTAAATGAGCACCCCTCTTTACCCCTATAGAAGCACCAACAAAGGTTAAAAGTACAAATAAATTTACTGTGATCTCTTCTGTGAATGAAATGGAAGAATTAAGAAAATAACGTGATAGTACATTAGCAAATGTGAGGACGGACATCGTCCCTAAAGCAATTACAACCAATGTATATTCTACAAAGGTAAGGATACGGCTCATTTGTGTACACTCCCTTCAAATTATGTCTGCATACGTTACTTAAAAAAAGGTGACTCAACAGTATCAATTCCCTGCAACAGACGACAGCAAGTGCAAAATAATCCATTAGCACCTGCTTTATCGTGTTAAAGGTGCTTGACACTCGATTGAGTCACCCTTACTTCAAACGTTTTTTAACGGAAAGAATTTAATAATTCTGCTCCCCAAACGCTTTCATACTTATCATAAACTGCCTCAACCGCTTGACGGAATGCTTCTAATTCAGCTTCAGTCGGCTCATAGAACTGCATGCCCGCAGCTTTTAATTCTTCAATTTGCTCTGATTCTTTTTCACGAGCTAACTGAATTTGATAAGCATTGGCTTCTTCTCCTAGTGTTCTAAAGAGTTCTTGATCTTCTGCACTCATAGAGTCAAATAAATCTTTGTTGATCCCTAAGATTAGAGGGTCGTATGAGTAGTTCCACATCGTAATATAATCTTGAACTTCAACTAATTGTGAAGAGTGAATAACATCGATTGGATTTTCTTGACCATCAATTGTTCCTTGTTGTAGTGCTGTAAATACTTCAGAGAATGTCATCGTTGTTGGATCTGCACCAAACTCTCTCCATAAATCTGTGTACATGCTGATTCCAGGAATTCGTACTTTCATATTTACAAGATCTTCTGGAGATGTAACTTCATGTTTACTGTTTGTTAATTGACGGAAACCATTTTGTCCAAAGCCTAAAGTTTCTACCCCATTCTCACGGATAATCTCCTTAATCGCTTCACCGCCTTCACCTGCTAATGCTACATCCGTTTCTTCTAGATTAGCAAACAAGAAAGGTGCACTTAAAACTCCTAATCTTTCATCCATAATAGAATAAATAATAGTAGAATTGTACGTTAAATCAATTGTTCCATTCATAAGTTGTTCAACTGCTGCACCACTATCTCCACCTGATAATTGCTCATTTGGATATACTGAAATTTGGATACGTCCATCTGTCGCTTCTGCCATATCTTCTGCTAATTTTTCTGCTGCCATAAACCAAGTTGAAGAATTACCAACAGTAACAGACATTTTCAAATCATAGCTTTGCTGTTCAGCATCTCCTGTTGAGCCTGGATCCTGTGCTTCGTCTCCTCCTGTTTCGTTGCTACCTCCACAAGCTACAAGTGTGGTAGCAAGTCCAACCATTAAGAACTTCATGAAAAACTTTTTCATGGTCCTTCCCCCTTATTAATATTTTTTTATTTTTGATCACCACTAATAGTAGTGTGATACCCTGGATAACCTAATTGCATCGATATTTCGTTTGAGTAATATTTAAGTAATTCAATCGTTTCGTTAACCTTTTTTTCATCAAAACGCAATGCTACACCTGCGACACAAAACGCAGCTACAGTACTACCGCTCACATCACGTATTGGACAAGCAAAACCTTTCAATCCAATTTCATACTCTTCGTCATCGAGTGAGTATCCATTTTGCTTAATCCTTCTTAACTCTCTTCTCAAGTCGTTTTTTTCAGTAATGGTATTGGTAGTATAGGGTTTAAGCTCAGTTCTCTTTAAAAATTGATTTAAGTCCTTTTCGGAAAGTTCTGACAAAAATAACTTGCCTGAGGCTACAGCATAAGGTGGAGATTGCCCTCCCGCCTCAATCACAATCCGTACAGTTTGTGAGCTTTCTGCTTTCTCTAAATAGGTAACTTTCCTACCATTAAAAGATGCAATGAAAACACATTCACCAATTCGATCAGCAAACGTTTTCATGATTGGTTTTGCAACCGTTATAAAATGAAAATGCGATTGTGCTTGATGTCCAATCCTTATAAAACGATGTGATAGTCTAATTCGATGATCTGGTAGTTTTTCTACATACTGTAATTCTTCTAAATTTTGTAGAAATCGATGTAATGTACTTCGATTTATCCCCAGATCCTTCGCTAAATTAGAAGGTGTTGTTGGTGAAACACTGAGAGCTTCTATGATTTCAAACGTTTTTTCTAGACTTTTATTTCTATAGTTCAAAGCCTCACCCCTGTTCACATACTGAAAAAACAGTTTCACTATGTAAAATATACCTTTGAATGATTATACATGTCAATGTTTTTATAATGTTTAAACTTGTCTGATAATAGAATTAGTAATATTTGGATCTGTTATTGAATTACTGAAAAACCACTAAATTATATTACTAAAATTTTATGAACATAAATTCCAATTCACCTTCCCAATGGTAAGCTTAAAAAAGTTAATTTTCAAGGAAAATTAACTTTATAAATATACGAATGTATTGTTAAAAATTTAAAAAACATTATTTAAAGATACTTTTTTTGCAGGGATAATTATAAAAAGAAAAACGCATTTTGTCATTCTCAATGTTGACATATATAAATAATATACCTCCATGCATCGAAAGGGTGACTACCCTATAGATAGTCACCCTTACCCATACTTCATTAGAAACCAGAACGTTATTCATACCTAACCCGTTCATTTTTATAGTGATTGACCAACCACCGAAATGAGAAAGATAATAAATAAGGGACAAGTCTCGCTGGAAATACACTTAGCCAATAGCTCCCTCTCACTTTTAAGACGTTGAATTTCTTTAAAAACGTGTCAGTCATTAAAATAAGAAGAATGGGTAATATTTTTAACCATTTATTCTTCTGTTCTAATAAATACGTCATGACCGCTGTTTCGACAACTAAATAAACCTTAACAAAAGCATAGTGATAATACCAAGGTTGGACCGTAAATAATAAGGGTTCAAATCTAAACCTTTTAAAAACAGATAGTAAAAATAATATACTCATATACGTTACATGTATCGCATTGTAGAGCGTCAATTTCAAAATTATTTTGTTCCCATTTCTAATCCCTCTATACCAAGTATCACCTACTAAAAAATAAATAAATATAGATAGTGCAGTATAAGGTGTAGACCACCAAATATTTTTGAAAATATTCATTTTTATAAATAACCTTTCGATTAACACAAAATACACGGTAAACAACCATTTTATCTTCCAGCCTAATTGAAACGTTGATATGAAAATGGCAGCAGAAGGTAGATATAGAGCTTGGGACAAAACAGACCCAAATGAATTATCTTGTTCATTGTTTTGCAGTATCTTTGTTTTGTAGCGATAGGCTTTAAGAATATATAGTGGATATTCAAAATGGAACGCTAATCCAACCATTGATATAAGTGTGAGAAAAATTGCTTTTCTGTTCTTCTTTTTATAAAAAACATAATAAAACAAAAGCAAGCTTTGAACGATAGCTAGTACGATATAATAAGATGAATTAGTGGAGTTTTTTTTCTTAATCACCTCTTTTTCTCCTTAATTGAGTTTCAAGTTGTAGTATTCTTCACCAATAGGGAAATCATGCGCCAACATTAGAACACAATAAAGTGAAACAATACTCCAGTGGATGTTTAGTGCAAATGAAGCGGGATACAAATAGGCCGAAACATCTGCGTTTCGGCCTTAATATGAAATGGTTAAATGTTGTTAGTTCTTCCTAACTCGTGATCTTAATACAATCACTTACTCCTTTAATTCTAAGCCGTTCATCTTTAAATGTGAACGGTAGATGTCCATCATTGATGGAATATCATCTTTACTTGGCCACGATTCTGCACCCCATACTTTTGACTTTTGTAATGCTCTCGTACAGTGGATAAAGCATTGTTCAACATCTACACCGATACCAATTAGAGGCGGTTTGTCGTTTATACTCATTTCCGCTAAAATGTCTTTATTCTTAATAATGGTTGCACGACCATTAACACGTAAAACCTCATCCATACCAGGGATGACAAAAAGCAATCCAACGTGAGGGTTAGATAAAAGATTAAGAATAGAGTCCACACGCTTGTTACCAGGACGATCTGCTATGACCAACTGTCTATCATTCAATATTTGAATGGAACCAGGCTTATCGCCTCGCGGAGAAACATCACAATTACCGTCTGCATCCGCTGTAGCCATAAACACCAACGGTGACATAGAAATAAATGTTTTACATTGTTCATCAATGATTTCTACGATTTTGTTTTTAACGAACTGATGAGGAGTTCCTACGATTTCCCTTAATTCTTCTTCTGAAGTGATCGCGTCTTTCCTAAAATTGACTTTCTCCATCCTCAAACCCCTCTTTCAACAATTGAATAGTAGCTCAACCTTGTTAATCAAATAACTACTTACAATACTTTTATACACTATTTTGAGGCAACCCTCTTATCATCGACTATAGTGTAATTCTAAATAATCCAACTCTAGCTTTCAACGAAAATATTATTAAAAATTAGTTTAATTCAGTGACTAGATGATGTTTGTATTTTTATTTCAACTTCCGTAATAAATATAATAAATAAGGGGTCCCGACCAATGCGACAATGAGTCCGCTTGGTATATCTTTCGGAGCGATGACAATTCGTCCGATAAAATCAGCGACAACTAATAATAATCCACCTAGTAAGCCAGAAACGATAATAAGTGGCAAATGACGGAATCCTACAAGTCTTCGTGCGATATGTGGCGCAACTAGACCGATAAAACCGATAACACCAACGAGTGATACGGCTGCAGTACTTAATGCTACTCCGATCAATAGCGTCCAAACTCTAGCTGATTTTACAGATAACCCAAGTCCTGATGCTACATCATCACCAAAGGTTAAAGTATCTAAATTTCGAGTCATATAAATCGCTGGTCCAATGAAGATCGCAAACAATAGAAGTGCCAATTGCACGTCATCCCAACTTTTTCCGTACGTGCTACCAGATAACCAAACGAGTGCGGACGCGACTGCTAGTTTCGCTTTAACGACAAACACTTGTGTTGCTGCTGAACCAAATGCCGCAATTGCAACTCCCATTAACGCAATAAGCATTGGAGAGAAATTATTCTTCCAACCCGAGAATAAGATAATAAGCAAGGCAACGACAGATCCGATAATGGCACCTAGCGGCATAAATGAAGGTGGAATTGCTGGAAACATGACAAGCAATAACATCGCTCCTGCCCCACCCATTGAAGTAACACCGATAACACTAGCATCCGCTAGTGGATTTCGTAAAACACCCTGTAACAAAACACCCGTAACCGCAAGCATCATCCCAACAATAAAGGCGGTCAAGACTCGAGGAATGCGAAAATTCCATACAGCTGTATTCGTCCATTCAAACGTCCATGCTTGGCCATTAAACGAAAAAGCAACAACCATACTAGCAATAATTAATAAAGTAATAATTGGGACGATAACTTGTAAACGAACTGGAGAAATCGTACCACCCATCGGACGGTCCCCTCGCTTAAGTGAACGTGCTGCTCTCCACGCTAAATATAATAACCAAGGTCCACCAATTAAAGCTGTCATCGCTCCAACAGGTACTTCTTGTCCAGGTTGAATTAATCGTCCGAGTACATCCGCTGCGATCATCATAATACCACCCCATAAAAAAGAGTGGACAAAAATCATAAAGTGACCTTTGACACCGAGCATTCGCACAATATGTGGGGCCATTAAACCGATGAAACCAATCGGTCCAACGACACTCACCGTCACCGCAGCCAACACTATCGCAACAGCCCATGTAATTAATTTAACAGTCGTCACTTTTTGTCCAAGGGAAGTTGCTACATCTTCACCCAATGATAAAGTATCGAGCGGCTTCGCTAACAGTAATGCACCTATAAAAGCAATTGCGATAGCGGGGGCAGCAAACGCCACACCATCCCAGTTTAACTGGACAAGTGTACCTGAGCCCCATAAGAACAAGCCATTTGTTTTATTTTCAAATAGTAATTGCATCGCTCCAGTGATCGAGGCAAATAATAACGAGATGATCATCCCTGTTAACGCAACGCGAACAGGGTCCATCTGCCGACCAGCGAGCATTACGACCATAACGGATGATAAAATGGCTCCAAGTAATGCCGTAATAAAAGGGAAGTTCCCTAAGAAACTTGGAAAGAAAATCGTCGACGCCACCACAAAGAAAAATGCTCCAGCGTTAATCCCTAATGTACCTGGTGCCGCTAGTGGGTTTTTCGTTAATGTTTGTAAAGCAGCTCCTGATACTGCCAGTGCACCACCTGCTAAAATACCAATAATAAGCCTAGGGAGTCGAAGTGACAGTACGATATCTTGTACCCTACCTTCGATCCAAACTTGATCGAGTAACTCAGACACCGTATAATCGGCTTGTCCTTGTGTCATGTGAATGAGCGATAAAATAATGAGCAAGAAGAAGCCCCCTGCCAGCAAGACAAAGGACTTCTTCATAGATTGCCTGATCATTACTTATTCACCATTGTATTCGTGATTTGATCAAGTAATGTTCCTGCTGACAATGGCCCGCCGTATAACCACGTATCTTCTCCTAAGTCATATAGACGGTCTTCTTTTACAAATGTTAAGTTTTCCCACACTTTATTGCCTTTTAATTGATTTTCATAAATATTATCTGCATCTGGCACTGTAAATAGGTAATTTGCGTCTTCATATTTTACTAGTCCCTCAACATTAAATGTACTTGAACCAAAGATTTCAAATTGATCTGGTACGTGTACATTATTTAAGCCCATTTTCTCGATGATAATCGAAGCCATTGAATTCGGTGTAAATACACGAATTTCTGGTGCTTGAGCTCCTGAATACGCTAGCGTTAAAATTACATCCTTAGTTGCTAAATCAACAGCATCGATTTTTGCTTGTGCTTCTTCATATTTTACATCTAAATTAGCCAATACTTGCTCTGCTTCTGCTTCTTTGCCAACCGCTTTTGCAATTTCATTAAACGTTGTTTCCATTTCTTCATAAAGATTGATGCTCTCATCCTCTGGATACGGATTGAAGATAACCGTTGGCGCAATAGACTCTAATTCTGCGAGCATTGCATCATGACGGAAGCTAACACCGATAATTAAGTCTGGTTCAAGAGATGCTAAAACTTCTAAGTTTGGTTCTTGACGTCCTCCGACATCAACAACAGTATCATCAAACTGAGGTTCAATATTGACATAGTCACCGTACATTTCGATATCAGCTACACCTGCTGGTTGCACACCAACAGCTAATAAGTTCTCAGCATATGTCCATTCAAGCGCCACTACTTTTTGAGCAGGAGCATCTAAAGTTACTTCTCCATTCACACCTTCAATGATAACAGCTGTATTTTCAGATGTTTCATTTCCTTCATTGCCTTCATTTCCAGTTGCAGTAGCTTCTTCATTATTCGATCCGCAAGCAGCTAATGCAAATACAAGTACAAAAAGTGCTAATACCATGATCATTTTCTGTTTCATTTTAAAACCTCCAAATTTGTGTATAAATTCTAGTAGTTTATTATCGAACATGATAATCATTATCAGTACAAAACTTATCATAAATTCAATGACCGAAAAAGTAAAGAACTATTTTAATTAGCAATAATAAAAATCATTCTCACTTAGATATAAAATTGTGATATGATATGTTTAATGAGAAATCATTTCACTTAGAAACTATTTATAATATGGTTGGAGGAATTAGAATGAAGGCATCCATTCAGACAAATAAACTGTCCATTGGCTATCACGATCGAACATTATTTGAAAACTTAAACATGACGATCCCACACGGGGAAATTTCTGTTTTTGTCGGAAGTAACGGTTGTGGTAAATCAACACTCCTTCGTTCAATTGCACGTTTATTAAAACCTACTGATGGTTCTGTTTTATTAGATGGAAAAGATGTACACCGTATGTCTTCACGTGATGTGGCCAAAAAAATGGGGATACTACCTCAATCACCTGTTTCACCAGAAGGATTGACGGTATATGACCTTGTAAAGCAAGGACGTTACCCTCATAAATCGTGGTTAAAACGTTGGACAGATGACGATACAGCGAAAGTCGAAGCTGCGCTGAAGGCAACAGGCGTTTTTGACTTGCAGGACCGCCCTGTAGACGAGCTTTCAGGTGGCCAAAGACAACGTGCTTGGATTGCAATGACTCTTGCCCAAGATACGGAAGTTATTTTATTAGATGAACCGACCACTTATTTAGATATGACCCATCAAATCGAAATATTAGATCTCCTTTTTGAATTAAATGAAAAACATAATCGGACGATCGTAATGGTACTACATGATATTAATTTAGCATCGCGTTATGCTCACAATATTATTGCGATCAAAGATGGCGCTGTATACAATCAAGGAAATCCTGAACAAATTATTACATGTGAATTAATACGTACTGTATTTGGAATGGAATGCCAAGTAGCCACTGACCCCATATTCGGGACACCTCACTGCATCCCGTTCGGTCGCGGTCGTTGTGTACTTCCCAATATCAGTGAGACAGCCAAAAATGCTTAATCTTAATATAGAAGCCCTTCAACGTTTTCAAGTTCACCTTGTTGATCATGCAGTTGGATGGATGACTGTTGAAGAATGTTTGGATGAATATTTTCATGAACTAGTTAAATCCATAGAAAATTCGACTGGGGTCACAAATCCAGCTGTTGCGACATCCGTTTTCATGCGTCGGTATGGATTTTTCATCGCTGCATTGCTGAATTTAAAAGCTCACAACAAGATGTGGGAAGGCCCGTTAAATAAGATTTATTTAATTCATTCGGACCAGACGATTTCCTTTCAAATCGAGGCGAATTTAATAAGAGATGCTCAAGAAGAGGACCTGGATCGAATAATAAAAAGATATGGACATACTGTCGTTGAAGCATTTGCGAAAAAAGCCAGAATTTCAAAACTAGTTTTGTGGGAAAATATTTGGGGTTACGTTCTATGGATGTACTCTCAAACCGACACCGAACAAGCTAAGATTGACCTTCACACATTGTTACAAGACCATGTATGGCAACCTGAAATACCAACTTCAATGTTCCGAAGATTTACCAGTGGTCTCACCTTCGGAGAAGCTGCCAACAACTATCAAAGGGTAACCTGTTGTTTGTATAAAGAATTACCGAATACGGCAGCATGTCCGTATTGTCCAATTAATAAAAGAAGCGAGTAGTTCAGACTGAGGAAAACAGTATTAAAAAACACACCATTTTGAGGGAAATACCACATCGGTTTCCCCTCTCTTTTTATTGTTATACAAGATTTCAATTTTTAATAGGACCGTAGTTCTTTTATCTTGTTACAAAAACGATGATTCTTCAATTTAATCGGACTGTGGTTCATCTATTTAGCTTATTAAAAATAATCGATCTACTGTGTGCTTTTATCAATGAACGCGTCTGATATCCCAGCTTTTTGAACCTTTACTAGTATGATTTTGGCATTCACATGATAACGAAAAGCTCCTGCCTGAACGCGGTAATACGTCTCATTATCAATCACCTTTTCTGTTATAAACACATCTACCCCTTTACTCTTGATATAATCTGCTCTTTTTTGGGCATTTTCTTTTTGCTTAAAAGAACCCGCTATAACTTTATATAAATCTGCTTCTTTTTCAGGTACTATGAGCTTTTGTCCGATATAAATTGTATTTGAGGATAGATTGTTTAAAGATTTTAACTTCTCAACACTCGTATTGTATCTTTGAGAAATATTGTATAGTGTGTCACCACGTTCTATTATCACATAGGTCACCTCGCTATGACTCTCTCCACTTGTAGCATAAACAGGACTAGACACCAACAAACTGACTGCCAACAAAACCCCAAACCCTTTACCGATGAAACTCTTGATGTTTTTCATTTTGATCACCTCATTTATAAGACGATGATCGCTCATAAAAAGTCACTAAATTACCGCCCAATTTTCAAGCCTGACAACTTTCATTACAAATTTGGGCTTCTTGCCTTTTATCTTTCTAAAAAATCATTTAATTCAACTAGTCGCATTAATTAGAGTAACTTTAGTCTTTATTATTTTTTTCAATATTTCCAATCGTTTCACCGTTAGGTATCGTAAACAATCTGCTCTTCGGGTCATAAATGGATTGAGAAGGCCAAAGTCCATGGTGTCCCGAAATAAGATAACTCGTAAGACAGGCAACAAAAAAGTATTCCATCCCTTTTCCATCAAACATCTCAACACTTAACAGAAACGCAGCAATTGGAACATTCGCGCCGCCACAAAAGGCAGCAATCATTCCTAAAGCTGCAAGAAACGACATCGGCATATTCATAAAGGGGTACAACGTATTGCCTAAAGTTGCTCCCATAAAAAATAGCGGGATCGCTTCTCCGCCAACAAAACCCGTCCCCAATGTAACCGCGGTAAAAACCAATTTCGCAACAAAAGCATACGGTGGTACTTCTTCTTTAAAAGATTGTTCCAGCATATCTAATCCACGGCCATTAAAGTCTTGTGAACCGACAATCAACGTTAATATGATAATAATAACTCCCCCAACAAAGGCTCTTTTCATATGGTTTTTATTAAAAATTTTTTCAGAAACCCTCTGGATTCCATGTCGCATTTGGCAATATAACACACTAACAAGTCCGAAAATAATTGATAAAAAGATTACTTTGGCAAACGACATCACAGAATGTTCAGGTACACTTTGAATAATAAATGTTTCGTGTTCAACGCCCCAAGCGTACTCAGTTATGTAATGACCGACAAAACTAGCTGTAAGACAAGCAACAAACGCTTCGTATTTCATTTTCCCTAAAGCAACCATTTCCATCCCGAAAATAGCTCCTGTGATTGGGGTACCAAAAGCTGCACCGAACCCAGCACTTATTCCGCTCATCAGTACAATCTTAATGTCTATAACGTTTACTTTAAAAAACTGATTCACTGACTCCGCAACACTTCCGCCCATTTGGATGGCTGCACCCTCTCTACCTGTCGACCCTCCAAATAACACGGTAATAAATGTACCTAAATACACAATTGGACCCATTCGGCGCAGAACCCTAGCAATTCCGTGTACTCCTTCGATCACTAGATTATTCCCTTTAGCAGCGTCATTTCCCGAGTGACTACCCAGCTTCATATAAATATAGCCTATCAACAAACCACCAAGTGGTAGGAGATATATAAGCCAAGCGTTGTCCTTCCTTGTATTACCAAGAAATTCGTTTGTCGTTAAAAGGAAAGCTGTTGTTGTGCCAACCACAAAGCCAATAACCCCTCCCCAAAATATCCAATTGAGAAGCGTGAGACCAAAGGTTTTATATTTAAAATTTACATCCATTGAGTCTTCCCCTTTTTAACAAGATAGCTATTCTTAATATTTATTTTCATATATTCCTTCTAAAAAGAAATCGTTGGAGAATATATGTGTATCATGTAGAATATCTTAGCTATATGAAATTAAAGCACTATTTTATTTTTTACTAAATCCTTCCATCCATGTATGTCATTTAATGGATGTTTCCGTAGTAAAAGCAAAACTAACTAAGAAGGCTTCATTCTGTGGTTATTTTCAAAATTAAATACAAAACACCCTCTAGTTATTCACTAAGAGGGTTGACTTAAAAAATGATTTTTCAATACATATACTATAAAACATTTTCACTTCTTTCTAATTCTAAAATTTTATGAAATAAAGTGAAACTTCATTCAGTAGGGGTTTTCTTCATCACCCACTGAATCATAGTTGAACCAATCCAGTTGTTACTGGCGCTTATCTCCCACTTAGTCTTTATTGTTGTATCAAAGCCTTGAAGTGGGAGTCTTAGCCTCAGTTAAACGGGATAAAATACTCCTACGTATTTTGTAAATATTCATTGCACCTTTTAGCAGTTAAAAGTGGGCCCGTTAAGATAGGCACTGATACATTAACTTGATTAGCAACATGGGCCATACTATACTGGGATAATACTATTACTTCGACTTTTTTCTCTAGGTCACGAATCATTTCTTTTATTATTAGGTCATGCCCTGTTTTGTTCCCTTTCTGTAACAATTCTAAGGCATTCTCATTCACCAATGCATTCACTTGAATATTAGACTTTTTCTCAAATAAATAGTTTCGCAAGGCAATTGGTGTTGCATTAACAGTTGATATTACCCCTATAAGGTTATAATTAAGAGCCTCATCTAACATTGCTTCATCAGATCGAAATATTTTCTTATTATATAGAGGTTGTAGGATTGAAGTTAAATCATTGAATGCTGAACAAGTTAATTGTATAACATCAACCTCCGCTTCAATTGCTAAACTTAATAATTGCGAAAACCTCCTAATAATATTTGGGGTAATTTCACCGTGTTTTTTTAACATATCCAATAAACCCGTATCCATAAAATGTAAAAGCGTAATGTTAGGTGCAACTTTCCTAAATGCTTCTTCAATCGGTTGTACAGATCCTGTCATCGCATGAACTAAAGCTACTCTCATATTTTACTCCTTTTAATGTGAAATTTTGTTAAGAGGATACGAAGTGAAAATAAAAAAGATCACAATATACACGTGACCTTCTTTGTTTAAACAAGGTAATTCTCTTACATGATTACATGTTAATTAGTGAGAACTAATCGGATTTTTATTTATTCCAGTTACAGATGGCCATAAAGCTTCTGGGCCAGCATTAATGACTTGCTCCCCAAATTTTTCAGCCCATTCTACTTCGGTTCCATTTTCATCTCGCCAAGCCCAAAGTCGACGAGTACTATGTTGGAGTATATGCTCATCTGTAAATCCAATCGCTCCAAGTACTTGATGAGCAATTGGAACCGAAATACTTGCAGCTTCGCCGACACGAATCTTTGCAATCATCGCTTCTGTCTCAAATTGATTGATATCAATCGCTTCAATTCCATAGTCAGTAACTACTTTGGCAGCAGCAGTTTCTCCTGACAAGCTAGCTAAATGATGTTGGATGGCCTGGAAACGGTGAATAGGGCGACCAAATTGAGAACGCTCTTTTGTGTAAGCTGTTGTTAATTCTAAGACTCTTTCAAGAGCTCCCGCCATTAAAACCGACTTCACAAGTATCCCGAGATGTGCAAAACGACTTACCAGGCCGTCAGTTCCAAAGGCAACACCGTTAGAAGGAACAAATTGATTTTGAATTTCAATGTTGTTTCGTGGCTCCCCCGCTAAATTGGAACCTTGAGATATTAAACAGTTATTGGGATCTATTTTTGCAATCATATATTGATCTTTAAACTTACCAACAACTACAATTCCTTCAACCAAACTTGCCCACGGAACTTGTTTTACTATTCCTGATACTCCCCATCCACCTTCTGTTTCATTAAATGTTACAACATTATTATCAACTGGAGAAAGAGTCAGTGGCTTACTCGAAATAGGTAAACCTACTTCTGCTAGTAACCAGTTGGCCAATAACGTTTCTGCCAGAGGGATCGGTGCGGAATACTTCCCTGCTATTCGCAACAAACTTAAGGCATCACCATAGCTACCACCTGTTCCACCAGCTTCCTCAGGTACAGCGATTGTCGTTAAACCTGACTCCTCCACGATATTCCATAAATCTTCTGCCCATACACCACTTTCCGCCTCATTAATTAACTCTTTCGTACAAAAGTCTTTCATTATCTTTGTAGCGGACTCTACGAGCATTTCACGAATTTCACTCATTTCGCAACGACCTCCTTTGCAATAATTCCTCGCAAGATCTCAGTTGTTCCACCTCTAAGAGTGAACCCTGGTGAATGCAAAATAGCTTCTGCTAATCTTCTTTCAAACGCGGATGAAGATGTAACGGATGGGTTTGAAGACACAAGTAAACGTGCTGTTTCAGCCAATTGCTTTTCAAATTGGGTACCCAAATCCTTAACTAGTGCCGCCATGAGGCTTGGTGTTACACCTTTTTCAAGCAAGCCAGCTACACCTAAAGACATTTTCCGTAAAGTCCATAAACGAGCAACTAGTTTGCCTACTTCTATTTTAGTGTGGCGGTCTGGATCTAATTGAATGGTGTTTAGTAGCTCAGTTAATAAAGGCAACGTACTTAAAAATCGTTCAGGACCACTTCGTTCATAAGCTAATTCAGCCATCCCTTGTTTCCATCCATCTCCAACTTTACCGACAAGCGACCCGTCAGGAATAAATACATCTTCAAAGATGACTTCGTTAAAATGATGTTCCCCTGTCATTAATCGAATGGGCCTTACAGTTACTCCTGGTGCCGCTAAGTCTACCACAAACTGACTTAATCCTTGATGGCGGTTTTCAGGGTTTAGAGGTGCCGTTCGAACGAGCGCAATCATATAGTGAGAATGATGAGCACCACTCGTCCATAGCTTACTTCCGTTTAAAACCCAACCACCATCTGCTTTTGTTGCCATCGATGATAACGATGCTAGGTCTGATCCAGAATTTGGTTCACTTAAACCAATGACAAAGTAACTTTCTCCTTTGGCGATTTTAGGTAAATAAAAATTTCGTTGTTCCTCCGTACCGTATCGTAAAAGTAAAGTTCCTGACTGGCGATCTGCAATCCAATGAGCTGCAACTGGTGCACCAGCTGCTAATAATTCCTCTGTAACAACAAAGCGTTCGAGTGAACTTCTTTCATGACCACCGTATTTCTTCGGCCATGTCATTCCAATCCATCCTCGCTCACCTAATTTACGACTAAATTCAGCTGAAAATCCACCTAACCAAGAATCGCATTGTGGCTCGAATGTTCCTTTCGATCTTTCTTCTGCAATAAAACTTCTTACTTCATCTCTTAACTTATCGATATTCTCGGGCAATTCGACGATTGGTAGCTTTAATGCTTTTGACACATTACACCCCTCCACACTTAAATTTATTACATTTCCCAATTTCACAAAATTCCGAAATCTAACTAGCTAAATTCCTAAGTATTTTGGTTCTCTTTTTTCATTGAAGGCTTCTAAGGCTTCTTGACGGTCACGAGTACTAACAAGCCTTTCATAGGACTTGCTTTCAAATAAAAAGCCTTCTTCATTATGAACATTAGCTGCAAAGTGAATTGCTTCTTTAGCTTCCTTTAACGATAACGGAGCATTTTTGCTAATCACCTTCGAAATTTCGATTGCACGGTCTACTACGTTCTTGTCTTCTATTATTTCATTTATAAGACCGATTCTCTCTGCTTTTTGTGCTGTAACAGGTTTACCAGTTAAAATCATTTCTTTCGCTCTACCTAAACCGACTACTCTTACTAATCGTTGTGTTCCACCAGCACCTGGAATGATACCGATCTTTACTTCTGGAAGGCTAAATGTGGCATGACTTGCAGCAATTCTTAAGTCACAAGCCAGGATCATTTCAGTCCCCCCACCGACACATATTCCATTCACAGCTGCGATGATAGCCTGAGGCATTGATTCAATAACTTTATAGGTTTCCCTAATTTTAGACAAATATAAATTCACTTGCTCACTATTCATTTGTCTACGTTCCTTTAAATCGGCACCAGCTGTAAAGACTTTTTCTCCTTTTGCAGTAATAATGACGATATTTATCTCTTTATTATTCCAAATTGAAATTAGGTGATTATATAATTGACTAACTGTTTCGTAGTTGAGAGCATTATAACCATTTTCACGATAGAGGCTTAAAATGGCGATGTTATCTTTTTGCTCATATAAAACGCTCACCATCCCACTTCCTTTTCTTAGTCTTTTTTCAGTATCGTTTCTAGACGTTCGCGATATTCTGGAAGTTCGGTAACTAATCCCATCGCGGATGAAATCATATCAAGTGACGTACGCAAATCATTATTTAACCCTTGGTAGACTGTTCTCTTCATAAACTGTACCGTTGCAGATGGCTGTTTTGCTAATGTCGAGGCAAAATCATACACTTTATCTAGTAGCTCTTCTGGCTCTGCTATATACGTAACCATTCCATATTCCTTTGCTTCTTCAGCCGTAAGGATTTTCCCCGTCCATAACAATTCCAACGCTTTATCAATTCCAACAATTCGAGGAAGAAAATAAGCCGCACCATCACCAGGAACAATTCCTGCTTTGATATAGGTTTCTCCCATTTTGGCTGTTCTTGACGCAAAGCGAATATCACACATAAGAGCCATATCTAAACCCGCACCAATGGCAGGACCATTAATGGCTGCGATCACAGGTTTATCAATTTCACTCATAATTAGCGGAATACGCTGCACATACTTCCAGAGAACTTTTTTCCGCTTCATTCCTGTACTCATAAAATCGATATGTTCGTCCTCTTTTTGGTAAAGGAAGCCATCACCTTCGACCATGGATTTCACATCTCCACCTGCACAAAATGCACGACCTTCACCAGTTAGTACTAATGCTCGGATTTCTTCAGAATCTCGAACTTCTTCAAGAGCTTCAATCCATTGATTAATCATTTCTAAACTAAATGCATTCAACCGGTCAGGTCGATTTAGTTTGATCGTTGCTACACCTTCATTATTTACGCTAAAAAGTAAATCACTCATTTCTTACACCCTTTCTTTTAATCGTTTCGTTTTATTTAAATGATAGTTTGTTACATAATTTAAAACAGTGATTGCACGTTCAGGACTTGAAAATATCGGAATGCCATTATTTCTTAACATTTGAAAAGCATTTGCAGCCAATGTTTCCGAAATAAGCCAAGTTATAATAATGCTTTTATTTGTATTTTTTGAAAGATTAATAATATCTTGAGCTACAACTGAAGCTACTGGTTCTCCTACCGTGGTTAGCATTAGAACAATAGAGTCAATTTCATTGTCTTTGATTAAAGTATCCATTGCTACCCGGAATGCTTTTGGGTCATTAATGATATTTGCTGTCGTATCAAATGGATTTTGAACTATCCCATATTCTGGAATAAGTTCACTTAATTTTGCTTGAGTTTTTTGAGAAAAGGCTGGAACGCTTAACCCAGTCTGTATACAAGAATCAGCGATGATGGTACATGCTCCTCCAGAAGTTGATAGTACTCCTACATTTTTACCGTTGATTTCTTTCATGACTAATAGAGCTTTTGCCACTTCAAACAATTCTTCTAAATGGTTAACAGAGATGACTCCATATTGTTTAAAGACCGCTTCATAAACATGAAAATCCCCAGCTAGACTACCTGTATGGGATTGAACTGATTTTTTCCCGAGCGATGTTCGACCGTTTTTATAAACAATGACAGGTTTTCCTTTTTCGTAAGCTTTTTTTAATGCAGCTATAAATTTTTGTCCGTCTCGTATTCCTTCTAAATAAACACAAATAACTTCTGTATTGTTATCATCAGCTAGAAAACGAATATAATCTGCTGAGTCCAAATCTGCTTCGTTCCCGGAACTAATAAATGTACTCGTTCCTATTCCTTCAGACCAAACTCTACTTAACAAGCCGCCTCCAATGGCCCCACTTTGAGTGATAAAAGAGATCTTTCCTGGCTTAGGAATATTGGGGGTTTCCATTGCCATACTAAAACTGCCAAAGAAATTCTGTTGGGTATTTGCTACACCAATGGCATTTGGGCCACAAATATAAACATCTAACTCTCTTGCTTTTCTAACTAAATTCTTTTGTAACTCTTCACCTTCTTCACCAAGTTCGGCAAAACCAGAAGAATAGATGAGTAACGACTTTATTCCTTTTGCTGCACATTCTTCCATGACAGAAAAGATCATTTTTACTGGTAAAACGACTAAAGCTACGTCAACATTATTCGGAAGATCTCGAATAGATTGATAGCAAGCACGACCTTGGATCTGTGTTTCTTTTGGGTTTATAGGGTAGATCTCATACGGAAAGTCATGTTTTGTTAAATAGGCCATCAATCGTCCGCCTGTTTTTTTCTCATTGTTTGAGGCTCCAATGACTGCAACCGATTTAGGATATAAAAGTTTATTAATTGCCTCCATTCTTTTATCGTTCATTTTAAACCGTCCCCTCTGAAATTAGACTTTCGTTGGTAAGAACAATCCTTGCATCAACAACCATCGCGCCTTTATCCTTTTCATAGAGAAACACTGGGTTTAGATCAATTTCATCAATCTCTGGAAACTCTAATGCCAATTTCTCCATTTGGAAAATCAACGTTTTTAAAGAAGAAAGATCACGCGCTCGGTTACCTCGAAATTCTCCTAAAAGAGCATGGCCTCTAATTTCATTGATCATGTCATCGACGTCTTGCTCAGTAAGTGGTGATACTCTTAATGAAACATCTTTTAATACCTCAACCCAAACTCCTCCGAGTCCAAAGAGGATCGTTGGTCCAAAGACCTTATCACGTTTCATGCCAATAATCACTTCAGTGCCGACGGGAGCCATTTCTTGTACAGTTACTTGTACCTCTTTATCTACTAAAAGATAAGACTGAGCATTTTTAATAATTTCTAGAAACCCTTCCCTAACATCCTCAGGAGAGTTTAGACCAACGAGTACACCTTTTGCATCACTTTTATGAACAATGTCAAAAGAATGAACTTTTAAGACGACTGGGAACCCAATTGTTTTAGCTAGATAAACAGCTTCTTCTTCATTCTTAGCTAAGCCTTGCTTAGGAATTGGCATTCCTACATTTTCAAAAATTTGTTTAGAAAACGACTCAGGAATGACCTGACTATTATGCTCTCTCACTAGTTCTATTATCTTTTGAAACTCTACTTGTTTGTTCAACTGTGTCATCCCTCCTTTTTGGATAAAAGGAGTTAACTGAACTACTCCAGCCTTAAACTCCTTCATCCTTATGTGTTTTATCAATTACACTAATTCATTTCCTTCATATTAAAGAAACTATCTCTATTTCCTAAAAGAGTAGAAATCTCTTGTGCCCCTTGTTTAAGAAGAGTAATTAAATCATCCACTTCAAACTCTTCAACTCTTGGTAATGGGACTACAATAGAGAGCCCAGCCATCACTTGATTCATTGAATTAGTAATGGGGACGCTTATGGAGAATGCTCCCTTCACCCGCTCCCCATAACTAATGGCATATCCTTTCTCCTGGATGCTTCGTAACTCTTCGAAAAGTAACTCTTTATCTACGATCGTTTTTTCATTAAACTTCTGAAAGGAATTACTACTGAAGTAACTCTCAACTTCATTTTTGGCCATATGAGCTAGAAGGACTTTAGCCGATGCTCCCGCATGTAAAGGTGAATCATGCCCTATAAAAGTAAGTGTCGTTAGTTCATGTCTGCTTTCACAGTAACCTATACATTTTCGCTTATTGTTGTAAATAACATTTAAAGTGACTGATTCACCAGTTTCATCTCTGAGTCGTTGCATCACAGGCAAGGCTGTATTCAATAAGGTCGAATCTTTTTGAACGAGATTTCCGAGAAAGTAAAGTTCCATTCCAAGCTTATATTTTTTCGTACTTTCATCTTTTTGTAAGAACCCTTCATATACCAATGTGGCTAAAATCCGCTGTAAACTCGGCTTAGTAATTTCTGTTATTTCATGTAGTTCTGTCATAGAAAGAGACTGTCTTTCAAATGTAAATGACTTTAATATTTTGATCGTTCGATGAATGGACTTCATCGAGTAATTTTTATCCATCTCGTTCATCAATATCTTCCTCTCTAAATCGTCAATTAGTAATTCTTTTGATAATATTAATTATAGGTTAATTACTGGAATTTTTGGATGAACTTAGTAATTTTTATTTGCTTTCTGGTGGAATTAAGTGATCTGGAATATCAACCCCAATTTCACGGAAATATTTTACCACGCCTGCGTGAAGAGGTGTCGTTGCATAATCAAGTGTTGCTTCAATATAGTCATATGGTTTTACTCCCCCATATGCGTCTTCATGCATCGACTTATTTTCTACCGATGCTTTCACGATATGGTATGCTACCTCTTCAGGTAAATCTGTACTTGTGAATACGTCCATTACTACGACAACCGTTTCGATATCTTCTTCTTGGTTTGGAAAACTACCAGCTGGAATAATCATAAATGGTAAACCTAGTTCAGATTCAACGATTTTCTTTTCTTCTTCATTAAACCCAATCAACTTTTGAGGTAAAGTTGTATTGATTTCTACTACGGTTGGGTCTGGCTCTGTACCAACACCTGTTTTAACCATACCGACGGCTCTTCTATCTTTGACCGCATTAACCCCGTCTTCTAGTCCACCAAGAAAATAATTTGGTTCAATATTTAAAAGGTTTAGTACTTCTTGTGTAGTTGTTTCAGTTGCACTTCCTGTAAATCCTGGGAAGAATGATTTTCCATCAAGGTCAGAAATAGAAGTTACTCCTGATTCTTCACTAACAGTAAATGGTAAAGCAATTGGAAGGAAAGCAAATAAGTTGCGAAGTTCTGGCATTGGTTTATCTTCCCAATCATCTAGTCCATTTAATGCTTTATAATTTATTGATTCTGTTCCTAAACCAATATCAATTGAACCTTGTTGTAAACGAACGAGGTTATCTACAGATGCACCCGTTTCAACTACAGTCATATTAATTTTTCCATCTGTTGCCTTTTCAACACTATTTGCAATCGCAACAAAATAACTATATAGTCCCGATGATTGACTTGTAGCACCTACGTTTAAAAAAGTGTTTTCTAAGGTAACTCCGTCTGATGCTTCTGTTTCCTCTTGCCCTTCATTTGCTTCATTACTTCCAGTACCTTCATTTTGTTCCTCGGAACTTGTTCCTTCACTACAACCGACAAGTAATAACATCCCCATAAAAAGCGCAACAATTAACAAATATCCTTTTTTCAACAAACTTCACTCTCCTCTAACTCGTTATTTTTTATTGAAAAAAATTGAACTTATGCTTTGACAGTTCCAACTCCAGAAATTACACTTTTTCTATTTTTGATGAATTGAACAACAAAGATAATAGAAATTAGTAGAAACCCTATAAGATCTAAAGCAACATGTGGTATAACTAACAACAATGAGCCAATGGCTAAAATGATTGTTTCGTAAACTTTATTATCACGGATCAAATATCCCATCGTTGCTGCCGATAATCCAATTACCCCGATCATTGCAGTTAAAGTAGTTATTAATATAGCGCCTACGGTACCGTTCAGAAGTAGTTCATTACCATAAACAAACATATACGGAATGATAAATCCGCTTAATCCAATAAGAAGTGCCCAAAATGATGTGCGTAACCAGTTGGCCTTGGCAATTGCAGCGGCTACATATACCGAAGTACAGACAGGCGGCGTTATCCCAGATATTAGAGCAAAATAAAATAAGAATAGATGTGCTGTGATCGGATCTAAACCTGCCGATACTAAAGGTGGCCCTAATACTGAAGCAGCTACAACATAAGCGGCAACTGTTGGTATGCCCATTCCAAGGATGATAGCAATCACCATCGCAACAATCAATCCAAATAATAAGCTTACATCGTTAATATTTGCTATGATTGATGAAAATCTTACTCCCAGACCTGTTTGGCCGAGTACAGAAACAATAATTTGTGCTGTACTACCGAGAATAGCCATCATAATAATGCCAATTCCCCCGTTAACAAAACCTTTATAAAGTTTCCCAAATTTCGTCACAATTGACTGTTTGTCAAAGATTAAAAATAAAATTACAGCTATCGCAATCGCCCAAAACCCAGCGTTCTGCGGAGTAAAACCTCTCACAATAAAATATAGAAAAGCAGCAATTGGTCCAAATAAGTGTATCAATTTGGAAAACCTCAACACTTCTTTAGCTGACTGAACTTCACTCGAGTCCTGTAATCCTTTAATATTTTTCTTTTTACTGTAGAAATGAACACTCATTAATACTCCTAGATAAAATAACATCGCTGGTATTATCGCTGCTTTAATAATTTCAGAGTAAGGGGTGTTAATAATTTCGGCCATGACAAACGCTGCTGCTCCCATTATAGGTGGAACTAATTGTCCCCCATTCGATGCAGTAGATTCAACAGCACCAGCAAACGCTGGTTTATAGCCTAGTTTTTTCATCATTGGAATATTAAAATTTCCTGTTACTGCAACATTAGCGGCAGCACTACCGTTAATAAGTCCAAACATACCACTTGATACAACGGCTACTTTAGCAGGTCCACCCGTTCTTTTTCCCGCAATAAGAAGGGCTATATCCATGAAGGTTCGACCTCCACCAGTAACAATTAATATAGAGCCAAATATGATAAAGACACTAATGACTGAAGCGATCACCCCAGTTACCTGCCCAAAATATCCAAGAGGCGAAAGATATAATTGTTGGAACATTTGAGTGAATGATACACCCCTGTGTGCAAGAAACGATGGAAGATGAGGTCCTAGAAAGGCGTATCCTAACATAATGATAGCGATTATTGGGAAGGCCATCCCCATAACCCTTCTAGCTCCTTCTAAGATGATGAGCAATAATAGAAATCCAAGAGTTAATCCTAGAGTAGTTGATGAAGAAGGATTTCTCATGATATCGAGGTAGTTAACTACGATGTAAATGGTAGATAAAATTGCTATTAATATAGCTAGAATGTCAACTATAGAAATTCGGTTTCCTATTTTCGTTTTTTGATGGGTTTTGTATAAAAGGAATGCTAGAATTAACCCAAACCCTACATGAATACTTCTTTGCATTAAGTTCGGTAAAGGCATCAATGCTGTAACGACATGATACATCGCATAGACAAAAGCTAAAAACATAACAACTTTGCCAAACCATGATTGAAATTGCCTTTGCTTTGGATCAGGTGCCTCTTCATTTAATTTTTCGATAGCTTTTTGTTCTTCCAGTTTTTTGAGATCTTGGTTGTTTACCAAACTATTATCCTCCTCTCTTGTTTTCAAATTTGGATAACTAAGTTGAGTTTAGTCCCCCTCTCTAAATTCCATATGTGAATTGTAACCGCTTCCATACCCTTCAAAAAAAAAATTCTCTTAGTTGCTCTCTTGAAAACGAAGTTATAGAGTTATCGTATTACGATACCGATTATCTTATTTCGATATCTTGAGGTAATAATATCATACCTTAAAATTAAAAGTAAACAGAATTTTTTAAAAATTTAAATGTTATTAACTCTACCTAAAAAAATATTTTCAGTTTCCCCACTTGGGAAGTATTGGTATATCAATAAAAATAGCTTTGAATAATAATTTAATAAATGTTTTTTTTAGAAAACCATTGAAATCATATATGGTTATATAGTAAGATATTTCTAAATTTTCAAATTATAAAATGTCGATGACAAGGAGCAGAAATGTAAATCTTCTTTCAGAGAGCCTGTGGTTGGTGAAAACAGGTGAAGATCCATTTCTTTCTCGCCTTAGAGATGCCTTCTGAACATATAAGTAAGAAGGACCGGTATGCAAACCGTTACAATGCAAAGTAAACCTTTACTTACCAAGGCTGTTAGTCGTAAGACAACAGTAAAAGAGGGTGGTACCACGATTCGTCGTCCCTCTAGGAAAGTAAGGTTTTTTTTTATTTAAAAGGAGGAGAAGAAATGAAAAAAGACCAAGTGATACTTTTCGACACGACGTTAAGAGATGGTGAACAAACGCCAGGTGTAAACCTTAATGAAAATGACAAGGTGAAGATTGCATTAAGATTAGAAAAATTAGGGATTGATATCATTGAAGCTGGATTTGCAGCAGCTTCTCCTGGAGATGCGAAAGCGGTTAGAGCCGTTGCCGAAGCTGTCCATAAGCCATTAGTTGTTAGTCTTGCACGAACGAACAAAAATGATATTGACGAAGTGGTAAAAGCGTTTAAAGGAATTACGAATGTTGGAATTCATATCTTCATTGCTACCTCCCCTATTCACCGTGAACGTAAGTTAGGTATGACAAAGCAAGAAGTCGTAGATAAAGCTGTTGAAAGTGTAGCTTATGCTTCACAGTTTTTTGACCATATTGAATTTTCATGTGAGGATTCTACTCGAACAGAACTTGAGTTTTTACGTGAGATTTCAGAAAAAGTGATTGAAGCAGGTGCAACCGTATTAAACTTCCCTGATACTGTAGGTTACACTACCCCAGAGGAATATACAGAACTATTTCAATATATTTTGAACCATACTCGCGGAATCGAAAAAGTCATATTAAGCTGTCATTGTCACGATGATCTTGGTCTAGCCCTTAGTAATAGCATTGCAGCAATGAAGGCTGGTGCGCTGCAAATCGAAGGGTGTATCAATGGAATTGGTGAAAGAGCTGGTAATGTAGCATTAGAAGAAGTTGCAGCGCTAATTGAAACAAGAAGTGAACATTATCAAAGAAAAACTGGCATCAACTTAAAAGAAATTGCTAAAACTAGCAACTTAGTCAGTAGGTTAACAGGTATTTCTATCCCGCCTAATAAAGCGGTTGTTGGTGGTAATGCATATGCGCACTCCTCTGGTATTCATCAAGATGGGGTAATCAAAGACAAATCAACGTATGAAATTCTTAAACCAGAAAGTGTTGGATTTTCAGAAACGAAGCTTGTACTCGGAAAACTATCAGGCCGTCATGCATTGAAGAAACGATATGAGGAACTTGGTTATCATGTAGACGATCAACAACTAAAAGAAATCTTTACAAAATATAAGGAGTTAACAGACAGAAAGAAAGAAATTTTTGATAATGACATCATTGCACTGTTAGAAAGTGAACAGCCTAACGAAGGCACTAACTATCTATCATTCCAGGATGTAAGTCTACAAGTCTTAAATAACAAGCAATATCGAGCTTTTGTAAATATAAACGGGAAAGATCAACAAGTCATTGAAGGAATCGCCAAAGGAAACGGCCCTATCGATGCTATCTTTAATGCGATTGATACCCTTATCAACCTTGATGTTGAATTGGTAGACTATAAAATAACATCTGTTTCACAAGGTAAGGATTCACTAGGTGAAGTGTTTGTCAAAGTGAGTTCAGGTAACTCGATATTCCAAGGCAGAGGCATGGATGTGGACATTATCGTAGCAAGTACCACAGCTTATATTGATGCCATCAATCGAATTATTAATGTAAGTGAAACCAACGAAAAAGTGATTAATGGCTATGAAGTGAAAACGACATAATTCTATTTTAGAAAAATTAGATCTGTTTCATTATTCTTGATGCTAAAAAAATTAAATTATCCGAGGCTGACTCATCTGTACTCCTGAGTTTTACTCACGGTATAAGACTCAAAATTACAAATAATAACATATAATATTATATTCCCCAGATCTTTGCCTGAGTCAGCCTCTACTATTTTCAAATAGAGTCTAAACATGACTAGAAAGGAGAACAAAAAATTGAAACATGGAATTAACCTGCTATGTAAAAAACTTCATGATTCAAAAGGGCTCTTCCTAATTGTGTTAATTGTTCTCTACTTTCTATACTATTTTTTAGAGTTTTTTAGCTTAAAAGTAACCCTATCTATAGTGTCCTGTTTTGTTTTTCTACTATATTTTAGAAAGGCTAAATTATTGTCAAAAGTTTTTAGCCTATTATTATTCATACTAGGTATCTCCTGCAATTTCTACTTCGAAAGAGGAATAAATAACTTAATAGACGGTATTATTTTAAACATCCCTATCATCATTTTATTAACCTTAGTACCCTTAATCTCTATACCTTTTAAAATGAATGGGTATATTAAATCACTCAAAGCTTTTTTTACTCTTAATCGCTCCACACCATTTAAACAATATTTTAAAATTACCTCTAGTATATTTTTTGTTGGACCTGTCCTTAATCTAGGTGCAATAAGAGTAATTGATGAAACAGTTTCCAAGATCCATCTATCATCAGATCTTGTATCAAACGTCTATCTACGAGGATTTTCTACAGTTGTTTTATGGTCACCATATTTTTCTTCTGTTGCCTTAGTCCTTTTTTACTTAGACCTTTCAATTATTAATTACATAAAGATTGCATTTCCATTTGCTATAGTTCAATTATTAATTGGCTACTTTATTTTTAGAATTTCCAAGCGTGCTATTTCAATGGATAGTCTGGAAGAAAACGAACCTAAATTCGAAAACCATCATTTGTTTCCACTCATAAAGATGGTTGGCGTAATTTGTACCTTAATGTTACTTGTCCTAATAATAGAATTTTTAACTACTTTACCCGTTTTACTAATTGTTGCTGTTGTGGCTTCAACTTCATCTATTTTATTAGCTGCTGTACAAAGAAAAGCTAGGAAATTTAAACGATATGTCCAAATCTATCATTCCAGAAATATTTTTAAAATGAATAATGAAATTATTATTTTTATAAGCGCCGGCATATTTTCTACCGCAATCGTTAATACTCCTGTTTTTAATTTCATGATAGATTTCTTAGTTTCTATCTCAAATGTATCAACAACTCTGCTATTATTTATGATAATTTTTAGTGTTATTACTTTTTCTATCGTCGGATTTCATCCAGCTATATTCGTAATTCCTTTTTTAATTCAAATTTCTCCTCAAGACCTCGGATTATCTTCTGAATATCTAGCGTTTACGATGATGGTTAGTTGGTCGTTTTCAACAGTACTTAGTCCTACCAACCCTTTAAATCTAATCGTTAGCGAAGCTGTCAATCGATCATCCTTTTATGTAGGGATTAAAAACAATTGGCTTTTCACTTTGATTATGACCGTACTTAGTGTTTTGTACATTTTGTTACTAAGTAAATTTATTGTGCAATAATAAATTAATATGTATATGGAATTTGTTATTAACCAAATATCTTCCATATCCACTTTACCTACTTGATGGATGTAGAGTAATCTGCTTATTTAATTTACCATTTCGTATAAGGACTTAACTTTTGCCTAACAATAGGAAAAATAGCCCATTGTTAGATTATTTCACATACAAAAGTTATCTTACGGAGTGATAAAATAAGTGCAAAATATCAATCATTTCCGGATGTCTCATTTGGAGTTCTCATTAACATTTGTTTCATTAAATTTAGGAAGCATACATAATCTTTTCATAATTGCATTAGTAGCTAGAGTTTTAGGGATAACAGTTAACTCATTTCTATTAGATGATACACCCGTTGAAATTATAGTTAGTGTCTTCTTATTGACAGTTACATATTGTGTTTCGAAAGGAGTACAAGGAGTCATTCATATTAATATAATGCTGTTACCTATTATCTTAGTTATACTATTCGGGATGTTTTTGTTTGCTGGGATACATTTTGATCCAACCGAAATCACTCCTGTTTTATCTGAAGGAATAATTCCAATTTTCAACGGTTCATTTTCTACCTCTCACCCTTTTGTTGGTGGTCTTTATTTTTTTTTCATGCTTATGGCTTATTTTAAAAAAGAGGATCTACGTTCTCTACCTATTAACTTAGTGTCTGTTACCATTCCATTCATTTACATGATCATCATTATTTTGTCTTATGGTGTACTTGGCTTTGAAATCACGAAAGCAACAACATTCCCATTAATGGAAGTTGTAAAAACACTCGAAGTTCCTGGTGGCTTTATTGAACGGTTAGATTCAATTTTTTTAACAGTCTGGATATTAGCGCTATTTACTACCGTTACTATTAGTATGTTAATTACTGTTCTTGTCATTAAGGATGAATTTTTAAAAGACAAAAAGGCGCCTCTTCTATTGCCAACCCTTGTCTTTATTTCTTTTATCCTTACATTTTTCCCAGATAATTTGAGTGAATTGGAAAGATATTCTGCGGATTTACTTGTCCCTTTAGGTTTTACATTAACTGGAACTGCATTAACTTATGGATTTCTAACCATTTGGCTCAAGAACAATAATGGCTAGCTTAAGCCAGTCATAGCATCAGCTGGCTTAAGCCTATTTATTACCATCTATATCTAGTTCAACTCACTTTACACCACCATATGAAGTTTACGTTGTTTGCTGTACAACATCTCTTTCATTCCCATTTACTAAAGCACCGTCCTTCATATATTCAAAGACAGCTTTCGTTAACACCTTTGCGGCGATAAGCATCGATTTTTCGTCTAAATTAAATTTCGGATGATGATGTGGGTAAACGATTCCTTTTTCTTCATTTCCAGCTCCAGTAAAAAAGAAAGTTCCTGGTACGTGTTGTAAGTAGTAAGCAAAATCTTCTCCGCCCATCATCGGTGCCATCTGTTTCACGTTAGCTTCCCCTACAATGGTCTTTGCAACTTTTGCTAAATGCATCGTTTCTTCTTCATGATTTACTACAGCTGGATAGCCTTTTCGATAGTCAAACTTATAAGTTGCCCCAGCAGTATCACATATTCCTTTTAAATACCGTTCTAACTTTTCAATTATTTGATCCTGAACTTCTGGATCAAATGTACGAACGGTACCGTTAATTTTAACTTTATCGGCGATTACGTTAAACGCATTCCCAGCATGGAACGATCCTATACTAATGACTGCCGATTTTAATGGATCAATATTACGACTAACAATTTGCTGAAGACTCGTAACAAATGTAGCAGCAACCGTAATTGAATCAATGGTTTCATGAGGTACCGCACCATGCCCACCTTTTCCAATGATTTCTATATCAAATGCATCAGCAGCTGCCATAACAGGCCCTGAACAATAAGACACTTTGCCGACTGGCATTGTTGACCAAATATGTGTACCGAAAATCGCATCAACGCCATCAAGACAACCATCTACGATCATTGGTTTTGCCCCGCCAGGAGATATTTCTTCGGCAAATTGATGAATTAATACAACATTTCCGTGGAGTTCCTCACGATTTTCCATAAATACTTTCGCAATGCCCAAAAGTGTCGCTGTATGCGCATCATGTCCACATGCATGCATAACGCCTGGGACGTTTGACTTATATGGAATATCATTTTCTTCTTGGATCGGTAACGCATCAAAGTCAGCTCGAATAGCAACTGTCTTTCCTGGTTTTCCTCCACGAATTATACCTACAACACCTCGCCCACCAACACTACGTTTGACCTCTACCCCTAATTCTTCTAAATACTCAGCGATTGTAATGGGTGTATTCACTTCTTCAAATGATAATTCAGGATTTTGATGTAAATATCTTCTTAACTCTACCATTTCAGGATAAATTTCTTCTAATCGTTTTAATAGGTTTGTAACCAATGTCATCCCTCATTCTATAGCAATATATTGTCTTGATGATTATATAAATTAATAAATAGCAATGTTTCGCCTCACTAAATTATAATAGATTTTATTGTTAATAGTAACCGTTTTTTGAAAATTCATTCCCCTTAAATTTTGTAAACTCTTTAATTTTCCAGTCCATTCTTTAGTAGTTATGTTCATTGAAATCTAATATTTTATTACACTACTATATTTTTTTTGCAATTCTAGCATTTACTGGTAGTAATATCCCCCAATTATCCTCTTGTGATTATTCGAAGTCTTGAAGTGGGGGGATATTACTGCCGTTGTTGCGAATGAATGGAAAAATGTCCCCCATTGGTAATAGGTGCCTAACAATGGGGAGCATTTCATATTTTTGAAGTTGGTCTTTTTGTTCAAATAAATTTATTTGTAATCATCCTATATCCAAGTCACTATCAATTGTTAAGAAATCTCTGACGGTTTGCTCGCTATAAGGAAGAAGGATATTGACTTGTGTACCTTTCTCGAGCTCGCTTTGAATGTGAATATCACCATGATGTTCCTTTATAATATTAAAACTAACCATTAATCCTAAACCCGTCCCTTTTTCTTTCGTACTATAAAAAGGCTCACCTATCGTTCTAAGCCGATCTGGCTGGATCCCACACCCTTGGTCTTTGATTGAAATTAAAATATACTCATGACTTTTTTTAACTGTAATCTTAATTTCTCCTCCGTTGGACATCGATTCAATTGAATTTTTTATAATATTTAGAAAGACTTGTTTAATTTGATTAACATCACAATAAATGTTTGGAAGGTGCTTTTCTATTTCAGTCACTATTTGAACATTATTTAAAATAGCTTGTGTTTCGATTAAAGGAAGAAAACTGTACAAAATGGAATCTACTGACTTATAATTATAATTTTTCACTTGAGGTTTAGCCAAAATTAGAAATTCATTTGTAATCAATTCAATTCGGTCTATTTCAACGAGCATGAGATCAAAATAACTTTTATCATTACTTTGTTCTCGCATAAACTGTAAAAAACCTTTTACAGACGTTAACGGGTTTCGTATTTCGTGAGCAATCCCTGCTGCAAGCTTTCCAATAGCGGTTAATCTTTCAGTTTTCCGAATATATTCCTCTGTTCTTTTTCTTTTTGTTATGTCTTTTGATATCCCAAACACTCCAACGATTGCTTCGTTTATAACAATTGGAACATTCGTTACTTTTAAAGTAACTTTATGTCCATTTTTATGGTTTACTATTGTTTCATATGTTTGTGATACTCCTTTTAACGCTTTTTTAAAGTACAGTTTTGTATTCTTTAACGATTTTTTGTCAACCCATAGATCATATTTTTTTCCTACTAATTCTTCAGGGGCATATCCAATTATTTTATCTACAACAGGATTTACATTGAGGAATACTCCATTTATGTCTAAACTGTAAACTAAATCAGGATTGGCGTAAAATAACGATTGATAACGCTGTTTATTTTCTTCGAGTTGTTGCTCAATTCTTTTTTGTGCTGTTATATCGCGAATAATCGATGCAGCACCAATTACCACACCATTTTTATCTTTAATTGGAGATTTCGTAATACTAACTGAAAATGATGTGCCATCTTTTTTTCGCCGAATAGTCTCTTCAATTTGTACCTTTTTACCTGCTAAAGCCATATTGGTAAAGTGAAAATATTCATCCTTATATTCATCTGGTATGACTTGCGTTTTTTTCCCTATTAATTCTTTTTCTTGCCACCCAAACATCTCTACATACGCCTGATTAACAGTAGTAATATTGTCTTCCAGATCAATAGTTGCGATTGCATCGACTGTATTTTCAATAAAAGACTCGAGTAATTCTTTTGTTGTTCTTAAATCTTCATGAACTTTTTCTAATTCGCTAATGTCATTACAAGTAACGATAACCTCAACCACTTTTCCTTCCTTTAACAAAGGCTTAAGCGATGCAACATAGCGAACATCATTAATTTCACCCTCATAGGTTATCTCTCTACCGTTCCATGCCTGTTCATAGAAAACCACTTTCTGGGCAGCGGTTTCAGCTGGTAGGAACTCGTATAATGATTTTCCAATACAATCTTCTTTCCGTAAACCTAATTTTCGTAGTAATTGACCGTCTCCAAACGTATGAATAAATTGGTCATTTTTCTTTTTAAATTTAAAAATCATTCCTTCATGATTGATAAATAATTGTTCGATTTCCTTATATGTATCTAATAATTGTAATTCAAGTTGTTTTTCATATGTCGATTCACGAGCAAATCCATAGATCCGTTCAACATTACCATTAATCGTATACGGAAGAAAAGTTACATTTAAGTTAAGCTCACCTCCGTCTTTCTGCTTAGCAACACATTCGAATTTTTGAATCTTCCCTTTATTAGCCTCATTAAAATGATATTTCACTTTATCAAAATCTTTAGGTTGAACAAACGAAATTATATCTTTACCTACAATTTCTTCTCTTTCGTATCCAGATATAGGCTTTATGACTTTATTATAGTCAATCACCTTTCCATCTCGCGAAAAAACAAAAGTGGGTATCGGATTATATTCTAAGAATGATCGGAAACGCTCCTCACTTTCTTTTACTTGAACTAGGAATTCATTCCGTTTAACTTGATTAATCGAAAGAGCCAAAAGGCTAGCACTGTCCTTCATGGCCTGTTTCTCAAAAGTGGTTGGATTTTTTAGGTTTGAGTGGAAAATAGTCAAACAACCGATTATTTTTCCAGCACTCGAAATAGGGGTAGACCAATAAGCACAAATGCCGAGTCTATATAGTTGATCACGAATTGCATCAAAACTACGCTCCGTCTCGATCTTACTATAAATGAACGTACTACTTTGATCAGCATTGCGCTTCTCTGCTAAAGCCGATTGTAGACCTTCCTTTAGGAGTTCTAAGCCACTTGTCGTGTCGTTTAATATTAGTTTTCTTCCACCATCCGTTAATAAAATTGAACAGAACATTTCTGAATTAAATATCGTTTTTAATTTACGAGTTATCTGTTCTAAAATGGCAGGCAGATTTTCACCTTTTGTAATTTCAGCTACGACAGATGTATACATATCCAATAGTTTCTCTTTGAACAAAACATAATCATATTCACCATCAATGTGTTTTTTACCCTTATAAACTTCCATAAAGAACCCTCCCCTCTATTAACAAACTCATTCTATTCTTTATTACACACAGTTATAAGTTTTATGATAAAAGCACTTACAAATTATAACAATTTTAAAAGAAAAATTCAAAACAATCTAACTCTACCTAAAATATCTGTTATTTTGAAGAGTAAAAAGGATAGAAAAGTGGTTCATTCCACTTTGCCTATCCTATGTTTAATTATTTAATTTTTTTACACATTGTACTTGATGTTCGAAGTTTTAGTTTAATTCTGATCGTACCTATAAGCAGACTATGAGTAGCTATCATCCACTTCCATATACTAGCTGTCCTTCTTTTTTTATTCGATTTCATTTGCTTTAATATCCTATATTCCTGAGCTTCCTTTTGTCGCTCAGGAATACTTTCTTTTACAAGGCCTTCTTTGAAATAAATCAATTTAATCCCCTCCACGACATTTTATAACGAGAGTTCCCCGACGTTATCTAAAAAGTGAGACTTTTCCATTTTACCTTTTTCTTTAACCGTTCCAGTATTCAATCGAATAACGTTTTGAAAATATCCTTTATATTTTTTCTCAGGAACAATGACCTCACCAAAAATATCTAAAGTTAACATTTTTTCACGGAGCACATCTTCAGTAACATCCAGATCAAGTGTAAGTTGTCCATTCACGATAAAATTGGCAGGTTGATCAAGTGCAAGAAATTGATGGTTCGACCACTCTTCTTCCCCTTCAATATAGACAAACTTATGCTCATACGATAACACTTCTGTTTCCAGTTGCACACAACACTCAAACACTAAGTCTTCTACTTCTTCATGGCAAACGATAACCGACGTTGAATCTATTTTTTCTATTGCTTGAGTGAGTGCTTCTCTTGTCACATCACTTTCTATAACAATCGGTTTCTTTGTAAATAGTTTTGCTTTTTTTAAGCGTCGAATGGATTTTGCATTTAGCCTCAATTGTTTTTTTACTTGTTCAAAGCCAGTTGGTATAACTCGAACGACACTAGACGTTAAAGAGGAGGTTTTTTTATACAAGTACGCTTCCTGCTCTTCATAAATCGAAGCTAGTCCATTGATTTCTAGTTTATTGATTTTTTCATCAAAAAGATTCATATCTAAATCTTGAGCTAATTGAAGTTTCCCATTCACAATTAAATGTAATGGATTGTCCATCGATAACAGAAAAGAATTCGTCATCGTAAATTCACCATTTTCAATCCGTGGGGGTTCTTCCTCGTACGTCTCAATAACTAATGAAGCTTTCGAAAGAAGTTGACTTACAGCACCAGCAAGGAAGGTTGGACTATATACTTTCCCATTCACCATAAGCTGTAACCATTCTTGATTTAACTGCTCGGTTTTTACATTTTTATCGATAATTACCATCCCATTCACAAGCAGTTGAGTTGATTGATTGATTGAGCACAAATACGACTCATCAATATATAAAATGCCATTATAAAGACTATAGCCTTCAGGAACTTCCATGCTTTTTCCGATATTACCAATGCTTAATGCAGATAATAAGTGTGCGTTTTCTTTTCGATAAATAACCATTCCGATATTTTCTATTCTCTCAATTCCTTTAATACTATCTTCTGTCGCATTCATTAGATTAAGAAGTCCTACATTTCCAATTTGTTGATTCATGGTTTATCTCTCCTCTATAATTTTTCGTAAACGCTTGATTGCAATTTGAAGCTTATACCGTACCGATGCGGCGGGAAGACCTAATTGTTTACCGATTTCTTTACTAGATAATCCGAGCCAATACTTTTTAAAGATCAAGTCACTTAATTCCCGCGGTAAATGAGAGAGTAATTCTGTGACTTCTATCGGATTGACTGCTAACGCTTGTACTGGAAAGTCGAAATCTTCCTCCCAGGCCATTACCCTTTTTTCTTTTCTGCGATCATCAATTAATTGATTTTTCATGACCCGAAAAAACCAGGCGCGTTGCTTGTAATCAGGTAAACTATATAATTGTTCTTCCTTTAAGGATTTAACTAGAGCCTCTTGCACGAGATCATTAGCTTCCTGTTCATGTCTTGCAATTGACCGAGCAAAACGATGGAGATCTTCTTTTAATTTCTCATACACTTCACTCGTTTCCATTTGTACCACTCACTTTTTACTCATTTTTGTTTTACATAGAATTGATCGATAGGGAGTGAGTTTTTCTTCACTTCCAAAAGCTCACGATTTGTCCTGCAGGAACATGTGCACTTGTATTTTGCATCTTTCATATAGATAACGGATGAAATAGGCAAAGTGTTTGAAAAATATTTTAAAAAAATTAAATTTCCAATCATACACTAGTATATCCATTCACTAAAGTAAACTTAGCGCAAAAAAACACGCACTCGTTTGAGTAAACACGTGTTAAGTCATGTTTCATGTAACATGATGAAGAGTTGATCGTTATCCCCCTTATTCTCGCCTTACACTTCTATCATTTTCTTTTTTCCGCTTTGATGTTCTTAATATGTTTTGAGAGTAATTATTGCTCTGGAAGTTCTTTATTATTTAATTTATTTACGTTATCCTTTAGTGAAGAGCCTTTTTTACAGCCATTTTATTCTCAGTTCTTCGGACACCTTTCGAGATTACTAGTTGGTTAACCTAGTGAATACACATATTCATACTATATAGCAAGTGAGGGTTCACGATGAAAAACATCAGAGACATGTCCGACCAAGAAATTAAAAACCGTTACTATGCCATGATAAATCGCTCCCGTCAGATATTCTATGAAAAACAAAAAATCGAAAGCTTTTTAGAAAGTCCATTGCTTATGTGTTGTTTTATCGTCCTATGGCTCTTAATGGCTTTTATTTTTCTATTTTTCATTTGGATCGCACCAAAGGAAGGATTTCAACCTTTTTTTATTTGGCGGGATCCCGCTTATCATTCTTCTACTAACTTCAAGACATTATAAAAAAATATGGTTACAAAAAGAACAACAGTTAAATCAGCTTCATTACCAACTAGACGATTTTAGAGCAAGTTTAGAGAAAGCGAAGCGAGATATACCAGCTTATCCGTTTATCGAGTCTTCTAGTTACTATCCGTATGAAAAATATGATCGTTATCCGTTTGATGAATATTCTTAAACACACACCAGTGAAAAAAAGAGCGTGCAAACTTTCGAGTAGTTGCGTCACGCTCTTCTTTTAGTTATTCATCCTCATAAACTCCACAAACTCATCGGCTGTTAATTGTTTCGCCAAATAGTACCCTTGGACTTCATCACAATTCATCGTTTTTAATAGCTCAATATGACGACTTGTCTCTACCCCTTCAGCTATAACCTTTAAACTTAAGCCATGTCCAATTTCAATCATTGATTTGGTTAATTTTTGATCATTATTATTTTCTAAAAGGTCTTTAATAAATGCACGGTCGATTTTTAACACATCGATTGGAAATAATTTTAAGTAACTTAACGATGAATAACCCGTTCCAAAGTCATCAACTGAAACTTGGATTTGTCGTTTTTTGATTTCTGCTAAAACAGGTTCAACTATTGCAGGATTTTGAAATACACTTTCTGTTAATTCAATCTCTAGATACTTAGGGTCTAACTTTGTTTGTTCTATTATTCGATCGATCGTAGTTAATAAATATTCCTTATTACTGAATTGTTTGGCTGAAATATTAACTGAAACTATTAGCGGTTGTAAACCTTGTTCTTGAAATTTTTTATTTTGTTTACACGCTTCAAGCAGAACCCATTCTCCAATTTGATAAATTAACCCTGTTTTTTCAGCGATTGGTATAAATTTAAAAGGTGAAATGACCCCTAATTCAGGATGGTTCCAACGAATAAGAGCTTCCATTCCTGTAATGATACCCGTTTTTAAATCTTGCTTTGGTTGATAAGTCCAAAATAGTTCTTCTTTCTCAATTGCTACTCTTAAATTATTTTCTATGCTATATTCCTCGTGAAAATTTTTGTGCATTTCCGATTGATAATACACATAGAAGTGGCCATCGGTGCCTTTCGCTTTGAATAAAGCAGCTTCAGCATGCTGCATGAGTGTAATAAAGTCTGTTCCATCTTTCGGGAATTGACTCACACCAATAGATACCTCTAGATAAAACGTATAACCATCAATTTTAAATGGTTCATGTAATTGTTTATGAATTTCCTTTAATATTTGCTCTACCTCTTGTTTATTGGATATATGTGGTAAATAAATAGTGAATTTATCACCATACTGACGAGAAAAACCCCCTTTTCCTGTCAATATATGTTCTAATCGTTTCGCAAGTTCTACTAATGTGAAATCCCCTAAAGTAAAGCCTCGCACATGATTAATATTCTTAAATCTCGCTACATCTAATCTAAGAATTGTCGCTTCCTGCATCAACGATTTAATATTTTTCTTTACAATCATTTGTAACCTGTTATGATTTGGCAAATGAGTCAACTGATCAGCGTATGCGAGTGAATAAATCTTTTCATCGGCTTTTTTCTGTTTTGTAATGTCCGTTTGAATTCCAAGAAAATTTACTAATTTCCCATCCTCATAAACAGGTGTAATGCTTAATAAATTCCAAAACAGCTCGCCATCTTTCCTATAGTTTAAAATCTCAATAGAAAAAGATTCTCTGTTTTTAATTCCTTCTCTTATTCGTTTTTTTGCTTTGGTTGACGTTTTTTCTCCTTGCAAACGACTAGGTTTACGACCAATCACTTCTTCTGCTCTGTACCCAGTTAGTTTTTCAAAACCAGCATTTACAAAGGTAATTGGATTATCTGGTAGTATTGGATCGGTTATTATGACTCCAATTTCTAAGTTATTTATTGCTGTCGCTAATTGATTATTTTTCTTAAGTGAATGTTGTAAATCTAGTTGTATCCGTCGATTTTCTTCAAGATTTTTTTCGAAATTTCCAGCAAGTTGATTAAAGGAATCACCAACATATTTTAACTCATCTTTCGTCTTCACTTGAATTCTTGACCGTAAATCACCTTTGATCCATTGTGATGTTCCAGTTTGTAGTGCTTGTATCGTTTGCATAACTGAAACATATACACCTCCAAAGAAAAGGTATATTAACAAAATAGAAAATATAATAATTAAAAACAAAATGATTTGTTTTATTTGATACGACTTTTGCATTTCATTAAGATGATCGAGTAATATCAAATTACCTTTTTCATATAACAGAAAGCCCCTATTTATGGCTGCTGTCGCCTGGTTAAAAATCACTTCCGTATCTTTTAATAAAAAGTCATCACTTTTAAGCAATTCCAAAAACATAACAGTTTCGTTAATGAATTGTTGCTTCTCGTATAATATATTTTGCTCTCGATTATAATGACTTAAATAATAGGTTTTCATCTCAAAGTCATCTATAAATAATTGAATACCGCCAATCATCAATAATAACTCGTTTTTCTCCTGTTCAGTTAGTGTCTCTTCAAGACTGATTCTTGATGAAAACGAACGTAATTGGCCTATTTTTTCTGTTCCCAAAAGTAAATCTTCATTAATTGCATTGCTAAGACGATTCATTTGTGGATCAGGGTGTGAACTACCCACCACTTACCACCCTTACGGGTTGTTTGAAGTGGGGGCTTCTTGGGTAATCGCCACTTTTGGTAGCTGACGAATTTGACCAAGCTAACCCTCTTGTTCCAAGAGTTTATATTTGCATTAGGCAGTTGCTAATAAGCGTATGCCTTCTTTTTTGATATTTAGCGCCGAATTGTAATCTCTATCAAGATTTAGCCCACAATCGCACTGATAGGTACGTTCCGATAATCGTATTTCTCTTATCGAACCACAACTCGAACAAGTTTTAGTAGATGGGAACCATTTATCTATTTTGACAAGTTGTTTCCCTTGTTCTTTTAGCTTGTAGTGTAAGAAAGAAGTGAACATTCCCCAACCGTTATCAGCGACACTTTTCCCGAATTTTAGAGCTTGTGACATCCCTTTCATATCCAAGTCCTCGATAATAACCGCATCATAAGATGTAACTAATGCTTTCGATTGATGATGTAAGTAGTTTTTTCGTTGATTGGCGACTTTTTCTTGGATTTTAGCCACTCGAATACGTTGTTTGTTCCAATTTGAGGACCCCTTCTTTTTGCGAGAAAGTTTACGTTGTTCAATTGCTAATTTATCAATCATTTGTCGATAGAAACGTGGGTAATTGGCTTTCTTACCTGTTTCACTATCAACAAATAACCCATTCATCGCAAAATCTAAACCTACAACATTTTCAATGTCCTTACTCTTAATCTCTTTTTCGTACTCTGTGAGAATGGAAATATAGTATTTTCCTGATGAAGTCATAGAAACTGTACAAGATTTGATTGTATGGTCAGAAGGAATGTTTCGATGTTGTTTGATTTTCACCATTTTTAGTTTCGGTAATTTGATATGACCATCCAACAACTGAATATTCCCATTTACGACATTCGTTGTGTAGCTTTGGTTATGTCGCTTACTTTTGAAATTTGGAAACTTTGCATTACGATTGAAGAATGCTTTATATGCCTTATTCAAGTTTAGTTGTGCATTTGCTAGGGCTAATGAGTCTACTTCTTTTAACCATGCAAACTCCTTTTTATATTTAGCAGGAGTGGGATGCTTCACCTTTTTCAATGCTTCTTTATCATCTTTCAGGTTTTCGTACGTTTCTTTTCGTTCGGCTAACATTTTATTGTAGACAAAACGAACGCAACCAAAAGTTTTGCGTATCATCAAAGCCTGTTCATCTGTTGGATACAGTCGAAACTTATAAGCCTTGTTTTGTTTAGCCATATCAAATCACCTCACTTCATTCCTTGATTTTCAATATATTTTTTCACCACTTCAATAAGCGAACCACCAGTAGTCAATAAACAAAAGCTTCTTGACCAAAACATTTCTTTCCACAACTTTTTACGAACATGAGGAAAATCCTTCTTGATGAGTCTTGAACTTGCACTTTTGTAGGCGTTGATAAATTTGGACAATTCACTATTAGGTTGTGCTTTGAAAAGAATATGTACATGGTCAATATCATGGTTCCACTCGACTAATGTAATATTGTATTTCTCACTCAACGACACGAATTTATCTCTTGCATAGTTTGAAATAGTATCATCAATGACCTTTCTTCGATATTTCACAACTAATACAAGGTGATAATACATCAAGAATACTGAATGGTTATTACTATCTAACTTCATTGTTATATCAATCCTTATTCTTTATAAGACTGATTATAACATAACGAGAAAAAAGACAAAAGAAAAAAGCCTTTGGGCTAAAGCCCAACCGAAATTCATCTCCCCCTTACCGTTGGGCTACGCCCTTCACACGCTTGAAGAGGGAGACTTCTTTCGGAAAGACGTTAATTTAACTTCCGCCCATTGAGTTTTTATTTCGTTCCATGTGTCTATATCAAAAAAATCATTCTTATGATTTTCGATTTGTTGTTCGATTTCTATTATTTTTAATTCAACTAATTCTTGCCTCTCACGTATCGTTTCACTAAATTCATCATACCCTTTCATATAAGATTGATTTAAACCTCGATGATATTGGGTATGGAGTAAAAGTTCAGCAACATTTTGCAATGACAACAAAGCTTCACGCTCTGTTTCACTCTGACTAATTTGTCCTTTAATTTCAGAATATAAAATCAGCATAACAATAAGCATTGGTACAAAAATAGCAACAAAAAACAGCAGAAACTTTTTTGAATAAGAAATACGCCCTATCAACTTTACAATCCAATCAGGTACCAGTTTCCAAATCATAAATTTCTTAAGCGCTTATGTAATAACAAGCCCCTAATAGCCTCCCTCCTATCTGTGAAGTCTACCTTTGAAAGAAACCATAGAAAACAATGTTAAATACCCTATTTACGACCAATTTAGTTTTTAAAATAATAACTAGTCATAGATCAAAAGCTAACGTTTTGTTTTCTAGAGGTTCGGCTTTTTTTACTATTTCCGAGTTTAATTTTAACACAATGAATTTAGGGATTATAGGCTACCTATTGGTAAAGGCTTACTATGTTTAAATCAAACATTTTTACTCCATTCACTTGATAAAATGAATGTTAGTCGAGGCCCACAATCACACAGACGTTGCCACAGGACCTGGCAACGTTTGTGTTTATTAGTGTTGGTTGTTACTGGAAATTTATCCCTCACTAAAAGATCTGACGGCAAAAACACATCAATACCTTCAAGGACTGATGTGCAAAATTTTATGATTATAAACATTCGTTCGCTATAAGTTCATAGGAAGCCAATCGATCATCATAAGAGTGAGTAATGGTGACAACCATCATTTCGTTCGCTTGATATTTTTTTTGTAAATCAGTAAGTTGCTCTCTCACTTCTTTCGGATTACCTATTACCATTTTACTCTTCATTTCTTGAAACATTTTTAATTCAGCTTCATTATAAGAATAGCTCTCAGCTTCTTCTACTGTTGGTACACCTTTCTTTCCTTCACCTTTAGCTAACTGAATTTTCCATAACAAACCACTTAAAGCAAGTTGCTCTGCTTTTTCTGTCGTTTCTGAACAAATGGCTGAAACAGCTATGATGGATTCTGGCTTGAGTAAGTTTGAGCTCGAGTTAAAATTCTCGATATATGACTTCATAATCTGAGGACCATCTTTATCGCTCATAAAATGACCGAATGCATATGCTGTTCCGTTATCTGCGGCTAGTTTTGCACTTTTAGCACTCGTTCCAAGTACCCATGGTTGTGGTGACTCGGTCGGTAACGGGGAGGCAGATATTTTTGAATACATATGGTCTGAAGGAAAATCATCCTTCAAGAAATGAAGTAATTCTTTAAAGGCATCTGGTAACTGATATACTTTTTGCAAATATTTATCTGAAAGCGCCATCGTAACTTCCGCCGAACCACCCGGTGCTCGTCCAATTCCTAAGTCTATACGTCCAGGAAACAAAGTTGCCAACATATTAAAAACCTCAGCAACTTTATATGGCTTATAGTGAGGAAGTAATACGGCTCCTGCTCCAATTCTAATCTTTTTTGTGTTAGCCCCGATATACCCTAACATTATTTCAGGAGCTGAACACGATAAACCAGAAAAATCATGATGTTCTGCAATCCAGTACCGGGAGTATCCTAACCTCTCACCGACTTGAGCAAGTTCCATCGATGCTTGAAGTGCGTGGGCTGCAGTTTTCCCTGAAGATAACGGCGATTGATCTAAAATACTTAATTTCATTCTATATATTCCTTCATGGTCTACTGTACCTCGAGTAAAGATAATTGGAAATCTGCCATACATCTTTCATTAGAAAAATCGGTTCGTGAAGTCGAATAGTTATAAATCGTTGCTCTAAACTGTATTCCTTTTTGAGGAACTTTTACATCAAAAGTCTTTTTATATAAATGACTTGTAACATCATGATACTCCTCGCCACCTCTTACTTTAAAAGCAATATTAATTTTTTTAAGAGGTTCTCCTGTTTGATTAACCACTATTTCTTCTTTATAGTTTGTTACTTGCAATGTTAAATCGTCTAAAATTACTTCATTAACCATCGTTTCGACCCCTTATCCAATATTAAGTGCATGATATCATAGGTATTCACTACAATCAAACCATACTGCTTTTTATAATAGCCGTTAAGGTGATCAAACTGAATAAATAGTTGATCCATTTTAAGTTGATTTTCCATAATGAACCGTGCCTCTCTTGCATAACAGCTACAAAGAAAACTAGAGTTTTAGTTTATTGGTTTGATTTCTCCATCTTCAATGAAAATATCATATGAGATACCTTCCAAATACTTATACATTCTTTTACGATAATCATCTCCTTTATCAACAATCACATCGTTGTCGATATAAAACGGGTTAAACTTCATCTTTACTTCTCCATCTTCAATAATAATACTTAATAAACCTGTCTCTGCGGTTGGCCCCGTTATATAATCTGGGAAGAGAAAGTTCCCTAAGGAGTAAGCAATTGGCTTACCATTATAAAATTCAAATCCTTGTAGTACATGGGGATGCGCACCAATAATGGCATCAGCACCAGCATCAATCATTTTCTTCGCATAATTTCGTTGGTACGGTTCTGGCCGACTAGCTCTTTCAATGCCCCAGTGCATATAGACCAAAACGTAATCTGTATTTTCTTTTTCCTTTTCGATAATCTCTATTACTCGTTCTTCTTGATATCCGCTGGCAATTCCAGGTTTATCCTTTGTTGCATACCATGATACATCTGGTAAAACCCTTGAAAATGCTAAAAATTTAACCTTTTGGTCGTTTAATAGAACTTCGTGAGACGCATAAGCTTCTTCACTATTTTTTCCAGCGCCAATATATTCGATACCATATTCTCTTAAATATTTTATCGTGTCGAGTAAACCTTCTTCCTGGTAATCGAGCGTATGATTGTTGGCTAATGAAACTAAATCAAAACCAGCATTGACTAACCCTTCTAGCTTTTTAGGATTGGATTTGAAATTATATTGTTTGGCATAAGAATTGTTCGAAGTTGTAATGGCTGTTTCTAAATTAGCAACCGCATAATCTGCTTGTAAGATGTCGTCTTTAACATGTATAAAGGGATAATCTACTCCTTTAGAGTTGATTGTGTTTTTTAACGACATCTCCATCATCACGTCTCCAACAAAGATGATTTCAACTGGTTCACTGTGTTTTCGTAAGAACTCTGGAACAGTTTCATCCAAGTCTTTCTCCAATACCACATCATCAGCTTTCAATGCTAAATTCTTTACTTCCTTTTCAACCATAGCTGGTTCACTACACCCCATTAAAAATATAAACAGAACAAAGCTAATGATCTTTTTCACGCCGTTTACCTCTCTCTATTAAAATATTTACATGTCTATTTCCCTTCCATCATAACACTAGATTTACTTTGTGAATATATATAGAAAAAAGGAGGAATTCACTTGGTAGAGTTTTTTTCACAGATACAAGTACATCCTCAACTATTAATTGTTGTCCCAGCATTAATGATCCTTGGAAACATCCTAAAAAGAACACCAAAAATACAAGATTGGATGATTTTATGGCTATTATTGTTCGCAGGTATTATTTCAGGAATAGTTACTATTGGATTTACAATCCAAGGGATTGCCAATGGAATTATCGCCACTGGAGCAGCCATTACAACTCATCAAGCATACAAACAAACTTTTACTAAGAGGTCCGAAACAGATAAAAAAACGATAAAGTGAAGCTTTACCTTGCCATTAGATTCGAACAAAATTCACTTTAAATCCACACAACTTTAAGTTGTGTGGATTTATTTTATCCTTTCCTATCTATTTCCTGACGCGTTCCAATATAGATACGTCTTTTATATCATGGATGAGAAAAAAACAACTACTAAACCGTTTTTAAATGAGCTTTTCCTTTTATTTGGGGTAGTATTTGCTGTGAAAGTTTTCTTTAGGTTCATATCCTTCCTTTTATTAGGAGTATCCAATCCTAATCTACCGTACGAACTTTTTTTTAACATTCCCTTTCTACTAGAAAGGCTTCATTTAGGTGCAATCAAAACATTAACTAAAGAAAATTAAGTTTACAGCCGAAGCTAAGACCATAATCATTGCTAATTTCCTAATTAAGTGACTTGGTAGTTTCTCAAACCACTTAAGTCCAAGCATTGTACCAATGTAAACCCCTACAAAACCAACTAAGAAATAGATTGAAAAAGTAGAATTAAAGTCACCGTTGATACCATGTAAAATGATTGTAAATAAACATGTAAGCACTACCGTTATTTGAAGGTTGGCGTTATATTTGTGTTTGTCACTATAAAGAATTAAAAAATAAAAAACAAAAAACGGGCCCCCCACCGCAAAGACCCCTCCTATTAAGCCACCTAATAATCCAAGGACGATCGGTGTAAAAGGATTCATCGCTGACGCAGTGGAGGAATTTGCTTTACTAAAATATAAATAAAACACCATACCAATTAGAAAGAAGCCCAAGACCTGTTTTAAAAAATCCATTTCTCCATAAGTATTTAGTACAAAAAATGCCAGAATTCTACCAACTAGCGCGGAACTCACAATCAACAGTAAACCTTTTAATTCAATATATTTATAAATCTTTAAAAGAATACTAACCGAAGCTACTAACAATAATGAAATCACAAGTAACGTACTATCCTTTAAAGAAAACATAATTGGAAGTAATCCCATCGCCACGAGGCCAAAACCAAAGCCGCTAGCTCCTTGAATAAATCCTCCAAACAGTACGATAAAAAAAACAAAAAGAACTTCCCAAACCATGCTGACCTCTCCTTAGTACCATTCATCCTTAATTAATTTGAACTTATTACACTTCTATCATAGACTCCTCGGTAGCACTTAACCAGCGCGTTGATTTTCAACACTCATTTCGTTCACCACATATCGACCATGCATAAAATTGTATAGAGCGATTCCGAGTAAAAGAATGAATGAACTGTAGAAATAAAGTGAATGTAAGCTTACTTGGGCAACGATCATCCCGACAATAAAAGAGCCTACACCAATTCCTAGATCAAAAATAGATAAGAATGTTGCCATGGCCAAGCCCCTACGCTCTGTTGGTGCTTTTTGAACAGATATCGTTTGAAATGTCGGAAAAAGCGTCCCCCATCCGAGGCCAATTAATGCAGCTGACAAAAGAAACACGAAAGTCGTCGTGGACATACTTAAGAGAAACATACCAACAGCAAATATGATAATACACGGATAAACAATTTTATTTGCAACCATATTGGTCCAACCATCTTCCCGTAAAAGGTCTTGAAAGTAACATGATAGCAGCATACACCACAAAGAAATAACTAGCGGCTTTTATCAAACCTACTTCTTCAGCATATACAGGTACGAACGACAAAATGGAAGAATAAATAATAGCAAATATTGCTGCTACAATTGAAATACGAATCGCTGTTTTTTCAACAATTGAAAGCTTATGTTTTTGTGGGTTACCTGTCATAGCTTCTGGAATTTTACGATTTTCCTTTGAAACTAGTAACCCCATCGCTAAAGCTACAAAGCTACTTATAGCGACGATAGAAAATAACGTAACTGTACTCCATTGCAAGATAGCAGTTAATCCTATGAAAGGGCCTAAAACGACAGCAATATTAAATGACAACGAGTAGTATCCCATTCCTTCTCCTTTTCTTGAATCAGGTATTACGTTCGCAACAATCGAACCCGTTGCGGTTGTTGCCATCCCAAACCCTACACCGTGTAATAACCGAATAAACATCATCGAATATACGGAATCCGATATAAGATACAAACCAGAAGAGATGATAAATATAAATAGACCTATAAATAAAATATTTTTGTTTCCAATTGAAAGCGCCCATTTCCCTGCAAATGGACGTATAAAGATAGCAGTGATTAGAAATAACGTAATGATCAATCCAGCTTCTGTTTCAGTTCCATTTAATTCCGTTATCGTATAGATCGGTAAGGTAACAATTAAATAATAAAAAGCTAGGAAAACGAACAAATTACATAATGTAATACATATAAAATCTTTAGTCCAAAGGATTGGTTTACTCATCGTTAAGTTCCTTTCTGGAGGTTATAATATGTAACCATTGTGATAAAAGCTGATCTAACTGTTCTTCCGAGTCTTTCGGAAAATGTTCAAGTAACTTATGATTTGTTTCTGTTATCGCTTTTTCCCACTTTGGATACTCTTGATGAGCTTTTTCGGTGAGTTCAATTAACTTCATCCTTTTATCCTCTCCACTTACTTGTCTTACAATTTCTTTTTTTACTAATCGTTGGATGTTTCGTGTTAAAGGCGGGGCCTCGACAGCTAAATACTCACACAACTCTGTTTGTGTTAATGTGCCTTTCGTTTTCAATGTAAAAATAACAGACCATTGAGCACTATATAAACCAAATGGCTGAAGTGCCTTATTTGCTCGTTTTGTTAAGAGACGGGACAATTGGTGTAATGAGTGAAACATCTTTAAGTCAGTAACGATAATAAACACCCTTTCTAAAAACATTACCTAGGTAACTAAATAGTTATCTAGGTAATTATAACACAATATGATTAGATTCATTCGTTTTTAGTCTGCTCTTTAAAATCAAACTGTCTTCAGATGATGCATCAATGAAATATACATTCCCACTGAACCAAAACAAACTCCTACTCATTTTATCCATTTTTTAGTAATTCCCCCCCCAACTACTCGTTGGTAAGTATACTACTAGTAGTAAACCACTTCTTAGAAATATTTACTAAAAAGTGTATAGGTAATCTTGTTTTAACAAATATTAAAATAGATGTTCTAAATTTAACTAAAGTAGGAGGAACTATAATGGATGCACAACGAGCACAACAAATTTCTTCATCACCCGATATGGCAAATGTTATGTACAACGGACAACAGGTCTATATAGAGCATGTAGACCAAAATAATGGAACAGCTACAATTCACCCAATTAATGACCCGAATCAGAAACAGAGTGTCCCCGTAAACAATTTGATGGAACAATAAGTAGAATAGCATTACCCGTATGGACATATACATTCCATGCGGGTTTTATTTTTTACAGTCTACTTCAACCTCAGCTCAATGAAATATTAGGAAATGAAGAAAAAGAGCCAACATTTTATAAGAATGCTGACTCTTCACTTTTTTTCGTTACATCATATTAGTACGGGCGAACAAACGCCGTACCAACAATAATTAACAAAATAAACAACACTACGATTAACGCAAAGTTGCTCACTGGTTTGTGAGTACCAGACATAGTGATCCCTCCTTACCAACCTATTATGAGAAGATTATCCTCTCACTACTAATCTATGAAAAAAATCTATATTTGCTAGGACTAATGAACACGGCAATTTTACTATTTTTAAATTGTTTATCCGTAACTGGCCTAGGTGGAGAGTAGTATCAACTAAAAAAGCTTAATTTTTTTCTTAGCTCTAATCTAATTAGGATATTTCTAGGTGTATGCCCTGTCACTCCTCAAAATTTAACATAGGCTAATTAATGTATTTCACATCAAATAAATTTTGAGGAGTGCGTCATAATGAATTTGTATCCTTATTATCCTGTAAATATTCAACAACCTGGTGGCTACTATAGACAATACCAACAAAACCCTTATATATCACAACAGGATCACCAACCGATGATGAGACAACAACCCACCACTCAAGAGCTAGATAGAAGAGTGAATGAACTTACTAGACAAAATCAAGAGCAAAGTGCTGAATTAACTCGACAAAACCAAGAAATTGTTCGTTTGAACAGTGAAATTGGGAGAATTAACGAAGAAATTGGCCGTATAAACCAAGAAATTATCCGCCTCAACCGAAATGATGAACTTCATACAGATCGACTAAATCGATTAAATCAAAGAGTTCGCACAGTGGAAAGAAACTTAAACATTCCATTTACTCCAACAACCGATGGATTTTAATTAGAAAATCACGTCCTTCACCTGAAAAAGCGGTACCTTTTCTGAAACTAAAACCGTCTATAGCAAGTAAACGTACCTAAAAATAAAGAAAAATCAACAGGGACTCATACTACCCCTGTTGATTTTCTTAGTACATAATTTCATTACAGTACATATAAAGTATCATTAGCTTAAGATTTTTTGAGTTTGCTCAACTAACTCTTGTAATCTTTTTTTACAATACTGTACTGTCTCTTCCTCATTCTTCACTAATGCTTCATGTAATTCCATTAATAGATAATCCGTTTCCAACTTCACGATGTTCATTTCTGTTTGTTTAGTCATTGGTGCAACTAACCTTAGTTGCGCTTTTTCACTTCGTCGCAGATGTATGACTTGAATTTCTTCTTGTCTTTCTTCTATTCTTCTTTTCTTTCTTTCATATATATTCTCGATCCTCATCATCTTCTTTCTTGCTTCAAATAATAGTTCATTAAATGCAATTGAAAACGTTCTTTCACTAGTTGTTAATTCTTCAATCGCTAAAGTGAAAAGACCCTCTTTTTCTTTAAAAGGAAGTTGATATTGTTTTTCTCCATAAATAACTAAAGTTTTATCCTCTTTATTTTCGATCCACTTGTATGGATAGACTGTCTTTATTTTCCCCAAAAATTCTTCGACTAGGGTTTTATTCATCTCTAGTTCAATGTTCATAAATCTTCCAATAAAAGTCATGGGATCACCTCTTTGTCTTGTCATTTTAATGTTAATCTCATTGATATTGACCTTACATGAAGTGCTTAGTTTTATCGGGTAACAAAATAGAACAGTATTTCTTTAGTTTTCTTAATATTATAATAATTTATGAAGCTACTACTTGTCCATATACTAAATTTTGCTGTTGTCCCAAAAATTAGGTAACATTGATCCTATCGATTTTTTAACAAAATAATCATAAAAAAGAGCTCTAAAATGTTTTAGAACTCTCACTTGGTTTATTCAATGGTGAACTCTTTTATTATTTTATAAGTTGGCCCGTCCATTGGTGTCAACCACACTGATAGTAGATACTCACCTTCTTGGAGGTCCAATTCATTTAAATCGATCACATATTCTAACTGTTCATCTGGCTTCAATTCCTCTTCACCTAATGCTTGAAGAAATGTAGCAACACTTGAAAATAAATAGATATCTTTTCCTTCTTTAGTAGTTATTGAATAATTGATTCGCTGTGAGCTCGAAAACTCTATTGTCACAACTTTGTCCGATTGATTCATGACCTCATAATGAAAAACGAGTGGACTTTCCTCCACAAGACTAATGGTCATTTCTCCATCTACAATTTCACTTCCTCCAGTAGTAGGTTCTTGACTTGCTTGTTCATTCCCCAAACCACACCCTGTCAAAAAAAATGCGAACACCAGTAAAAATAACACCTTCATCATGCCATCCCCTTTTTTGTTTATACAATATATTTGACGTTGTATTTTAGAAATGGTTTCAATTTTTATTGGATTAACATTTATCTATTCTCGGCAATACTTCTTGAACATTTGTAAGTTGTCAACTGTTCCTTAACACCCCAAAAAGATAGCTCCCTATATAGAGAGCTATCTTATCTACACTAATCAACCAAGCATTTGATTTAACTATTTACTCGGTATTGTTATACAAATTTTTGATCTCGTCGGTCAAAAAACTCTTTTAAATTTCCTCTTTTGGATTTCCCCATTCCCTCAGCAATTTCATTTGTTGTATGGCTTAATAGGTGGGAAGCGAAATGCATTTTCATGGAGTTCGTATACCCCATGATGTCCATTGTATTATTAACTGATTCTTTCACAAGAGAAATTGCTAAAGGTGGCATTTGCGCGATTTTACTCGCCATCTCCATAACCGCATCATCTAATTGTTCTACTGGAACGACTTTATTCACTAAACCTAACTGAACTGCTTCATCCGCTTTTATTGCATCACCTGTAAATAAAAGTTCTTTCGTCTTCTTCTCTCCAATTAACCACGGTAAAAACATTAGTTCTTGGCTATTAGCACCCATTCGTACAACTGGCTCACTAAAAATGGCATCTTCAGAAGCAATGACAATATCCGTTACAGATGCAAGTGCTAACGCTGCAGCGATACAGTGACTATGCACTTTTGAGATAATTGGTTTTCTTATATTCCGAATGTACATCGACTCGTCGAAGTAGTATTTACGTTCAAAGGCAATACGCTCATCACATGTATCAGGATATTCTTCATTCGGGGACAAATCATGTCCTGCTGAAAAACAAGGACCAGCCCCACTGAAGATGATTACTTTAATATCTTCACTTTCTTCTGCACGTTTGAACGCAGCTGACATTTCTACGATCATTTCTTTATTAATCGCATTTCGTTTCTTCGGTCGGTTCATGATAATTTCCGCAATACCTTCGTTCACTAATTCTTTATAAATAATTGTATTAAAATCCATTTCTACCTCCAATTGAATGATATTTATATGAAGAACTCATTAAATTTACCTTGGCATTCCTAGTATTCTCTCAGAAATAATGTTTCTTTGTATTTGTGAAGAACCAGCAAAAATAGTTTCAGCTCGTGAACGCATAAAGATTTGTTGAAACTTACCTGAGTTTAAACCGTCTTCACCCCAAAATGGACTTTCCAACCCTTGTATTTCCATTGCTAGTTCTCCAAATCTTTGATGGTACTCGCTCCAATATAGTTTTTGAACAGATGCTTCAGTTGTCACCTTTTGGTTGTTAATGAGTTTATTAGCTATTTTTAACCCCATATGTCTTAAAACTTCAACTTCTATATACGATTGTGCCAACTTTTGTCTATAATACGAACTATTAGTGATAGCTTCCCCAACTTGAGTTTCTAACCGCTTGCCCAATTCTAATAATTCAGTTAATTCTTCAGAAAAATGTGCTGCGTGCCCAAGTGAATTTCCGCCTCTTTCATATGATAACGCCCTCATCGTAACTTGCCAGCCTTCATTGACGTTACCTAAAACAGAGTCTTTATCGATGATTACATCATCAAAAAACACTTCTGCAAAATCATTTTCTTCCCCACTCATTTGTTTTAAGGATCTAACTGTAATTCCTTCTGCTGACATCGGAACAATAAAAAAGGTAATTCCTTTGTGTTTCGGCGCTTCATTATCTGTTCTGGCTAAAAGAATGCTATAATCTGCATGTTCAGCCCAACTGGTCCATACTTTCTGGCCGTTGATTACCCACTTATCTCCTTTTAGCACTGCTTTTGTAGATAACGCCGCTAAATCAGAACCTGCATTCGGTTCCGAGAAGCATTGACACCACATTTCTTCTCCTCTTATGATTTTAGGAAGAAATCTTTCTTTCTGTTCTTCTGTTCCTAACTCAATCAGTGACGGACCAAAAATTTGTTTGCCGATTAAATTCATTCCTGAAGGAGCATTAAGTTTTGCACATTCTTCATTAAAAATAGTTTGGAAAATAATATCATTACCCTGACCACCATATTCCTTAGGCCATGATATTCCAGAATATCCACCTTCATATAGTTTTCTTTCCCAATCTAGATTTTGTTCAGCACTAAATTCTCCATTATCACTTTTCGGTATGTTTTCTATTAACCAATTACGAACTTGTTCACGATATTCCTCATGCTCTTTTGAAAATGCAATATCCATCTTTAATCCTCCATATCTTTAAGGTTAAGAGTATTTTTTATTATTTTAATGCGTACTTTTGCATCTATCATAAATTTTGTATCAGCCATTACACTTTAAGTACAGCTTTTTGATTTAGCATGGACTGAAAAACTTTTTCGCGATGGTAATACGAATCACCTAACATAACTGAACTTCTTCGTGCTCTTTTATAATAAAGATGAACATCACTTTCCCAAGTATATGCAATTCCTCCATGTACCTGAATTGCCGTACCTATTATTTCGTTACTAGCATCTGAAACATAAGCCTTTAACATTGAAGTTACTTTCATTAGATCTTCATCCGCATTGGAATCAATGACTGCAGTTGTATAATCTAAAATGGCCTTACTGCTATCTAACAAGAGATACATATCGGCAGCCATATGTTTAATGGCCTGAAACTTTGAAATGGATTGGCCAAATTGTTCTCTTTGATTCGTATATTCAACGGTTCGTTCAAGTATTTCTTCACTGGCACCTACCATTTCTGCACTAATCAACAGCCTAGCAATCATCTTCATCTCATCGAATATAGATGTAGAATTTTCGCCTGTTGTGAGAACATCTTGTTGTGAGAATTGATAATTTTTCACTCGAACATTGTATAGAGGATACGTTTCATCCATCGAGTCTCTTTTTCTTACTTCTATATTTTCATTATTTAAATTAACAACCAAGACTTTTTCTTCGCTATTTATATTAACCTTTGCGAGCATATAGTTAGCATCCTTAGCAAAAGGAACATACGTAAACTCCCCAGTTACCAATAACGCATCTTCTTTACTTGTCACATTCATAGTCTTACCTTCCCAAGCAATTGTACATATTTTTGTACCTGAAGTTACTTCGTTATAAATTGATTCGAATTTGTATTTTTCTAACACATAGGCAGACACGTAACTTTCCATCAATGGAAATGGCAGTACCGATCTACCTACTTCAAATGATGTTAATACTGCGTAGGTTATTCCCTCTATAGATTTTGTTTTCTCATTCCAACTGACTGGTCCTAATAACCCTTGTGAAGCTAGCAAATTTGTAAGAGTTTCTGAGATTTTTCCATTTCCCATATACTCTCTCACTTTTTCAATTGGGTGTTTATCTTGCAACATGTTTCTTACTGATTTTTGCAACATTTTCTCATCTTCGGAATAATCAAAATTCATATATCATTTCTCTCCTTTTTCATGAATAGTGGGGTTATCGTTTTGCAAATTTAATCTTTAAGTCCTTCTTTAGGATTTTCCCCATCTGGTTTTTAGGTAACTCATCCATAAATTCAACAGAGGTAGGACATTTATAACTAGCCAAGTATTTTTTACAAAAGGCGATAATTTCTTCAGAACTTAAGGATTCGTTTGTTTTAATTGCAACGCAAGCCTTAACGGTTTCTCCCCATGCATCATCAGGAACCCCAATAACTACTGCTTCTAATACTTTTGGATGCTTATAAAGTACATTTTCAATCTCAATTGGGTATATATTTTCACCACCCCTGATGATCATGTCTTTTTTTCTACCAGAAAGATAGATATATCCATCCTCATCAACGGTAGCTAAATCACCTGAGCGAATCCAACCATTTTGCAACGTTTCTTTTGTTGCCTCAGGTTTATTCCAATAACCGATCATGTTACCCGCCCCTAAAGTAACAATTTCACCCACTTCACCAGGAGCTATTTCCTCACCACGTTCATTAACAACCTTAACAAAGTCTAGTGGACCACCTTTACCAACTGACTTTAAACGATGAACATTAATTTTCTCATCCAAGTTATGATCTTTAGGCTCCAAATAAGTCACCGCTCCATTTTCACTCGAACCGTATGCTTGGGTGAGGTCACAATTAAATTTTGAAATTGCTTTTTTGAGCATTTCAACTGGTATCGGGGCTGCCCCATAAGAAATATGTTTAACGCTCCGTAAGTTATATTGTTCGATATTGGGTACATTTAGTAAAAAATTAATCATCGATGGAACAAGCCATAAAGATGTAATTTTTTCTTTATTGATAAGTTCCGCAACTTCTAATGCATCAAATTGTTTAGTAATATAACAAGTGGCGCCGTGTAACCAAGCTCCAATATTTGATGATAGTCCTGAAATATGAAACATTGTTCCAGCACAATAATGTCGATCATATTCCGTTATCTGACTCCAATTTAAAGTCATTCTTGCAATTTGTGCTTTATGTGTAATCATTGCCCCTTTAGGAGTTCCAGTGGTTCCACTTGTATATTGAATTTTAAACAAATCCGTATCATTAAAGTTTTCAATTTCCACAATGCTTGGTGTCCCCAACGCTAATAAATCTTCATACTTCAACATTGAAGAAGTTGTACCTTCAAAACAGATATACTGTTTAATGTCAGGAATTTGATCACGTATCGAATTAATTAAAGATACATATCGTTCACCGACAAAAAATACAGTAGACCCTGAATCCTTAATGACATATTCAACTTCTTCTTCACGAAGTCGATAATTAATAGGAACATATATAGCCCCTACATGTGCGATCGCCAAAGCTGCTTCCAAATATTCGTGACTGTTGGTCTGCATTATGGCTACTCGATCTCCCTTTTTAATTCCCAATTCTATAAGTGAATTTGCTAGACATAACATTCTGTGATTGGTTTCTTGATAAGTAAAACTTTTGTCTTCAAATACAGCACTAATATGGTTAGGATACTTTCTAGACACCATAGGTAAAATATCACCCATCTTCAACATTAGCATCACCCTTTCTGAAATAACTATTAATTAAGAAAAGTCATAGATATAACTCTCCAAGTAACTAATAGAAGATCTACATTATTGATGGTAAAAACAAAACAATTTCAGGAAAAATGATTAAGAGTATTGCTGCTAACAATACAACCCCTATGAAAAGCCAGCTTCCTCTTAATACAGTATTTACTGGAACCCCAGAATGTTGACTAGTGATATATATATTAATTCCTACAGGAGGCGTTACCAATCCAATTTCAAGAAGTAATACAATGACAATTCCAGCCCATATTGGATCATAACCGAGCCCTAATAATAGAGGATAAACAAGAGGTAAAGTAACTAATAGTGACCCTAACAAATCCATAAACATACCCAAAATTAGGTAAAGGATTACTATAGCTGCTAAGATCATCCACGTTGACATACCACTTGCTTGTATAAATGCTAAAATATCTTGCGTCACTCTTGTCATCGTCACATAATACGTAAATACATGTGCACCAACGACAATAATGAATATCATCCCCGATTGTTTCGCTGTTGTTACAAGTGACTCTACGATCATTTTCCAATTTAACCTTCTCATGGTTAAACCAATTACCATTGCGCCAAAGGCACCAAAAGAGGCAGCTTCTGTTGTTGTCCCAAATCCAAAATATATAAAACTTAAGACAAGCAAGATTAATAGAACAGATGGCCATATTTTGATTGTGGATTGCCATCTCTCTTTCCAAGAATAACGTTCTGTCTTACTATTTTCTTTTATACCGACCCAAATAACAGTTATACATAATAAAAAAGCAAGTAATAGACCAGGTAAAATTCCAGCAATCAATAGTTTTCCTATAGAGTTTTCCGTTTGAATTCCATATATAATTAATGGAATACTTGGAGGTATCATAACAGCTAATGTTCCAGATGATGTAGCCACTAATCCAGAAGCAAACCAGTCTGGGTATTTGGCTTTGATCATTTTTGGAACAGCAATTTCAGACATTACGGTTGTTGCGGCAATACTTGACCCAGTTAGTGTTCCGAACCCTGCACTTCCTAAAACGGTTGAAACACCCACCCCACCAGGTTTATGACCGATCCATCTTAATATACACTCAAATAGGTCATCTGCTATTCTACTTTTAGACATAAAATGAGCCATCAATATAAATAGAGGGATTGTACTAAATGTAAAATTATTTATACTCCTGTAGGCAGTTGTTGAATAAATTCCAGTTAAAGGATCATAACCAATTAAAGTAATGGTTCCGATTGAACCAACAACAAGAAGTACAAAGGCTATTGGCATTCTTATGAATAACAAGATAATTAATAATATAGCCATTAGTAAAAGCACGTATCATACCTCCTTTTCTCTTGTCTTGGTCCATTATTCCTGAGTATATTGATCATTCTTATTCCTCAATATATTAATAGAATCAATTAATAACCTAACACAAAATGATAACAAGCCTAGTGAAATGATCATTAAAGCTGGCCAAAGTGGATAGTCCAGTAGACCTCTTGAAGTAATCCCATTGGAGAAATAATCCATCCCCATTCCGAAATTAGCAATGCCTAATGCAACAAATGCAATTATGGCTAATAGATTCGTAACTATTCCAAAAAACTTACTCCATCCTAAGGAGACTTTATCCTTTAATAAATCTACACTTACATGCCCTCTTTCTTTAAGAGTGTAACTTATAGAAAAGTAAACGATAATTGCCATCAAATACTCCCCAGTTATCTCTACTGTCCCAATAATCGGACTATTAAAAAGATTTCTCAGAAGAACGTCTGAAAATATTAAGAGCATCATTAGAAATATACTACCAGCAGCTATCATTACAAGAAAATCATCAAATTTATTATGATACTTAATAAACCGATCCATGCTCACCCTCCCATGTCTATATATTGACTATTACTATTAATAGAGAGGCTATCTCAAAAGTGTCTAGCTTCTCAAAATTCATAACTTATAGTGCAGTGAATCTATGCAACTATTTACCATGTCAGAGATGCCCGAGTTTACTTTTGAAATAGCCCCCTCTAATACAAACTTGGTTTTATTGAAGAGCTTCTAGTTCTTGTTGGAATAGTTCAATTGCTTTAGCAGCATCGTCATTTTCAATGTAGTTTGCATTGAACTCATCATAAAATTCTTGCCATTGTTGAAGTTCAGCATCAGTTAACTCCTGAATATTTATCCCTTCTTCAACAAACTGATTAAATGCATCACTATCATCATCATACTGTCCTTGAGCACCACTGGCTGAGATTTCTTTACCCGCTTGTAATATTGCCTCTTGAATATCTGAAGGAAGATCTTGGTATACTTTTTCATTGATTATTAAGTTTAAAACGTTCGGAGTCATGCCAAGCCCTCTAGATCCAGATTTCATCTGTTCCCACAAACCAAACCCTCTTACTGTAGATGCATAAAGGATAGTCCCATCTACAACCCCAGTATCAAGAGCACTATATTGATCAGCTGCATTTAGATTAACTGGTGTCGCACCAAGTTCCTGTAAAATCTTTGACGTAATATGTGTTGAAGCAAGTCTTAAACCTTGAAAATCTTGTGGGGTTCTTAATGGTACGTCATCTCTTACCCACACATCTGCTGGCGGAGCCCACATCGAAAGAACTGGTCGTACTCCATGATGTACATACTCATCGAGAATCGGACTTTGTTGCTGTGTTGCCAAAAGGGCTAATGATGCATTTAAAATATCATCAGGATTGAACAAACCAGATAGACCAATATTTGAACTAATCGGAAATTCACTTGGCGTATTAACAGGAGCAACATACGCAAGATCAGCTACACCATCTCGAGTTAAATATAAATAATCACTTCCAGCACCGAGTTGTCCGCCTGGATACCAATCGATTTTTACTCTTCCTTCAGTTAACTCTTCAACTCTTTCAATAAAAGGTACATAAGTCATCAGTGAAAATGCATGATCGGCTGGTGCTGAAGTTGCAAACTTGAGCGTGATGACCTCATCATTTGCTATTTCTTCAGTATTACCTTCATCATTATTTCCGCTAGAATCGTTTTCCTTAGACGCTTCCTCTCCTGAACCACATGCAGTAATCACTAACATCATCGCTAGAAGCAAAGTCAACCAAATACTTGTTTGTTTTTTCGATAGCATAACCATTCCCCCTACATTTTTTTAATAATATAAAAATGGATGTTGACTCATTAATTAAACACTAAGTTTATTTACGAAAATTTCTGAAAATAATTTCTAAAAAAATAGAGAGCACTATTGCTTGATAAAAAGTTTCGTAATTGTGTTCTTATTAATGAATACAACCCCATTATTACCAATAAATTTGTAAAAATTTAATTTTTTCTAATATGAGTTTTAAGTTGAATATTTGAGACATCCCTACAAAATATGAGTCTTCTTCAAAGTCTGAGGATTGTCGAGTAAACGATTTCAAAATAATGATATCTTTATTCTTTTTGTCCCATCCTCTAACTGAATAATCTCTAAACAATTGATATATCTCTCAAAATCATGAACAATTGATAAAAAATTCTTTTATGTATATTCTATTGAGAGATCACTGTTATCGGGAATGTATTTGTTTAAATCAGGAATCTGACTATTAGCAATGCCATGTGAAATAAACGTCATTAGTTCATCTATGATCCTGTCATCGACTTCTGTTTTTTCCCACAATACCCATCTCATACCTATATAATCTGAGATACCCATAAAACAATAAACTAGTATTTCTGGGTCGATTTTTCGGATCTGCTTGTTTGCCATTGATTTTGAAAGACTCCGAATATAGCCAGCTGCAAATGATTCATATATTTTCCGATGAAATTTCTCATCGACAAATTCTGATTGACGCATCAACCGATAATGAAATGGGTGTTTTTGTATAAATTTAAAAAATACTTTTAGGCCTTTCCTTTCTAAGTCAAGACGATCTGTAATACCATGTGTTTCTAAAGCGATTTCCTTTTTTAGTTCATGCAACCTAAACGTTACTAAATCTTTAAAAATTTCTTCTTTAGATTGAAAATAGGTGTAAAACGTACCTAAAGCTACTCCAGCTTCCCTTGTAATATCAGTTATACCAGCTTGAAAAAAGCCAAGCTCCCCAAAAACTCCTTCTGCGGCTTCAATTAGTTTAAGTTTTGTTATTCTACCTCGCTCTGTCTTAGGTTTTGATCTATGAGAAATTATATCTGACAACTGTAGCACAACCTTTTTGTGAAATGAAATATGAATCACTTTTCAAGTATTAGAATATTATAAATATTTAGAACTGTCAATGTTTTTTCCCATTTTTTTATTCATTATCCACCTCTACAAAAAAAACACCCCAGCACCTTATTAAGGTACTCGAGTGTTTCATATACTTATTCGTTTGTTTCCTTCTCTTTCTTTTCCTTAGCTTCAGCTTCGGCTAATTTGGCAACTAAGATATGTTGAGGCATATGCATAATTTGTTCTAAAGGAACATTTAAGGTTTTAGCTAGCTTTTGTGCTGTTTCTGGTGAAATCTGTAATGGTCTCATGGGAAAACCTCCAGTTAATTTCTTAAGAGTAAATGACTCTCTTTCTATATTTATAGTATATCATTAAACACTGTAATCTAAAGTAAGCTATTTTCTTGGTTTTACAATGTAAAATGTTCCTAGTGCGTGTGCGATGAGAGTTTCGTTTTCGTCCTCTATATTGCATTGAGCTACAACGGTTGTGTTTCCCCAATGCAAAAAATTAGGTTTGGCGTATAGTTTTTCCCCTAAACCATTTTTTATATAATTCATTTTCATTTCGAGAGTAAAAATCTTCTCTCCTTCGTTTAATCTATTAATAATAGCTTTACCGAGACAAATGTCAGCGAAGGTGTAAAGAGCACCACCTTGGGCAACACCGAAAGTGTTTTCATTATACTTTCCTAGTCGCATGATATCTCTTCCATGTTCGTCCTCATCCACTCCTATAAATCTTCCAAAATAATGAAGATTCCAACCAGCTTCCTTTTTAATCATTGATGATTTGTAACCTTGGATTACACGTTGTACTTCTTCTAATTGATCTGTTGAAAGTCCCTTTAATTCTTCCATAATTTGATGTATCAAGAATTCTACCTCCACTTTCAAATGAAATAACAAAAAATGTTCCACTCACTAGTTTTCAAAATATACATAACTATTTTCGTTATTCCTACTCAGTTTCCTTTTTTAAGAAACACATATCACATCTATTTAATAATTTAATCTCTAAAGTAGGTTAACCTATTGAAGAATTCTTGTAAAAATTCATAAAATAACTGCTCTGTAGGAAGTAATACACGTTCTTTTGGTGTAATAACACCGACCGTTCTTGTTACATTTGGTTCAGTTAATGGTATTTTTACCGTGGACCTAGGAACGCTGTCCACTAATGTAACTTCTGGCATAAGTGTTACCCCTAGTCCTGCTGAAACTAGGCCTTTTAATGCATCTATATCATCACCTTCAAAAGCAACATTCGGCTGAAACCCTAATGCAGAACAAGCATTTACTACAATGTCTCGAAATACAAACCCTTCTGGAAGTAATACAAACGGGTCGTCTTTTAATTCAATTAGCTTTAAAGAACGTCTATCCGCAAGTGGATGATGCATTGGCAAAAGCGCCACAACATTTTCCGTGAATAATATTTTGCTATTGACTTTTTTCTCCTGCATTGGAACAGGACCAATAAGTGCCATATTATAATTTCCTTTAACAACTCCGTCAATTAAGTCACGATAAAGCGCTTGTTTTAATTGAAATTTCGCATCAGGGAATTGTTTTCGAAAAGCATAAATTGCCGTTGGTAATGTATAAGCAGCAAGACTAATCGGAAACGCAATACGTATCGTCCCTTTCTCGGGATCTAAATACTCAGCTACTTCTCGTGTTGCGTCATCAATAACATTCATCGCATGCTTCATTCGTTCTAAAAACATATTCCCGATGGGTGTCAGTTTCACTCTTCGTCCTTCTCTTATAAACAAATCGACACCTAATTCATTTTCTAAATTAAAAATTTGTCGACTAACTGCAGACTGCGCTACATGTAATACCTCGGCTGCTTCTGTTACGTGTTCCCGCTTTGCGACTTCCATAAAGTATTTGATTTGTCTGATTTCCACTATACATCCCTCGTTTTTATTCATCTCAAAAAAGCATGAACTATATCGATTTTTGATATTGTTTAGATTGTTTGTTTAATTATAAAATAGATTACAGAAAAAAGCCCAAGAAATAAAAAATTAAAAATATACCAACTTTTTAATTTTTATAGACAAATTATATAGAAACCTGGGGGTAAGGGCATATGAAAACGATGGAGAAAATGAAACAAGCGTATACGCAAGAGGTTCAAGATTATGTAAATCAAGTATATGAAACAGTTAAGAAACGAAATCCGAACGAAAATGAATTTCTACAGGCGGTAAAAGAAGTATTTGATTCTTTAGTTCCTGTTTTATCTAAAAATCCTCAGTACATTAAACAAGCAATCCTTGAAAGAATTGTTGAACCAGAAAGACTAATTACTTTTAGAGTACCATGGGTTGACGATCAAGGTAACGTTCACGTAAATCGTGGTTTCCGCGTTCAATACAACAGCGCAATCGGACCATATAAAGGCGGATTAAGATTTCACCCATCTGTAAATGCTAGTATCATTAAATTTTTAGGATTTGAACAAATCTTTAAAAACTCTTTAACAGGCCAACCAATTGGTGGTGGAAAAGGCGGATCAGACTTTGACCCTAAAGGTAAAACTGACGCTGAGATCATGCGTTTCACTCAAAGCTTTATGACCGAGCTTAGTAAATATATCGGTCCAGATGTCGACGTCCCTGCAGGTGATATCGGGGTGGGCGCAAGAGAAATTGGTTACATGTTTGGTCAATATAAAAAATTACGCGGTGGTTATGAAGCTGGGGTATTAACAGGTAAAGGCATTGGTTATGGCGGAAGCTTAGCTCGAAAAGAAGCAACTGGATACGGTACAGTTTACTTTGTTGAAGAAATGTTAAAAGACAAAGGTGCAAGCTTTAAAGATAGTATCGTAACCGTATCTGGGTCAGGAAATGTCTCAATCTATGCAATGGAAAAAGCGATGCAATTAGGTGCCAAAGTTGTTGCTTGTAGTGACTCCGGTGGATATATTTACGATAAAAACGGAATTAACTTGGATACGATTAAACGGTTAAAAGAAGTTGAAAATAAGAGAATTAGTGAATACGTCAACGAACATCCTGATGCTGTTTTCTTAGAAGGTTGTAATGGCATTTGGTCCATTCCTTGTGATATTGCATTACCATGTGCAACACAAAATGAAATCAATGAGCAGTCCGCTAAACTTTTAGTCACTAATGGGGTTAAAGCTATTGGTGAAGGTGCAAACATGCCTTCTACATTAGAAGCTATCGAAATTTTCTTAGAAGCGGATGTATTATTTGGTCCTGCTAAAGCGGCCAATGCTGGCGGAGTATCTGTTTCAGCTCTTGAAATGGCACAAAATAGTATGAGACTTTCTTGGACTTTCGAAGAAGTAGATGCAAAACTTCATGAAATTATGAAAAACATTTATCAAGAAAGTATAAAAGCTGCAGAAGAATATGGTACTCCAGGTAACCTCGTGGTCGGTGCGAACATTGCTGGATTTGTTAAAGTAGCAGATGCAATGATCGTACAAGGAGTTATTTAACATAGTCTTTACATTAATATAAGAAATAAGATTTTCAACGAAAAACGAGCTAAAAGGAATCCTTCCTTCTAGCTCGTTTTGTTTATTTTCAATCAATGATTTGTAACAATGGGGGCTCGTTCACAACTTCCCTACCCGTATCCATTGCCATATTTTGTAACTTCCAAATAACGCGACAAAAAATACACCGATAAGACCGACTACCCAAATGGAAAGCATATTTACTTCTCTTAAGGCATCCGCATTCCAAATAATAAAGATTAAAAAACCTATGAACATAAGCCAAGTCATTACGATAGGAATGATGTTGATAATTCTTAGAAATTTTCTCTCTTCCATACTAACCCTCTTTCTCCAATTTCTATATGTCGTTGATACAAGTTCTCCTCATTCATGTAAGTAAAGTACATTTTTCTAGTATCAATTTACAACCAATTCATACCTTTAACCTTAACATACTTCCCTAACTATTTTGCAGTGTAGTTTTACAAAATCTTTTGAGCACCAGATCCGGTCAATCGTTTGATTAGTACAATTGTCAATGTAACAAAAATACAAAATGAAAGAAACACAAAATAAGTGTTGAAATTAAAGAATTGGTTATTAATGTGAATTGACATGAAGGTTGTAATTGTATCAATATATTCCCAATCAACGAACCCACGATCCTTTAAGTTTTCTTCTACTAATATATTTCGATAGTTTATGTATGAACCTCTTTGGTAAAATAGTGCAGCAATCCAATAAATTACAATGGTTACCATACTCATTGGAAACAGAATGAATTTCATAGAAAGAGTTTGGAAAATTCGAATCAATAAAAAAACTATGAAGAAGGATAATATACATAAGATCGGGATTGCTAAAATAGCTAGATTCCCATTGCCAGAAGATTGACCTGGCTGAGGAGTCATCATATTACAAAACCAGAATAAAAATCCTGCCATAATTGTTACAATTAATAAAAATATAATATTCTTCATCATCCACCAACTTTAGAAAATAATATGAATCAAAACTACCTATATAAACATTTTGAGTAACTTCAATTTTTTGTAACTCAGATATTTTTCTTGAAACAGTCTAACTGCCCCCTAATAAACACCCATTTTTTTAACTTTCCATACAAGTCTATTTCATCTACTTAACTTTTACATAATATATATTAACCGCATAAGGAAGGTGGTGTTATTATGGGTTACTACGGTGGATATGGATGCCATGGCTATGGTTATGGACCAGTTGCAGGTGCTTACTCTCCAGGTTGTGGCTTCGCGTTAATCGTTGTATTATTCATCCTACTTATTATTGTAGGTACTGCGTTTAAATGCTAATTAATTAATCAATCAACCTCCTTGTAAATGTAGTGCAAACTTCATTTCCTCCTTTAGATGAGCGTCCTGACCAGACGCTCTTTGATATTTTATATCGCTTACATCTTAATAGCTTAATGTTTACAGTTCCTTATGTATGCTGGATAAAGGTAACATGGGCGTTTTGCTATTTCTCAAAATAATAAGCTTCCCTATTACAATATTATACCATTTCCTAGTTAACAACCTTACAAACGTAAACGCCGATGTGCTTACATAACTAATCAGACCAAATTAATCTCAGCTGAGTTTAATAACCACCCATAAAATCTTCTAAATATAAAGTGAAACTTCCATCAGTGAGGGTTTTTCCTCTTCCCCCACTGATGGTTAGTTGAGGCCCACACGATGTGGGTCACACAGACGTTGCCACAGGACGTGGCGCCTTTAGTCTGTGTTCATTTAGTCTTTACTGGTAGTTTATCCCCCACTTATCCTTCTTTGCTTCCTCGAAGTCTTGAAGTGGGGGTATTACTGCCAGTTGTTGCGGGATAAACTACCATCATACTACCTTACTACGAAAAAACCAAAAAACTAGGAAACGTAAGGATTCCTAGTTTTTTGGTTTTAGTAAATAGTTTTGACTCCATTATTTACTTTGCAACTGCTGTGTTTAAATATTGATTGACTACAGCTGCAACTTCGCGACCTTCGTTAATCGCCCAAACGATAAGACTTTGACCTCTTCTTGCATCGCCTGCAGCAAAGACACCATCAACATTGGTTTTATAATCACCGTAAGCAGCAGCAATTTTATTATTTTTCGTTTCGATACCAAGTTGTGTTAATAAGGGTTGTTCCGTTCCTTCAAATCCAATTGCAATGAATACGTGTTGCGCTGGCCATACTTTTTCTGTACCTGAAATTTCTTGAAAGAAACAGTTACCGTCTTCATCTTTTCGTTTTTCCATTTGGATCGTGTGCAGCTCTTTTACGTTTCCACTTACATCGGCAACGATTTTCTTCGTTTGAATTGAATATTGACGTGGGTCATCACCGAATTTAGCTGCAGCCTCCTCATACGCATATTCTAAAGTAAATACATTAGGATATGCAGGCCACATATTATCGGAAGTGCGTTTTCCTGGTAATCTAGGATGTTTACCAAATTGGACAACGCTGCGGCAATTTTGACGAAGAGCAGTCGCCACACAGTCCGCACCAGTGTCACCACCACCGATCACGATGACATCTTTATCTTTCGTATCGATGAATTTACCATCTGTTAAATTCGAATTTAGTAAGCTTTTTGTGACGTCCGTTAAATAGTCCATCGCAAAGTGAATTCCATTTAATTCTCTTCCTTCAATGACGAGATCACGTTGTTTCTGTGCTCCTGTGCAAAGAATGACAGAATCGAACTGTTCACGAAGCTCTTCAGAAGTAATATCTTTTCCGATTTCTGTGTTTGTAACGAAGTCGATACCTTCTTGAGTTAATAAATGAATACGACGTTCAACGACTTCTTTTTCAAGCTTCATATTCGGAATTCCGTACATGAGTAAACCACCTGGACGATCTGCACGCTCGTAGACTGTCACTGAATGTCCTTGTTGATTCAACATGTCGGCTGCAGCTAAACCAGCTGGACCTGAACCAACAATCGCAACCTTTTTACCTGTACGTTTTTCTGGAATGCGCGGGGAAATCCACCCATTTTCAAACCCTTTATCGATAATCGTTCGCTCAATGCTTTTTATAGCAACTGCTGGGTCGGAAATCGCGACTGTACAAGAGCCTTCACAAGGAGCTGGACAAACTCTCCCTGTAAATTCAGGGAAATTGTTTGTCATCAATAAACGCTCTAATGCTTCTCTCCATCTTCCGCGGTAAACTAAATCATTCCACTCAGGAATTAAGTTGTTGATCGGACAACCTGTTGTCACTCCTTGTAATTCCATTCCCATGTGACAGAAAGGAGTGCCGCAATCCATGCACCGCGCTCCTTGCTGACTTAACATATCATTAGAAAAAATTGAAGAATACTCTTTCCAGTCGCTTAATCGCGCGACTGGATTTTTCTCTTTTGGTTTTTGGCGTGAATATTCCATAAATCCTGTTGCTTTTCCCATGTCTCCCTCTCCTTTCCTATTGAACTACTGCTTCTAATGTTTTCACAGATACTTTTGCTTTTTTCTCTTGCGCAGCGTTAGCTTGAAATGCCGACATAACCGCTTGATTCTCTGTTAATCCTGCTTGTTTTTGTTTCTCAATGCTATTCATCATCCGTTTATAGTCTTTAGGAATAACTTTTACAAATTTCCCAACATATTGATCCCAATTCTCTAGGATTGCATTCGCTTTACTACTTCCTGTATATCCTAAATGTTTCGAGATCATTTCACGGACTTCGTTCACATCTTCTTCAGTCGATAAAGTTTCAAATTCAATCATTTCTTGATTGCATAGTGATTTAAAGTCGTTAGCGTCATCTGCTAATACGTATGCGATCCCGCCTGACATACCTGCACCAAAGTTTTTACCGACATTACCTAAGATCACAACACGGCCACCTGTCATATATTCACAACCATGGTCACCGATGCCTTCAACAACAACGTGTACACCACTATTACGAACGGCAAATCGCTCTCCAGCAAGACCGTTAATATACGCTTCCCCACTCGTTGCCCCAATGAATGCTACATTCCCCGCAATAACATTTTCAGCTGTATTAAAAGTAGATTGTTTAGGCGCTTTTACGATTAACTTACCACCAGATAAGCCTTTCCCGATATAATCATTAACATCACCTGTTAAGTGAAGCGTCATACCGCGTGGTACAAACGCACCAAAGCTTTGACCAGCAGAACCTGTAAAGCGTAGTGTAATTGTATCCTCCGCTAAACCTTCTTCACCGTAACGTTTTGAAATTTCACTTCCGACAATGGTACCAACGACACGTTGAACGTTTGTAATTGGGAATGAAACATCTACTGGCTTGTTATTTTCTATGGCTGATTGAACAGCTGGTAGGATTTCTAAAATATCTAATGACTGATCAATTTTGTGGTTTTGTGCCTTTTCGCGAATACGAGTACCTTCTGGTTGATATAAAAGTGTCGATAAATCTAAGTGCTTCGCTTTCCAATGTGCTTTTGCACGTCCACTCACTTCTAATACATCAGTACGTCCAACCATTTCATCCATTGTTCTGAAGCCAAGTTCAGCCATTAATTCACGAACTTCTTCAGCGACAAAACGCATATAGTTCACAATATGATCTGGATCACCTGTAAATTTATCACGAAGCTCAGGGTTTTGCGTTGCTACACCAACTGGACATGTATCTAAGTGACAGGCACGCATCATTACACAACCTAAGACCACAAGTGGTGCCGTTGCAAATGCATATTCTTCTGCGCCAAGGATCGCCGCCATAACAACATCTTTACCTGTCATTAATTTCCCGTCAGTTTCAAGGACGACACGATCACGCAAACCATTCAGCATTAAGGTTTGATGAGCTTCAGCAAGACCTAGCTCCCAAGGTAGCCCTGTATGTTTAATACTTGTTTTTGGTGACGCACCTGTTCCACCGTCATAACCACTTATAACGATAACGTCTGCAGCACCTTTAGCAACACCTGCTGCAATCGTTCCGACACCAGCTTTTGAAACCAGCTTCACACTAATACGAGCATCACGATTCGCATTCTTCAAATCATGAATTAACTGAGCTAAATCTTCAATCGAGTAAATATCATGATGTGGTGGTGGTGAAATTAATCCGACACCTGGCGTTGAACCTCGAACTTCAGCAACCCATGGGTATACTTTGTTTCCTGGAAGTTGTCCACCTTCTCCTGGTTTGGCCCCTTGTGCCATTTTAATTTGCAATTCATCTGCATTGACTAAATAATGGCTTTTTACACCGAAGCGACCTGATGCAATTTGTTTGATCCCACTTCGACGATTATTTCCATTCTCATCTAGAGAGTAACGGTTTGGATCTTCTCCACCTTCACCGCTATTACTTTTTCCGCCAATACGGTTCATTGCAATTGCTAACGTTTCATGCGCTTCTTTACTTAATGATCCAAATGACATCGCACCTGTTTTGAAGCGACGGACAATTGAATCAACTGACTCTACCTCTTCAAGCGGTAAAGTCTTTCGAGTTGGATCAAAGGCAAATAAATTACGAAGGAACCCGATTCTTTCTTCATTCGCCATCTGTGAGTACTTTTTATATAAATTATAATCACCTTTACGGCACGCCCACTGAAGCGTATGGATCGTGTGTGGATTAAACGCGTGAAATTCTCCGTCTTTTCTCCATTGAAAATCACTACCTGATTCTAACGTTTCATCGAATGAACCAGCGTATGCTTTCTCATGACGAACGACCGCTTCTTGTGCAATTGTTTCTAAGTTTACCCCACCAATTTGCGATGCAGTTCCTGTAAAATAGCGGTCAATTACGTCAGCACCGATACCAACCGCTTCAAATATTTGTGCACCACGGTAACTTTGAACAGTTGAAATTCCCATTTTAGACATGACTTTAACGACGCCTTCTGTCACACCTTTTACATACTTGTTCACTGCTTCTTCGTAGCTCACCGATAAACTACCCTCTTCAATGGCTTTTTTGTAAGTAGCAAAAGTGAGGTAAGGATTAATCGCATCCACCCCATAGCCAATTAATGCCGCAAAGTGATGAACTTCTCTTACTTCTCCTGTTTCAGCTATTAAACTCACTTTTGTCCGTAACCCTTGACGAACGAGATAATGATGAAGAGCACTTCCTACTAATAATGTAGGGATAGCTACTTTTTCTTGATTCATTTGACGGTCAGACAAGATTAATAGACTAACTCCATCTTGAATCGCTTTTTCCGCTTCTTCAAAAACTCGCTCAAGCGCACTCTCTAAATCCGTTGTAAAGAGTGTATCGATGGTTCTACTGTTGAACTTTTGGTCTTTAGTGTTTCTTAGTTGTGTAAGTTGACCATTTGTTAAAACAGGTGTATCTAATTGAATACGTTGACAGTTTTCTTGATTTGAATGAAGGATATTTCCTTCTGCTCCTAAATAAGTAACCGTTGCTGTTACAAGTTGCTCTCGGATCGAATCAATAGGTGGATTCGTTACTTGGGCAAATGTTTGTTTAAAGTAATTGAACAATGATTGCGGACGGTCAGATAATACTGCAAGTGGACTATCATTTCCCATTGAACCAATTGGGTCTTTACCTTCAGTTATAAGAGCAATCAAATATTTTTGTACATCTTCATACGTATAACCGAATGCTTTTTGACGAATGAACAAGTCATTGACTGGTTGTTCATTCAGTTTGTCCTCACCATCTAGTTTAACTAATTGCTCATCCAGCCATTTTTGATACGGTTCAGCATTCGCCATTTCAGACTTAATTTCTTCATCCGAAATGATACGTCCTTCTTCTAAATCAATGAGAAGCATTTTTCCTGGACTTAATCGATCTTTATAGACAACATTTTCCGGTTCCACATCTATGACACCGACTTCAGAGGAGAAGATAATGTAATCGTCTTTTGTCACATAATATCTTGCGGGACGAAGACCATTACGATCTAATATTGCTCCAATTTGTTTTCCGTCTGTAAACGAGATTGCAGTTGGTCCATCCCACGGCTCCATAAGACAGCTATGATACTCATAAAATGCTTTCTTTTCTTTAGACATATGAGGATTTTCTGTCCACGGCTCTGGAATTAACATCATCGCAGCATGCGCTGGTTTACGTCCAGCCAACACAAAAAACTCTAATGCATTATCGAGAATAGAAGAGTCACTTCCATCTATATCTAAGATTGGTAGTACTTTTGGTAAATCTTCCCCAAATGCTTCTGAGATAAACCGCTGCTCACGAGCTTTCATCCAGTTCACATTCCCTTGAAGTGTATTGATTTCGCCATTATGAATAAGATATCTGTTCGGATGCGCTCTTTCCCAGCTTGGGAATGTATTTGTACTAAAACGAGAATGAACTAAAGCGAAAGCTGACACAAAATTCTTATCCTGTAAGTCTAAATAAAAAGCATCCACTTGTTCAGGAGTTAACAAACCTTTGTAAACAATCGTTTGGCTTGATAGACTCGCAAAGTAAAACCGTACTTCACGTTCATTTGCAAAGCGTTCTGCTTGTTTCCGAATAACATATAGTTTCCGTTCAAACGTTAAATTGTTCTGGGCATCGTTACTTGCTCCGATAAACACTTGGCGGATTGTCGGGCAGGTTGCTTTACCGCCTTCTCCAAGTTTCGTTTTATCGACAGGAACTGTCCTCCAACCTAAAAGCGTCTGTCCCTCTTCCTCAATAATAGCATTCAAACGTTTTTCGATTTCAATCCGTTCTTTGTCATCATTAGAGAAAAATAACATCCCTACTCCGTACCGACCTTTTTCAGGTAAGTTCATCTCTGAACATACTTTTTTGAAAAATCCATCTGGAATTTGAACCATCAATCCAGCACCGTCACCCGTTAATGGATCACTTCCTTGTCCTCCACGATGGTCTAACTGACAAAGCATACCAAGACCTTTTTTTACAATATCATGTGTAGCTATTCCTTTAATATGAGCGTATAAACCAATTCCGCACGCGTCATGTTCAAACTCTGGTCGATATAGACCTTGCGCTTTCGGTATACGATTGTATGTCATATATTCTCCCCCTTTTGTTTATTTCACGAATGATTTTTTGTATAGTATTATTTTAGGTTTTCAAATCGATATAAACAATATATCATTTAGATAGAAACAATCTCGAATCAATATAGATAGGTGGAGAGGATATCAATGGAGCTACGACAATTGCGTTATTTTATCGAAGTGGCAGAACGTGAGCACTTTACTGAAGCGGCTGAACACCTTCATGTTGCCCAGTCGGCCATTAGTTTGCAAATATCAAAACTTGAAGGAGAATTAGGAGTCACATTATTTGAACGATCAGGTCGAAACATTAAATTAACTTCAATCGGAAAAACCTTTTTACAACATACGAAGAAAGCGATTAGAGCGATCGATTATGCAAAAGAAAAAGTGGATGAGTATTTAGATCCTGAAAAAGGGACGATCAAAATAGGATATCCAACGAGCCTGGCCAATCATTTACTTCCAACTGTCATTTCAGCTTTTAAAGCGAATCAACCGAATATTTCATATCACTTACGTCAAGGGTCTTATGCTTTATTAATTGAATCTGTTAAAAATGGTGATATTGATTTGGCTTTTCTTGGCCCAGCTCCAACTAACGATGTTGAAATTTCTTCAGATATTTTATTTTCTGAAAGTATTTCTCTAATCGTCCCTGCCAATCATCGACTCGCTGATCAGAAAAACGTACACCTAAGCGATTTACGATCCGACAATTTCGTCCTTTATCCAAAAGGATATATTTTACATGATATCGCAATCGATGCTTGCAAAAGGGCAGGTTTCACCCCTACCATAACGGCAGAGGGAGAGGATATGGATGCAATTAAAGGACTTGTCTCAGCAGGTATCGGTGTTAGCCTCCTACCCGATGGTACTTTTTACGATAGGGAATCGAGGTTAACTGTAAAAATCTCCATTTCATCACCTGAAGTTAAACGGACTGTCGGTATTATTACCCCTAAAAATCGAGACCTCGCTCCTACTGAAAAAGTATTTTATGAGTTTGTGAAACAATTTTTCTCTCGATTAGATAAATTTCAATAAAAAAAGGGGCCAGCTCCTCCACTTTTACCCTTGGAGAGGAACTCGCCCTATTAATAGTGAGTATTTAAAAACTTTATAATATCAGCATTTATTTGGCCAAGTCTTTCGGTTGAAGGAAAATGCCCCATGTCATAAGACTCGCATGCCACTAATATTGAACAAGCTACTTTTTTCAGGTAAAAATGTAGCAAGACGCAAAATAATACCAGCACCATAAGAAGGGCCAATAAATGCACTCTTTTGAATTTTAAACTCTTCCATTAAATCAGAAATCCATAATGCAAAGCTATTATCACTCGCTGAAATTCGGGTTTCATCACTATATCCAGGGTGTCCAATTGTATCAGGAGCATAAATTCTATAACTTTTCCATATGTCAGCAAACCACGATAAAGTCATCGGATTAATACAATTTCCACCTTGAAAAATAAAAACAGGCTTACCATCAGTAGGGCCAGTGATTAAAGTATGTGTTGTTCCGAACCGTGTTTGAACATAACATCTATCAAAATCAACAGGAAGGGTTTTTAAGTAATCTTCATAAGAGTCAAGTATTCTTTTTTTCCCTATCGCAGTCTTATATATCGTCGTTTTTTTCATTGCAAACCCTCAATTCTTTTTAATATTCGCATGTGAAAAGTTGAGCCGTACAGTCCAATACATTAAGTGAAACTTCATTCAGTGGGGGTTCTTTCATCCCCCACTGATGGTTGAGGCCTACACGATGTGGGTCACACATACGTTGCTACAGGACGTGGGCATTTAGTCTGTGTTCATTTAGTTGTTACTGGCGCTTATCTCCCACTTAGTCTTTCTTGTTGCCTCAAAGCCTTGAAGTGGGAGTCTTAGCGCCAGTTAATCGGGATAAAAATTTGAATCGTCAGTTAAAATGGAATCGGCGATATTTTTATTATCATTTAAATTATTTTGTGTAAACGTAAATAGACCGTCCTTAAGACGATCTACTCTACGATTTCAGATTATTATTTTCATTTTTCTCGTCGCTCTCGATTTTCTCCATAAATAGATTAAACTTTAGTTTATCTTTTAATATTAGTTCGTCATCAACGAAAACTTTACATACTAAGTTTTTCACACCGCCAATTTTTACTTTGATCTTCTTTTGATTGCCATTGTCCTCTAGTGTCCCGTTTAATCGATGATACGACCACAACCATTCGTACCAACGTTTACGTACACTTTCGTCCACTAACTTTTCATTAATATACAATTGCTCTTTGTTCATTTCATTTTTTACTAGAATAATATGATTTCGATAGGGAATGGTCCACTCTTTTTTAACGGCTTGTTGAACCTCAGCCATATACTGTTCATTCTCTTCATCTGGGTTATTTTTTTCTGAATGATCTTTCCGTTTCAAAAGACTCCATAACCATTCAAATACAAATATCAAAATAAAAAAAGAAAGCAGCATTATGAAAAAGTTATCAAATACAGTACCTTTCGTCAAAGCACCATAATAATAACCTACCAAAAACATAATGCCAACATACAATAAGATCTTAAAAGTTTTTATCCACATCGCTAGTACTCCTTATCGATTTACAGGAAATAATTTCCTGTTTTTTAAAAATAATTGTACCATCTTTTAACAAAAATGAAATTTTATTTTTGTTAAATTTTTGTATTATTTTAAAAATCATAGTATCGATCAACTCGAAAACATACAAAAAGGACTCCCATTCGGAAGCCCAAGATTGCTAAAACATTGCCCTGAACAATTAAAAAATTTTAACACTCCTGCTTTTGGCTCGTTTCCTGAGACTATATCTACTATGAACTAAAACTACTATTAAGCTTTAAAAGGTTTAAATCCAAAACCCCTTGTTGCACAAGTAAATCACGAACTTCTTGTGGAACAGTAACTTTTTGTCTCGTTTGTCTATCCACTGTTGCTAATATAACTTGTGCAGATGCAATATGAGCGTTTTGTTCACTTACTACTTTTTGCTGCAATGCGATGCTCGTATTTCCGACTCGTTCAATCCAAGTCCGAATTAATATTTTATCATGATTGAACACTTCTTTCTTAAAATCAGTACTCATATGAACAACAAGTGCTTCAACACCAAGCGAAATACAATACATATACCAATCAAAACGAGCTTCATCCATATACCCAAGAAGTTCGACATTATTTAAATGACTGTGTTTGGTCTCAACAACAACCTCATATTCAGAATGCGTCAACCTTTTTTCCTCCCCTAGTGAAAAGCGGAAGACGTCCGTTCTCGTCGATAACAATTTCAAACTAAAGGTGTATGCACTTTTAGTTGTACGAATTTTACGAAGAACAGGGTGACTTCAGCTTAACTTTGTTATATTTTTATAAATCTATCACAATATTTTTATGATTATAATTTTACTACAATTTCAATTTTTAAACAATAAGTATGACATAACAAAAATAGGAATGACCAATGGGATAATTATAAAGATCGAAACTGTCCAAAAAACAGAAAAAAAGAACTCTAAATCATTACAACCAATCGTTCCACATGCAGTTAGACGCAAACTTCTTTCGTGTATAGAAGCAACATAACCGATCAATCGGAAACCGAAAAAGGTTAGCCATAATATAATAATAAAGCTGATATAAATAGTGAGTTTCAATATTTTGTTAATATTACTCACTCCAATTCTTGCATTGTTGGCATTCCAGCTTGAGCGCCCATCTTAGTAACCGAACATCCCGCTACTTTTATCGCAAGATCGATGGCTTGATCAAGCTGTTGATTGGAGGCAATCCCGAAGGCAAGTGCTCCATTAAAAGCATCGCCAGCACCTGTTGTATCTACAACATTCATTTTTTTACTCGGGTGAGATATAAGCTCATCCTCTTTCCGATAGATCACCACGTGTAAGAATGATGTTTTGTATGCCTTGTTCGTGAAGCAACTGGAATGCTCTCTTATATTCTTTTTCTGAGGTACACCCTGTTATGAAAGAAAACTCCGTTTCATTTGGAGTAAGATAGGTAACTTTTTGTAGTATTTCAATTGGAAGTTCTTTAGCTGGGGCTGGGTTTAATAAAACAGGGACATGATATTGATTTGCTATCGTGAGGACTTGAGCAATAATATGTAGTGAAATTTCTAATTGGAGTACGATAATGTCACTCCCTGTGAGTGTTTTCTTGTGCTGTTCTATCCATTCGGATTTCAGTTCATAATTAGCACCAGGGACGACAATAATATGGTTTTCTGAAGGTGTCACTGTTATTTGAGCTACACCTGTTGGTTTATCATTGCACATATCGATAACTTCTACATTAATTCCTTCGTTTATTAGTTGAGTTTTTAACTGTTTACCGTAAAGATCATCCCCGATACATCCAATAAAAGAAACTGCTGCACCTAAACGAGCGGCAGCAATCGCTTGGTTCGCACCCTTCCTACCAGGTTTGTAAAAAAATTTTCTCCTAAAATCGTTTCTCCATGTTTAGGGAAACGTTTTGCTTCTGTAATAAAGTCCATATTCATGCTACCGACAACCGTTATTCTCGGTTTTGTCTAACGTTTATGCTTCAAACAGATTACCTCCCAAAAATAAACTACCATAATCATACAGTACCATAATCATACAGTACCATATTTAAACAAAAAAAACAGACCCATTCCTTAAAGGTTAGATCTGTTTTTAGAAGCCATGATTTCCGTTTAGGTTGTTCAGTTTTTATTGAAGTTTTTCTCTTTCAGCCATTGCCTTAGCTTGTGTTTGTTGAACCTTTGCTTGAGCAGCTTGAACATCTTGTTGTTCTTTTTTTACTTGTTCTTTCGCTTCATAAAGCTCCATTTCAGCTTGTTGTAGTTGCTGTTTTTCCGTCAGCAACTCCTGCTCCGCATTATTCATTTCCTGTTGTGCTTGTAAAAATTGTTGCTCTACTCCATTCATTGACTGTTGCGCTTGTTGTAGGTTTTGTACTTGTTGCTCTGCTTCATTCATCGCTTGTTGCGCTTTTTGTAACGGCTGCTGTTGTTGATTTTGTTGTTGATCCATTATTCTTCCTCCAACCTAATCATTTTTGTACATATAATTCCCAATCATTAGGTTGCTCATAAATTTTTTTTCTATCCACCAAGATTCTGCCCTATCACTTTAAAATGTTTCCGGACCAAAACCCAACTAGAAACGCCACGATACTTCCTAATATCGAAAGGGTGAAATAAATGATTGCTTTTTTCAGCAGTTTTTTTCTCACTAATTCAATCGTCTCCATACTAAAGGTGGAGAACGTCGTAAATGCTCCAAAAAAACCAATTCCTAAAAATAAAAATATCGCCTCATCGTAAGCTCCTAATGGAATGATACCGAACATCGTTGCAAAGAATATACCTAGACCGAAAGAACCAAGTAAATTAACAATTAACATGGCAATCGGAATGGGTGGGTGTGGATTTTTTTGCATTATCACTAAACCGATAAGATACCGGGATATCGCACCTAGAGCTCCTCCTAAACCTAAAATTAAAACATTCATGACAATTGCCCCTCTTTTTCTTCTTCCTTCTTTTCACTCCACTTCGTACCAAGCAATAAGCCAATAAAAGCAAAAGTTAAACCACCAAATAATGATACAAATAAATAAATAAGCGATTCTAAACTAGACATCGTTTGATATAAAAATAAAGTGTCTGCAGCAAGTGTAGACATCGTTGTAAACCCTCCACAAAAGCCAACACCTAACCCTACTTTCACCCATTCACGAGGCTTGCGATTGATAAACCAGCCTGTTAAAAAACCGAGTAACATACTACCGATGATATTTTCAATGACTGTTCCAATCGGGTAACCGACAAATAATGTGTACACATTTAAAACATATCTTAAGATGGTGCCTAATGCCCCACCTATTGCAATTGCAATCAGGTTTTTATAAAACAATTGTTGCTCCCCCTAACGCTTACTGAACTAGTAGTGGCGCGATATGTACCAAATTATAACGAAGAAAAGGAAGCTCAGCAATTTTTAAGGGATAATAGTATGGCCATTAACTTTCGTTATTTCGCTGCTTAACTCCCAAATTTTATTCTGATTGTCTTTGTTATCAGCGTAAACGGGATATAAGGTCGACCCAAACAATTGTTTCATTTGTGTTTTCACATTTGCATTCGCTACGGTAGGATTTATGATTTGATTTTTATCATTAAGTAGTTTGCCTGTAACATTTTTAAACTGATCTGATGTACATATTTCAAAATAGCAATCTGCAAATTTTTCGGGTGGAGCAAAAAATAAGTTTTGGATCCTCGCAATCATTCTCCATCCAGGCTTGAATTTCTGTAATGTTTCCTTCGACATCGTTGCGCCATTAATTTGGATCGCATTGACTTTAATCCCATCATTCGCAAATTCTTCTGCCATTTTAAAAGTGAGCATGACTAAAGCCATTTTCGAATTTCGATACATATTGTATAAGCTGAAGGTTTTACTCTCTTTATCTTCACCTCTTAAGTTCGTAACCTCTATTTCTTTTTTCGGATCAAAAAAGTGTTTCACAATATTACTCGAGGCGTGAAGAATTCTCGGATCATCTGATTTTTTCAGCCAATCAATTAATAAATGGCTCATTAAAAATGGACCAAAAGTGTTCGTCGCAAAGGTTAGTTCAATTTGATCCGCACTCAGGCGATATTTTTCACCATGGTTAGCATAAGCTGCATTATGAATTAATATATCAAGTTTTTCATATTGCTTCTTGAATTCCAAACAAAACTGGCGGACCGATTCAAAGGAACTGACATCTAGCTTCAAAAGATTAACACGATGATTTTGCGTAGCTTTTATAATTTCTCCTTGTACCCGTCGACTGATCTCCATATTTCGGCAAGCCATAATAACTGTAAATCCTTGTTTTGCAAATTTGAAAGCAGCAGCTTTCCCAATCCCAGAATTCGCTCCCGTAATAATAACCACTTTTTCACTATTCACTTTTCGTTTCCCCCATACTCATTTTGATAACTCCCCATTCATCTCCTAAAAAGGATACCTAAATATTTCCTAACAAATTCTGTTTTGTCCCCCTTATTTCCTACCAATCTTCTTTTTCTTCTACTTTGTGCTTCTTAATCCCTTCACGCTTTAATGATTTATAAATTGCTAACATCATCATAAACATTAACAACGTATACGGTAAGGCAATAATAATTGCTGTTGCTTGTAATCCTTTTAAACCTCCACTCATTAGAAGAGACGCTGCAATAGCTGATATCAACAGTCCCCACGTCACGAGCTTAGATTTACTTGGATTTAGCTTTCCATTAGAAGAAAACACACCTAATACATAAGTGCTAGAATATCGAAGGGGAGAAGTTTGAAGGAGTTCATTATGGGTGTATTATTTGTCCCAGCTTTAGGTAGTGTCTTATGGTTTACTGTATTTGGAGGAACTGCGTTATATCAAGAAATCCATTGGGGTGTGGAAATGGCTAATACAATAAGGGAAACGCCAGAAAGCGGTCTTTTTCTAATGTTAGGACAGTTACCATTTGGGTTAATATTAAGTATAGCTGCCTTGGTTCTTATTACGATATTTTTTATTACATCAGCCAACTCAGCCAATAAACGTTCCAACAAATGGACTCCAGGCGTTCACCCAAGCCCAGTAGAAAAACGTCCATTCCCCAAGCCATTCATTATCTGTATAAGGGGTTGTTTGGAAGCTTAACGGGACAAGTTGAGAAATGTAGGTCCCTAATGTTAAGGTAAAGTGTTCAAATATATATATGGTTGGACCAATCATTATGACGATAATAAGAAGCACTGCCGCCAACGTTAAATTTCCAATGCTTAAATATTTCATCCCACGATTGATGCCTGATAATACCGATAGTAGAAAAATGACGGTAACAAAAAATATAATCGACAGCTGTAACCATGCATCGTTTTCAATAGCAAACAGTTGCGTTAAACCTCCGCTTACTTGAAGGGTACTTAAACCAAAAGAAGTTGCGATCCCTACAGTCGTTCCAACAATGGCAATAACATCGATCGATTTTCCCCATCCTCCCCTGATCCGATGGCCAATAATCGGGTAAAATGTCGAGCTTATTAAACCTGGTAAACCTTTTCTATACTTAACAAACCCTAATGCTAATGCAACAATTCCATACACAGCCCAAGGGTGAATTCCCCAGTGAAACACCCCATACAACAATCCTTTTTCAGCCGCTTCCTTCGAGTATGGCTCAATTCCTTCTGGAGGGGTGAACAAAATGTGAGACAGGCTCAGCAACTCCCCAAAAGACAAGCCCTACCCCCATACCAGCAGCAAATAGCATCCCGACCCAAGTGTAATAGGAATATTCTGGCTGATCGTGTTTTTTACCAATCTTCATTTGCTTATAGGGCCCGAACCCTAAGAATAAACAAAAACCTACAAATAGAGCAGTAGCCAATACATACAACCAGCCAAACATATCATTGACTACATGTAATCCGCTAGACATCGTCTTTTCCATATGATCAGGAAAAAGAATTCCCCACAAAGTAATCATCAATACAATCGACGATGAAAGGGTAAATACATTCATGATTTTGTTCTTTTTATTTTCGCAACTCATATGAACGGTTCCTCCCACTTACAAAAGAGTTCTCAAATATGTACTACTATTCCATAACCGTTAACCATTTTTAAAAAACATACATGTATTTTTTAGAAAAAGGCATCCTAATTTTGGTAAAGGGAAATCTATCCACATAAGGAGGTTTTTATATGAACAAAGATCATAATGGACATATTGAAGGCGATGATACATTAACGAATAGACAAGGACATCCTGTTACAGATAACCAAAGTGTACGAACAGTCGGTAACCGTGGACCGACAACATTGGAAAATTATGATTTCCTTGAAAAAATCACTCATTTTGATCGCGAAAAAATTCCTGAGCGTATTGTACACGCTCGCGGCGCTGGTGCACATGGTTATTTTGAATCATATGGAACGATAAATGGTGAAGCCATTTCCAAGTATACACGAGCCAAAGTGTTTACGAATACCGACGTTCAAACACCAGTATTTGTACGTTTTTCTACAGTTGTACACGGTGGGCATTCTCCTGAGACATTGCGTGATCCAAGAGGATTTGCAATCAAATTTTATACAGAGGACGGCAATTGGGATTTAGTCGGAAATAATTTAAAGATCTTCTTTATTCGTGATCCCTTAAAATTCCCTGATATGGTTCATTCCTTTAGACCTGACCCTGTTACAAACGTCAATGATCCTGAACGGATGTTTGACTTCTTATGCCAAACACCAGAATCAATGCATATGATTACCTTTTTATTTTCACCATGGGGTATCCCGGCCAATTATCGAAACATGCAAGGTTCAGGGGTTCATGCTTACAAATGGGTCAATGAAGAAGGCAAAGGAGTATTAGTCAAATATCACTGGGAACCTGTCCAAGGGATTAAAAACCTAACACAAAAAGAGGCTGACGAAATTCAAATGAAAGACTACAGCCATGCCACATTAGACTTGTATGAAGCGATTGAACGCGGAGAATATCCTGAATGGGAATTGTATGTGCAAATTATGGAAGACGGTGAACATCCAGAATTGGATTTTGATCCACTCGACCCAACAAAGCTTTGGTATAAAGAAGATTTCCCTTGGCATAAAGTTGGAAAAATGGTTTTAAATAAAAACCCTGAAAATTATTTTGCAGAAGTAGAACAAGCGGCTTTTGGTACGGGTGTTATCGTTGACGGTCTAGATTTTTCCGATGATAAATTACTTCAAGGACGAACGTTCTCTTACTCAGATACACAACGCTATCGTGTCGGTTCGAACTATTTACAATTGCCAATTAACAAACCAAAGAAACATGTCGCTTCAAATCAAGAAGGCGGACAAATGGATTTCAGAACAAATTTTGGCGAACATCAAAACCCACACGTTAATTACGAACCTTCCCTCATTGGTGGATTAAAAGAATCACAAAATCCAGGAAAAGAACATGAACCCTATGTAGAAGGAAATGTAAAAAGAGAAACTATTTCTCGTGAAAATAACTTTGGACAAGCAGGCGAAACGTACAGACGGTTTAATGACTGGGAACGAGACGAGTTAATTGCTAATTTAACAGGAGCATTAGCCACTTGCCGAAAAGAAATTCAAGATCGCATGGTTGATATGTTAACTCAATGTGATGAAGATTACAGAAAAAGAATTGCTGAAGGACTTAAAAAGGCTGGTGAACAAAAAGATACAAAAGGTGAAGAAGCTGTCAAGCAAGCTGAACAAATGGGTCACCCTTCAGACCCATATTAAAATATTTTAATAACAAAAAGTGCTTAAACTGAAATTATTTTCACTAAAGCACTTTTGTTATTTCCTATTACTTGTCCGATTCAGCTACACGTTTAACTCTCTGTAAAAATTCTACGACAACTTTATCAGTAGCAAACCATAAAAACAATTTCACAAACCATTTCAAAGGTTGATTCGTGACTGTATATTTAAAGTACGTTTGTTGATTTTCCCTTTTTTCTAATTCGTAATAAGCTGTGATTTCAAACATGTTTGCTAGTGTAAAGCCAACTTTTAACTTTTTCAAATCAGAAGAATTGACATATTCTAATGTTTTCACATCATACTCCTCAATTCTTTTTCCTTCTTTATATTTTTGGCGATATACACTTCCGACCCCTTCTTCCGTTACTTTAATTGGCTTATGATCAACAACTTGAGGCATAATTTTTTGCATATTTTCTAATGATCCATCAAGAAACTGCCAAACTTGTTCGATCGGAGCATCGATTACGATATCTTTCGTCCATTGTTTCATAGAAAACCCCCTCTATTTTTTCACCCTAAATCCATTCCACTTCAAAATCAGAAGATATTAATTCCATCTTCTCGACATCCCATTCGAAAGTAAGAATTGCTGATTGCTTGGAATGGTGGGAAAGAAGTCGTTTCCCGTTTTTTATGACCGAACTTTCCGCTTTCCAAAATGAAACCGTTTCGTCTTCTCCTGTGCGGTTACAAACGATTACAGGTAATCCCGTATCGATAGATCGTTGTTCCCATTCACCATTTGGTCCATGAAAACCCGGTCCCCAAGACGATGGTGCTACAATCATCTGCGCTCCATTCGCTTTTAATGTGTCAGCAATACTTTTTGTGTAAGCATCGGCACAAATCAAAATACCAACTTGAATATCATCAGTTTCATAGAAAACCCCCTCTATTTTTTTCACCCTAAATCCATTCCACTTCAAAATCAGAAGATATTAATTCCATCTTCTCGACATCCCATTCGAAAGTAAGAATTGCTGATTGCTTGGAATGGTGGGAAAGAAGTCGTTTCCCGTTTTTTATGACCGAACTTTCCGCTTTCCAAAATGAAACCGTTTCGTCTTCTCCTGTGCGGTTACAAACGATTACAGGTAATCCCGTATCGATAGATCGTTGTTCCCATTCACCATTTGGTCCATGAAAACCCGGTCCCCAAGACGATGGTGCTACAATCATCTGCGCTCCATTCGCTTTTAATGTGTCAGCAATACTTTTTGTGTAAGCATCGGCACAAATCAAAATACCAACTTGAATATCATCAATTTGAACGGGCTCTAGACAGCTACCTGCAGTTGACCATTGATCCACTCTAGCAATCTTCTTTTGACTTCCTATCAGTTCACCCTCTCGATTGATAACAAAGACAGAATTATAAAGCGCTTGATCTGTTGATCGTTCTGTACACCCGAGAAATACAGTTGTTTTTAAATTTTTGACCATTTTCATAAAATGAGTCATCCATTCATCTGGCTGCTCCTTAATCCAATCGGTTCCAATCAAATGATCAAACTGTAATCCACTCACGGCTAACTCTGGTGTTATCATCCAGTCCACATTTTTTTCCGCAGCTTGTTTCACTGCTTTTTCAATTAATTCTTGATTATATGTAATATCTCCTGCAATCGGCAATAAATGTAATAATGCAATTTTTATTTTTTTCAATAGACTGACCTCCCTTTCTTTCAATCATAATGATTTGTCCTGCAATATTATCAATTGATAATCTCCACGTTTATCCCTTTCGCTTTTTCCGTATACAATTGTATATTATACCGTTCTTTCTCACCGTAAAATTCGATTAATCCTTGCGAAAATGGAGAAACTTCTTTTTTCCATAAGACCTTATCTCCATGTTCAACAATTAATAATACATCCCCCTCATCAATTGTTGTTCGATAGGGAATGACAACCATACCTTCTTCGATAATCCTCACTTCATCGACTGAATAACTTCCTTTTAAAGAGCCAATCGATACTTGTACATTACCATTAACTATACTTTTACTAGCATTGATTACTAAGTTATCTGAAAATAGCAATGAAGCACCTATAAACACAACAATGATTAGACCAACACCACCACTAACTAGAAAAATATTACGTTTGTTCATCCCTCTGAATTTCGTCCATAAACTTCGATTTAAACTGTAAACCAGTCGAAAGAAAATTGGAAAACCGACCGCAATCGCTAAAACGGATAGCCATTGCCCGCCAATCGTCGCTTGCATCGCAAATAAAATAAGTGCGATAAAATAAAACAAAATACCTACCCAGTATCCGAACAATAAGAGTTTACTATCTTTGGATGCTTTACCAAACAATTTCTCTATGAAATGTTTCAAAAAAACACTTCCTTTCTACTAAATTAATTATGAAAAATTCAATATACAAGACAAGTGAATATTAACACCCGCCCACCCTATATGTCGCTAAATTGAAATTGTATCATTTTTTACCACATGATGAGCATATTAAGTTACTATGATAAATATGGTAATAGGAGGTTACATGACTGTATATTTTGTGAGGTGAAATAGCCGTTGGGAGCAATATACGGAAAGGATTATAGAGATAGGATCGATTCGTTAAATCCTCAGGTTTGGATCCAAGGTGAGCGTGTTAGAGGAAAAATATCCGAACATCCCGCCTTCAAGGGTATTATCAACAGTCAAGCTTCTTTATATGATTTACAACACCAAAGTTCCTACAAAAATATTATGACCTTTACTTCACCCATTTCAGGAAGTCCAATAGGTACTTCATTTCTAATGCCACATAACAAGAAGGATTTACGCAAAAGGCGCTTAATGTATCAAAATTGGGCTAAAATGAACGCGGGTATGATGGGCAGAAGTCCAGATTACATGAATACAGTATTAGTTGCATTTGTAGCTTCAAAACACTTGCTAGAAGGGAAAACAAACTGTTTTCCTGAGAACTTAGAATCGCTATATAAACTTGCTAGCGAGAATGACTATTCATTTACTCATACATTTATAAATCCGCAAGTAAACCGAGCCACCCTTCATTTTCTAGAGGAATACGATCAGCCGATTGCTGCAAAGGTCGTAGGTCGTACGAGTGAGGGCTTAATCATAAAAGGAGCCAAACTCCTCGCTACACAAGGAGGAATTACCGATGAAATTATTGTGTATTCAACTGGAAACCCGCTAGATAAATCATACGCCTATGCTTTTTCGATTCCGAGTAATACAGAGGGACTAAAATTTATTTGTAGAGAATCGTTCTGTTCAAATGACTTTAGATTTGATTATCCTCTAAGTTCCCGATTTGAAGAAAACGATTCCATTGTTGTATTCGATCATGTATTAGTGCCGTGGAATCGCGTGTTTTATTATGACAATATCGAAATCGCTAAAGCCTTTACAACAAAAGGAGCCTTTACGGCATTAACATTACATCAAGTCGTGTCGCGTCAAGTAGTGAAGTTAGAGTTTATATTAGGTGTAGCACAACTGATTGTAGACACGATCAACACTTCTGAATATCAGCACGTTCAGGAAAAAATAGCTGAAATTATCCTGGCGCTTGAAACAATGAAAGCTTTTTTAATTACTTCAGAAACAGAGGCAAAAGAAAGTACCAATGGTATCCTACTACCTGCAGTAAATCCGTTATATTCAGCCATTACCACATTTCAACGACTTTACCCAAGAATGGCTGAAATCATTCAACACCTCGGAGCTAGTGGTATGATTTCCATTCCAACAGAAAAAGATTTTGATTCGAATATTAAAGAAGACTTAAACCTGTACCTACAAGCCACAACGAAAAATGGTAAAGATCGTGTTCAACTGTTTCGGCTCGCTTGGGATTTATGTATGAGTCCATTCGGAACTAGACAGACCTTATACGAAAAGTTCTTTTTTGGTGATCCCGTAAGATTAGCTAGTAGTTTGTACATTAATTACAATAGGAAGGACATCGTTGAACGAGTAGAACAATTTTTAAGTGATAGTCATACAAAGAATTAGAAAACTCTTATGAAAAAACACGAGCAATAACGCTCGTGTTGATTATTTATAGGGATAACCCTGTTTCGTCCAATTGTTTTAATCCTTCAAACATATTAGTATTCTAACTTATTGACTTTCTTCAACATAGGTAGAAACCTGCCAAGTAATACCGAATTTATCGGTAACCGATCCATAAGCTGGACTCCAGAATGTTTCTTGAAGCGGCATTCCAACTTGACCACCATCTTCTAGTTTACTGAATAGTTCTTTGGATTTCTCAACACTGCTCGTAGTTATCGAGACCTGAACTTGTGATCCACTCTGTAATGGTTGTCCTGGAAATGTATCAGATATCATCAGGTCCGTGTTACCTATTTTTAAATGGGCATGCATTACACGTTCCTTCGCCTCTTCTGGGATGCTGTATTCTGGATTTTCAGGCATGTCTCCAAAAGTTTGAAGAAAATTAACTTTGGCATCCAAAGTTTGTTCATAAAATTTAACCGCTTCTTGTCCAGTTCCATCAAAAATCATATACGGATTTATTCCTAAAATCATGTAATGCACCTCTTTTATTGGATTATAAGAGACCTGAAAAACCAGATCATACGTTCTTATACTATGTATTATCTAACAAATTATTTTACTTGTCAACTCTTTCCAAATCTCACTACCATATTTCATATTAAGGAACGTTTTATGCCTTCTCTCCTAATGCATAAAAAAATTCAGACACATTGATCTTTCAGTGTTAATCGCAATGAAACTACAAATTGATACCCAACCAAACTTCTTACTAAACGGATACGATCCAAACGGCGTTAAACTTACTCTCCTCTTACTCTCATTCAAAAGAAATAGGTAAGTTTTCACAAAAAAAATCTATATTTAACTCAATGTCTGTAATATAATAATTTCATCTACTATATGATTACTTATCATTCTGAAACTCTACGGCTCAATGGGGTGTTCACAATTGAAAATCTTAAAAAAGCTTCTCCTCTCCACTTCTATTATCTCCATTGTAATACTATCGTTTGTTTACTTTTTTAAAGGTGGAATTATACTCGATTCACTCGGTATCCATTTAGAACGTTTATTTGTACAAACGGTTAACGTACCTGAAGAGTATTCAACTGTCGATCGTAATGGGAATGATATTCCTGACCCGATGGATATCGTTTTCGCAGCACGAAAAGAAGTCGAACAACGAACTCATTATAAAAGTGCATACTATGCGGGTGGGTATCCCCCAAATGATGAGGGTGTTTGTACAGATGTGATTTGGCGTGGGTTATTAGGTGCGAATATTATTTTAAAAGACCTTATTGATCAAGACATCATCGATTACATTGACTTATATCCTCGCGTTGACGGTAGCCCTGACCCGAATATTGATTTTCGTCGCGTTCCTAATCAATATATGTTTTTCGAGCGTCACGCGGAGTCTTTAACGACGAAGCTAATACCTGGGGATATTGAAAACTTAAAAGAATGGCAACCAGGTGATATCGTTGTCTTTTTAGATGGTTTTCATCATGTCGGGATCGTTTCCGATAAACGTGCGAAAGACGGAACCCCTTACCTAATTCATAATAATCGTCCATTTGCAGCAGAAGTGAAACTAACCTCTTTTTCTACTCCAATTGCTGGACATTACAGGTGGGTATATTAATAGTGTTACCCCACCTGTAAACATCCCTTCATATGTATCGACTTTTTTTTATTAAGTAGAAATACACCTCTATTATTAACCAAATATTCCACTATTAAGAAAAGTTTGTCCTACATACTTTTAGAAGTAATATTTTGTTTACTATTTTTCAGATAAAAATATAGAAATATCGGTACGACAAACGTTGTCATTATAATAAATACAGGCTTTACTCTGTCAAAATGGATGAGTTGGGTTGCATGTTCAAAAAACCACACACTACATACAAAACTAAATACTCCCATCGGCGGAACTAATAACTTACCAGAAATTTTGTTAGAAAGGTTTTGTATTCCTTTACAAATAACAAATAACGTAAAGGAGATTTTTACAAAGATAGTAGGTAACCATAGTGCTGCGATAATAATATCCATTCGATCTAAAAAATCTGTGACTCGGATTTGTCTTACAAGTATGTAGGCTGGATCAAAAAAGACCGTGGCTAAACTGGCTCCAAACACAAGTAATATATGAACTAACATAATTCCAATTAAGAAAGTTCCAACTACTAATCCATACATTCCATAACGAAACCGAAAAGAATGGGCTGTACAAATTAACGGTAGTATCACTAATTCACCGAGTGTTCCCAATGCATAAATACTGCCTTGAAAAATACTATATCCGTCCTCTAACACAGGTTGCATATTATTAAAATCTATTTGATCAAGTAAGAAGAGTGGAAGTAATAGAAGAATAACTGTAAATGGTATAAAAAATAATTGTGCCAACCTGGCTAGAACTTCTATACCTTCCCTTGCCATCAATACAGCCAGTAAAAGAGTAAACATTCCAATAATGTTTAAAGGAGTTGTCGGTAAAAAGATGACGGTAATTAAGTCAATGAGAAACCGAATATCATGAGCAATTACTAAAATAAAAAAGTATAGATAGATAAGAATAATAATTCGCCCTATTATCGGCGAATACATTTTTAATATTTCTAACAGATTATCATTCGGAAAACGGGCCAAAATGCGTGTGAATAACCATACGGAGAGAATCATTACGAAAAAGGCAACAATTAGACTTATCCAAGAATCTTGCTTAGCTGTTTCGAACATTAAAATAGGAGATTGTTTAATTCCAACCGTTAATATGTATAAGGCGCCTATAAATACCGTTTGAATTCCAGATATTCTCTCCATAGTATTCATCCTTCTACAACAAATTTAAAAAATGCGGATACTTTCCAGTAAATTCCCTAATCTCGGAATATCAATAACGATAGAAATATATATCCAAATTAATGTACTAAACGATAAAATAATAAAAAATAACCAACGTGTAAAATTAGTGGTTTGAACTAATGCACGTCTCTCGAATGCAAGGATAATAAGATTTACAGTTAACGCTTGAATGACAGATGTGATCACTTTATGAATCATACTCCTTAATTTCTAATGGCTTTGAAAGAACACCTTCATGCTCAATATGTACTCGTGCATCTACTTTAATTTCAATTTTCGGATAAACATTCTCCCATTGGCCTTTTAACTTCATCCACTCATTGACTTTATTTCGACGAAGAAGTTGTCCAAAACCAATCGGATCCGAGCCAAGAGATTGAAGATGGTGGATTGTCTGTTTTATGTCTGTTTTAAGCTTTTCTTCTAAATGTTGCTCTACCTTTTTTTTATTTTCATAATTTCTCATGCTATAAGTAGACATATTTTCAACAAGAGCACCTTTTGCTCGGATATTAATTTCAATAGTTACTTCTTCCTCGTTAATAGACGGGCTAAGGTTGGTTTCATATTCTTGGAGTTGTATCATCAATTTTCCTGTATGATCTGGAGCATCGATCTTAAAGGTCGGCAAGTTGGCTTGGTTCATTGTTATTAAAACGTACTTAGCTTTTTCAGGTTCCAAGAGCTCAACGAGTTTGTCTTTTTTTAAGATGGCGAGACCATTTATTTGGATATTTGTTTGTACTTCTCCTTTATCCCCCGGTTCTGTTTCAACTAATTTTACGACAGGAGCATAAGCATCTAATCCCTCTTCAATGAGATGGTACATAAATGTTTTTAAAAAAACCGGTTTTGTTGTCGCTCCAATAGTCAACTCCCGAAGCATCTCAGACGGATACTGCTCGATAGGAGCATCTGCATTAAGCACATCTCTACCAAAGCCTTCCGCAATTCCCACCACTATTAGTAAAATAACGGAATAAAAAGCAATTGCATCGATATATGTGCAGTCCTATGACTAAACATTGCATACTCGATTCCTTTACGCCAATATAAATAACCAAACACAAGTCCAAACACGCCATCTAACAAAAATGAACGAACCATTAATACTAGACTCAAACCCCAGCCAATAAACCATTTAGAGAAAAGGAAAGTGGATTTTCTGCAATTAATGGGACGTAATTCTGAAAGTAAAAGAAGTCAGAAGCGATGATTGTAAAGCTACCAAGCACTCCTAACATTATAGAATTTGTCAGCCATTTACTTGAAACTTGTACTTTTTTCTCTTTAACTACTAATGTATCTAAAATCGGCATTGTTAAGTTCACTTTTCTTGCGAGAATAACTCCTAGTAGGCCCGCAACAAAAGTTATAGCCCCTAACTGAATTGCCGCTATTGCGATAAGATCTGCTAACGGAACCGGAAGATCATTTGGATCAAAAACTTCGGGTGATAAATAGATGCTCATACTTTCCAGTTGATAAGGTACGATAAAGTGAAACTTCCATCAGTGAGGGGTTTTCCTCTTCCCCCACTGATGGTTAGTTGAGGCCCACACGATGTGGGTCACACAGACGTGGCCACAGGACGTGGCGCATTTAGTCTGTGTTCATTTAGTTGTTAAGGCAGTTTATCCCCCACTTATCCTCCTTTGATTCCTCGAAGTCTTGAAGTGGGGGTATTACTGCCAGTTGTTGTATTAGAGCCGCAAACCACTCTTGCGTATGTTCTTGATTTTTTGCGTTAATAAATATAAAGCTTTCATCCGTTTCTATATAAAGAAATGGTGGGCTGTTTAAGTGTACGAATAAATGACCTCGCCCTAATTCTTCTAGTAAAAACTGCCCTTTTTTTCGATTTATAGAGGATGCTCCACCCGCTTTCCTATTTATTTTTAGAATCGTTGGAAGAAGGTCAACCTTTTGTATATTATTTATTGACCATTCATTCTATAGAAGAAGTCTTAGCACATCTTAAATAAATTCAGTCACCAGATTTTAAAGTTTGATTCTATTTTCTGTGATATATTTCATTGCGAAACAGCAGAGTAATGATATACTCATATATAGTAATAAGAACTGTTTTATCATAGCAAGAAAGGGTTAACGACATGAAGACATTTACATTTAAGGTCCTAGCGATCATTACACTATTTTTATTGATAATATTTATAAATTCAGCCTGCAGCACTGAGTATAACGAGATTGCAGACAAACTCGAACTAAAAGTGGCAGCAGCTTCAGACTTAACATTGGCTTTTACTGAAGTAGGTTCTCTTTTTGAAGAAGAAACAGGAGCAACGATTACATTTTCCTTCGGTTCTACGGGTCAATTAGCCGATCAAATTGCAAATGGTGCACCATTTAATGTGTTTGCCGCTGCTAATATTAAGTTTGTTGATCAGTTAAACGAAAAAGATTTAATATTTCCTGATACACAAACGACCTATGCATTCGGACGAATTGGAATAGCAACACTTCCCGATCAACCGATTGTGATCGAGAAGCTAGAAGATCTTTTACAACCTGAAGTCGTTAAAGTAGCCATTGCTAACCCTGACCATGCACCATACGGACTAGCAGCTAAGCAAGCGCTTGAAACCGTGGGAATTTGGGAAGAGCTACAAGGAAAACTCGTGTATGGACGTAATATCTCAGATACACTAGCATTTATTGAGACAGGAAATGTCGAAGCGGGAATTATTGCATTATCGCTCTATCAAGAGGATATCGTTAATTTCCACATGATCGAGGAAAACTTACATACTCCTCTTGAACAGTCGATTGCTGTTATAAACGAGACGAATCAAGAAGAGCTTTCAAGAAAGTTTATAGATTTTATTATGGGGCCAGTTGGAAAGCCAATTATGGAAAGTTACGGTTTTGTTGTGCCTGAGTAAGGAGAAGTAACTTATGGCAGATGTTAATTTATTTCCACTATTTCTTTCATTAAGAGTCGCTACCACAGCAACTCTATTAGCCCTTTTTATAGGTTTACCCATCGCATACTACTTAAGTAAGTCAAAAGGAAAATTGGCTGACCTAATAGATACACTGATCACTCTTCCTATCGTTTTGCCCCCAACGGTGCTTGGATATTACTTACTCGTTTTATTAGGGAGACAAAGTCC